>NZ_JAVRQA010000079.1:0-46375 GCF_032161845.1 Mycobacterium sp.
TCGGGTGGTATTACGACCTGCTCGCGTTGTGGGCGCACATCAGCACCGCGAGCGTCTGGGTGCGACTGCCCACGCTGGTGATGGCGTTGGCGTGCTGGTGGGTGATCAGCCGCGAGGTGATCCCTCGACTGGGGCACGCGGTGAAGACCAGCCGGGTGGCGGCATGGACGGCGGCGGGCATGTTCCTGGCGTTCTGGTTGCCCCTCAACAACGGGCTGCGACCCGAACCCATCATCGCCCTCGGCATGTTGCTCACCTGGTGCTCGGTGGAACGCGGCGTGGCCACCAGCAGGCTGCTGCCGGTCGCGATCGCCATCATCATCGGCGCGCTGACGCTGTTCTCCGGGCCGACCGGCATCGCCGCCGTCGGCGCCTTGCTCGTCGCGATCGGGCCGTTGAAGACCATTGTGGCGGCGCATACTTCGCGCTTCGGCCGCCTCGCGCTGCTCGCACCGATCATGGCCGCGGGCACGGTCACCATCTTCCTGATCTTCCGCGACCAGACGTTCACCAGCGAAGTGCAGGCCAGCGCGTTCAAATCCGCCGTCGGCCCGAGCCTGGCCTGGTTCGACGAGCACATCCGCTACGAGCGCCTGTTCATGGCCAGCCCGGACGGCTCGGTGGCGCGGCGATTCGCCGTGCTCGCCCTGCTCTTGGCGCTGGCCATTTCGGTGGCAATGTCGTTGCGCAAGGGGCGAATTCCCGGGACTGCCTCGGGGCCGAGCCGTCGCATCATCGGCATCACGATCATCTCGTTTCTCGCCATGATGTTCACCCCGACCAAATGGACGCACCACTTCGGCGTGTTCGCAGGCCTCGCCGGATCCCTTGGCGCACTGGCCGCCGTCGCCGTTGGCGCCGCCGCAATGAAGTCCAGGCGCAACCGGACCATCTTCGCGGCCACCGTGCTGTTCATGACCGCGTTCTCGTTCGCCAGCGTGAACGGCTGGTGGTACGTCTCGAGCTTCGGTGTGCCATGGTCGAATGAGTTCCCGCAGTACACGTTCGGGTTCACCACGATCCTGCTGGGCCTGTCCGTCGTCGCTCTGCTCGTCGCGGCCTGGTTCCACTTCACCGGCCGCGGCAGCACCCCGCCGAGCAAACCGAGACGCTGGTCCCGAGTAGCCCAGGCGCCCTTGACGATCGCCGTGTGGGCCCTGGTGATCTTCGAAGTGGCTTCGCTGACCGTGGCGGTGGTCGGGCAGTATCCCGCGTGGACGGTCGGCCGGTCCAACCTCGAGGCGCTGGCAGGCAAGACGTGCGGCCTGGCCACCGACGTGCTGGTCGAGCAGGACACCAATGCGGGCATGCTGACTCCGGTGGACGCACCGGTGGGCGTCGCGCTCGGCGCCGGTCTGGCACAGGGCTTCACCCCCAACGGAATTCCCGCCGACGTGTCGGCCGACCCCGTCTCCGAGCCACAGGGCAGCGGTAACTTCGCCGACTCCGATGGCTCGGTGGTGACCGGTAGCGAACCGGGTACGGAGGGCGGCACCACCGCCGCCGCGGGGGTCAACGGCTCGCGGGCTCGGCTGCCCTACAACCTCGATCCCGCCACCACGCCCGTCATGGGCAGCTGGCGGGCAGGCACCCAGCAGCCCGCCCATCTGCGGTCCGCCTGGTACCGGCTGCCGCCGCGCGATCAGGCTGGACCGCTGCTGGTGGTCGCCGCCGCTGGCCGCTTCGATCCTGGCGAAGTCGTCGTCCAGTGGGCGACCGATCAGCAGGCCGCCAGCGGTCAGCCCGGCGGGAGCGTCGGCTTCGGTGACGTCGGCGCCGTGCCCGCGTGGCGCACCCTCCGTGTCTCGCTGAACGCGATCCCTCGGGAGGCGACGCAGGTGCGCCTCGTCGCATCCGACGACGACCTCGCGCCCCAGCACTGGATCGCCGTCACGCCGCCCCGCATCCCCCGACTGCAGACGCTGCAGGATGTCGTCGGCAGCGAAGACCCGGTGCTGCTGGACTGGCTGGTCGGCCTGGCGTTCCCATGCCAGCGGCCCTTCGGACACCAAAACGGCGTCACCGAGGTGCCCAAGTGGCGGATCCTGCCCGACCGCTTCGGGGCGGAAGCCAACTCACCCGTCATGGACTACCTCGGGGGCGGTCCATTGGGCATCACCGAACTACTGGTGCGCGCCGAACCGGTGCCGACGTACCTGAAGGACGACTGGTTCCGCGACTGGGGCGCCTTGCAGAGGCTGACGCCGTGGTACCCGAACGCCCAACCGGCGCGCCTCGATCTCGGCACCGCGACGCGCAGCGGGTTGTGGACGCCCGGTCCCCTTCGTTTGAGCTGACTCTCGCCGTGGGCCGCATGGCGCCGCAGCGCACACGAGGACGTCGCATAGCATCGAGCCTCGTGCCCGCCAGGACCCTTCGACTCATCGCGATCATCGCGGGCGCCATCGGACTCCTGCTCTGCGCCCTCACCCCGCTGCTTCCCGTCAAGCAGGCCACGGCCGCCGTCCTCTGGCCCCAAGGCGTCGGAACCGACGGCCTGATCACCGACGTGACGGCTCCGCTGGTCTCCGGCGCACCGCTGGCGCTCGACGCCACCATCCCCTGCCAGGCGATCTCGACGCTCCCCGCCGCGGGTGGCACCGTCCTGTCGACGATCCCCGACGGCGGCGTCGACGCGGGCCGCAACGGTCTGTTCGTGCGGGCCACCGCCGACAGCGTCATCGTCGCGTTCCGTGACTCGGTGGCGGCCGTCGCACCACGGCAGACCGTCAACTCGGGCGGCTGCAGTTCGCTGCACGTCTGGGCCAACTCAGGGGGCGTCGGGGCAGACTTCGTGGGCATCCCTGGAGCCACCGGCACGCTCGCACCCGAGAAGAAGCCACAGGTGGCGGGGGTCTTCACCGACCTGAAGGTGGCCGCCCAGCCGGGACTGTCCGCCCGCATCGACGTCGACACCCGCTTCATCACCTCACCGACCGCCATGAAGACAGCACTCATGGTGCTTGGCGTGCTGGCGACCGTCGCCTCGATCGTGGCGCTGGCCGTGCTGGACCGCCGGTCGGGCCGACGGGTACCCGGTGGGTGGCGCAGATTCTGGCGTGTCGGGCTGGCGACGTGGCTTGCCGACTTGGCCGTGGTCGGCGGCCTGCTCCTCTGGCACGTCGTCGGCGCCATCTCATCAGACGACGGCTACAACCTCACCATCGCACGGGTGTCCGGTGACGCCGGCTACGTCGCGAACTACTACCGCTACTTCGGCGCTTCGGAGGCCCCGTTCGACTGGTACCAGTCGGTCCTGGCGCACTTCGCCGCCATCAGCACGGCTGGCGTGTGGATGCGCGTGCCCGCCCTGCTCGCGGGCCTTGCCACGTGGATGCTGCTGAGTCGCTGGGTGCTTCCCAGGCTGGGCCGACGACTGGCGGGCAATCGGATCGCGGTCTGGACCGGTGCCGCCGTGTTCCTGGCCAGCTGGCTGCCGTTCAACAACGGCCTTCGGCCCGAACCGCTGATCGCCTTCGGGGTGCTGCTGACGTGGGTGCTCGTCGAGTACTCGATCGGCGCCCGCCGGTCGTGGCCCGCAGCCGTCGCGATCATCGTCGCGCTGTTCAGCGTCACCCTGGCCCCCCAAGGCCTGATCGCGATCGCGCCGCTGCTCGTCGGGGCCCGCGCGATCGCCCGCATCGCCCGCGACCGGCAGCGAAGCGAGGCCGGACTGCTCGCCCCCATCGCGGCCTGCGCGGCGTCGCTGTCGCTGATCTTCGTGATCGTCTTCCGCGACCAGACGCTGGCGACCGTTGCCGAGTCCGCCAGGATCAAGTACACCGTCGGGCCGACGATCTCCTGGTACCAGGAGTTCCTCCGCTACTACTTCCTCACCGTCGAGGACAGCGTCGACGGCTCCCTGACCCGACGCTTCTCGGTGCTGATCCTGCTGCTGTGCCTCTTCGGCCTGCTGGCGGTCATCCTGCGCCGCGGCAGCCTGCCGGGCATGGTCACCGCCCCCGTCTGGCGCCTGATCGGAACGACCGCGGTCGGACTGCTGCTGCTGACGTTCACGCCGACGAAGTGGGCCGTGCAGTTCGGTGCGTTCGCCGGCCTCGGCGGAGCACTCGGCGCCGTCACCGCGTTCACGTTCTCCCGCGTCGGGCTGCACAGCCGACGCAACCTCGCGCTGTACGTCACCGCCCTGCTGTTCGTGCTCGCGTGGGCGACCTCGGGCATCAACGGCTGGTTCTACGTCGGCAACTACGGCGTGCCGTGGTTCGACAAACAGCCGGTGATCGCGGGTCAGCCGGTCACCTCGATGTTCCTCGGGCTGGCGATCGTGACCGGTGTGCTGGCCGGCTGGCTGCACTTCCGGATGGACTACACCGGGCACGTCGAGGTCGAGAACACCCGCCGCAACCGGGTTCTGGCGTCCACCCCGTTGTTGGTGGTGGCGACGTTGATGGTGCTACTCGAAGTCGGATCGATGATGAAGGGCGCCGCGGCCCGCTACCCCCAGTACACCACCGCCAAGGCCGACGTCGATGCGCTGGCGTCCGGCCTGAGCTCGGCGAGCTGCGCCATGGCTGACGACGTTCTCGTCGAGACTGACCCGAATGCCGATCTGCTACAACCGGTTTCGGGTCAGCAGTTCGGGCCCGCCGGGCCGCTCGGTGGAACCGATCCGCAGGGGTTCACCCCCAACGGTGTCAGCGACAGCCTTCTGCCGCCCGAGCCGGTGACCGCCAACCCAGGCACCGTCAACTCCCCTGGATCACCAGACAAGCCGAATGTCGGCATCGGATTCTCGGCGGGCACCGGTGGAGGTTACGGACCCCCTGGTGTCAACGGCTCCCGCGTCTTCCTGCCATTCGGGCTCGATCCCGCGCGTACTCCCGTGATGGGCAGTTACAACGAGAACACCGCAGCGGCACGGGCGACGTCGGCCTGGTACGAACTGCCACCAAGGACGCCCGACCGGCCGCTGGTCACCGTCGCCGCAGCGGGTGCCATCTGGTCCACCGACGAAGAAGGCGACTTCAACTACGGCCAGTCGCTGAAACTGCAATGGGGCGTACGCAATCCGGACGGAAGCTTCCGCGAGTTGGCGTCGGTACAGCCGATCGACCCGCTGGTACCGCAGCGGGCGTGGCGCAACCTGCGCGTCCCACTGGCCTGGGCGCCACCGGAAGCCAACGTCGCCCGCATCGTCGCCGACGATCCCAACCTGTCCACCGACCAGTGGTTCGCGTTCACCCCGCCGCGCGTCCCGACGCTGCGGACCGCGCAGCAATTCCTCGGGTCGACGACGCCGGTGCTGATGGACATCGCCTCCGCCGCGAACTTCCCGTGCCAGCGGCCGGCGTCCCAGCACCTCGGCATCGCCGAACTGCCCGAATACCGAATCCTGCCCAACGCCAAACAGGTGGTCGTCTCGTCCAACCAGTGGCAGTCGGCTGACGACGGCGGGCCCTTCCTCTTCGTCCAGGCTCTGCTGCGCACATCGACGGTTCCGACGTACCTGAGCGGAGACTGGTACCGCGACTGGGGTTCGATCGAACGCTTCGACCGGATCGTGCCCGCGGCGACTGCGCCCGACGTCACCGTCGATGCGGGCACCGAGACGGTCCTCGGCTGGACCCGCCGCGGACCGATCCGAGCCCTGCCACTGGAGAAGGACTCGTGACCACCGCGAAGACCACCCGATGGGTGGCGATGATCGCAGGCCTGATCGGCTTCGTGCTGTCGGTGCTGACACCGCTGCTGCCGGTCGTGCAGACGACCGCCACGTTGAACTGGCCGCAGGCCGGACAACTCGGCAACGTGACCGCGCCGCTGATCACTCTGACGCCGGTCACCATGTCGGCCACCGTGCCGTGCGACGTGGTCAGGCAGATGCCGCCCGCCGGTGGACTGGTGCTTGGTACCGCGCCTGCCGACACCAAGGACGCAGCGCTCAACGCGCTGTTCGTCAACGTCACCAGCACGCGCGTCAACATCACCGACCGCAACGTGGTGGTGGCGAGTGTGCCAAGGGCCCAGGTCAGTTCGCCTCGGTGTGAGCGCATCGACATCACCTCGGCCGAAGCGGGGACCTTCGCGACGTTCGTCGGCCTCACCGGTCCCGACGGCAAGGAACTGCGAACCGGCTTCGCCGACCCCAACCTGCGGCCCAACTTCGTCGGCGTCTTCACCGGCCTGACCGGACCTGCCCCGCAAGGACTCTCGCTGTCGGCGACGATCGACACCCGCTACACCACCAAGCCGACCGCCGTGAAGCTCGGCGCGATGCTGCTCGCCATGGTCGCCACCGTCATCGCGCTCGTCGCATTGTGGCGACTCGACCAACTCGACGGCCGACGCATGCAACGGGTGATCCCGTCACGCTGGCGGACGTTCTCGGCGACCGACGTCGTCGTCGTCGGTGGGTTCCTGCTGTGGCACGTCATCGGGGCCAACTCGTCCGACGACGGCTACATCCTCCAGATGGCCCGCGTGGCCGACCGCGCCGGGTACATGTCCAATTACTTCCGGTGGTTCGGCAGCCCCGAGGACCCGTTCGGCTGGTTCTACAACGTGCTCGCCCTGATGACGCACGTCAGCGACGCCAGCATCTGGATGCGCCTGCCCGACTTGATCTGTGCGCTGGTGTGCTGGCTGCTGCTGTCCCGCGAGGTGCTGCCCAGGCTCGGCCCTGCGGTGGCCTCGAGCCGTTCCGCGACGTGGGCCGCGGGTCTGGTCCTGATGGCGGCGTGGATGCCGTTCAACAACGGCCTACGACCCGAGGGCCAGATCGCCACGGGCGCGCTGATCACGTACGTGCTCATCGAGCGGGCCATCATCTCGGGTCGGCTCACCCCCGCCGCCCTCGCCGTCGTCTCGGCCGCCTTCACCCTTGGCATCCAGCCGACGGGCCTCATCGCGGTCGCGGCGCTGCTGGCGGGCGGCCGTCCGCTGCTGCGCATCCTGGTGCGCCGTCACCGCATCGTGGGGACTTGGCCGCTGGTGCTGCCGCTGCTGGCCGCCGGAACCATCATCCTGACCGTCGTCTTCGCCGACCAGACCTTGGCAACGGTGTTGGAGGCCACCAGGATTCGCACCGCCATCGGTCCGAGCCAGGCGTGGTACACCGAGAACCTGCGCTACTACTACCTGTTCCTGCCGACCGTCGACGGCTCGCTGTCGCGCCGCTTCGGCTTCTTCATCACGGCGCTGAGCTTGTTTGCCTCACTGTTCATCATGTTGCGCCGCGGACGGGTCCCCGGCGTCGCCCGCGGCCCCGTGTGGCGCCTGGTCGGAATCATCTTCGGCACCATGTTCTTCCTGATGTTCACCCCGACCAAGTGGGTGCATCACTTCGGTCTGTTCGCCGCCGTCGGCGCCGCGATGGCCGCGGTCGCCACCGTGCTGGTGTCGCGCGTGGTGCTGCGCTCGGCCCGCAACCGGATGGCGTTCACCGCAGGCGTGCTCTTCGTCATCGCACTGACCTTCTCGAGTACCAACGGCTGGTGGTACGTCTCGAGTTACGGCGTGCCGTTCAACAACGCGCTGCCGAAGATCGGTGGCGTCACCGTCAGCTCGATCTTCTTCGCCCTCTTCGCCGTTGCCGCGCTGTGGGCGTTCTGGCTGCACTTCACGCGCGACCGCGCCGAAAGCAGGTTGGCGCGCCTGGTGACCGCGGCGCCGATTCCGATCACCGCGGGCTTCATGGTCGTGGTGTTCGTCTCCTCGATGCTGGCCGGCGTGGTGCGGCAGTACCCGACGTACTCCAACGCGTCGTCCAACCTGAAGGCGTTGACCGGAGGCTGCGGCCTGGCCGACGACGTGCTCGTCGAGCCGGACGCCAATGCCGGATTCCTGACGCCGATGCCAGGAAACTACGGAGCGCTCGGCCCGCTCGGCGGAGTTGGCCCGGTGGGCTTCACCCCCAACGGCGTGCCGGAACACATTGTCGCCGAAGCGATCCGCAACGATCTGCCGACGCCGGGCACCGACTACGACTGGGACGCGCCGGTCAAACTGTCGAGCCCTGGCGTCAACGGATCGACCGTGCCACTGCCCTACGGCCTCGATCCCAAGCGTGTGCCGCTGGCGGGCACCTACGCGAACGGCCCTGCGCAACAACAGAGCCGGCTGACGTCGGGGTGGTATCAGCTGCCCGCCGCCGACGACACACACCCTCTCATCGTCGTGACCGCCGCAGGCAGCATCACCGGAAACAGCATCTTCAACGGCCACACCGAGGGCCAGACCGTCGAGCTCGAGTACGCAAAACCGGGGCCCGACGGCGCTCCGGTGGCGGCAGGCCGCCTGGTGCCCTACGACCTCGGGCCGATCCCGTCCTGGCGCAATCTGCGCTTCGACCGCAGCCAAATGCCTGCGGACGTGACGGCCGTCCGCATCGTCGCCGAGGACCTCTCCCTGACGCCCGGGGACTGGATCGCCGTCACCCCGCCGCGCGTGCCCGAGCTGAAGTCCGTGCAGCAGTTCATCGGCTCGGAACAACCCGTGCTGATGGACTGGGCCGTCGGCCTCGCCTTTCCGTGCCAGCAGCCGATGCTGCACGCGGACGGGGTGACCGAAGTCCCCAGATTCAGAATCACGCCCGACTACAACGCCAAGCGCAAGGACACCGACACCTGGCAGGACGGCCTCAACGGTGGCCTGCTCGGCATCAGCGACCTGCTGTTGCGGCAGAACGTGATGGCCGCGTACCTGTCGCACGACTGGGGCCGCGACTGGGGCTCGCTGCGCAAGTTCGACACCGTCGTCGATGCCCAGCCGGCGCAGCTAGACCTTGGCTCCGCGACGCGCAGTGGGCTGTACTCGCCGGGCAAGATCCGGATCAAGCCCTAAGCACGGCGCTTCGAAACTCAGTGCGGCGTACCGAGATACGGAAAGACGTTGAGGGTGTCGGTGTGCGGGCTCAGACCCGACGGCGGAATGTCGCCCTTGGACAGGAAGCTCAGGCGGTAATCGATCACGTCGTCGGTGAACACCCGACCGTTGGGGTACTTCGCGGGCTTCGACGGATCGAACGTCAACATGTCGGGCAATGTGCCCTCCTCGTCGATCGCCGCGATGGCCTCCTCATCGGAGTAGCCGCCGGTGTGGCCCATCAGATGGATGAACTGCGCGATCCACCGCTCCCTGTCGTAAATCGGCAGGCTCGCGTTGTACTCCTCCTTGGTCTCGTCGGTGTTGAAGAAGCTGCTGACCGACGGGTGCCCCGCCCGGTCGACGTGCACCAACTCACCGTCGCGACGCAGGCTGCACCGGCCCCAGATCCTGACGTCGGGCGCAGCGCCGAGGAAGGCGGTCGGCAGCTCGAGCACCATGGAGAACACGTTGGCCGTCGTGTTGGAGTCGACGCCCGTCCACGGTGCGTCACCCGAGACGTGCAGATCGGTGAAGTTCCGTCCGCCCGAGGTGTCGAAGAGATTCTTGACGCCGTCGAAGTCGAAGAAGAACGCATCGCTGCGCGCGCCTGCGAAGAACGTGAACTCCCCTGACGTCGCGATGGTCGGCGTCGGCCCGAACGACACGTCCACGTCGGCGAAGATCCTCTCGCCCACCGCTTCCGGTTCCTCGGCCTCGTCGTCGGAGGCCAGGTACACGTCGACCGTCTGGCGGCCGTCCCTGGGAGTCGAGAAAACGTAGCTGAACGCGATGTCGTTGCGCAGATCGCCGTCGTTGTCAATGGCGAGGCGGTAGATGGCATCGGGGTGCAGCGCGTCGGCGTTCGGGTTGGCGTTGAGGATCAGCACCGTGCGCGTGGGATCGGCCGGGGACTGAAAGGCATACAGATCACAGAGGTCCAGCCGTTGGTCGCCCAACGGTGGCCCAAGGCTCAATCCGGTGAAGTGGTTCGACATGTCATCATCAAAGCGTGAAACGGAACGGGCGGCCACCACTTCGGGTCGACTCGTGACCGACCGGATCAGGTTGGGCAACGCCGTCGTCACCCGAATCCTCGAGTGGCAGTTCGACGTCCCCACGTCGCTGTTCCCCACCACCCCGCCGGAAGCCTGGCTGGACGACGCCGACCTCCTGGTCCCGACGTTCTATGACCCGCAGACCGGGCGGTGGCGGGTCGTCATGCAGAGCTGGGTGATCGAAGTCGACGGCCTGACCGTCGTCGTCGACACCGGTGTCGGCAATGACCGGGACCGCCCGCACATGCCAATCCTGTCGGGGCTGAGCACCGACTTCCTCGGCGCGTTGAGCCGAGCGGGGGTGAACCCCGACGACGTCGACGTCGTCGTCAACACTCACCTGCACACCGACCACGTCGGCTGGAACACCACCCTCGTACCAGGGGGTGGAGCAGAGCGACCGGGGGATGAACCCGACGGCGAATGGGTGCCGACGTTCCCCAACGCACGCTATTTCGTGCCAGCGGCCGACTACCGCTTCTTCTCGCCCGACGGCCCAGGCGAGACAGCCGGCGCGCGAATCGTGATGGCCGACAGCGTGTTTCCGATCGCCGACCAGATGGAGCTGTGGTCGGACGGCCAACAGATCAGCGAGTCGCTAAGACTTCGCCCCGCCGCCGGGCACACGCCGGGGTCGTCGGTACTGTGGCTCGACGCCGGCAAGCCCGCCGTCTTCGTCGGCGATCTCACCCACTGTCCCATCCAGATCTCCCGACCCGGCGACCCATGCGGGTTCGACGTTGATCCGGCAGCGGCAGCGGTCAGCCGCAAGCGCGTCTTCACCGAGGCATCGCGGTCACGGGCCACGGTGATTCCCGCGCACTACCCGGGCCACGGCGGCGCGACCCTGGTGGCGCGCGGCGACCGCTTCGAGGTCGACGACTGGCTGGACTTGCCACCGGTCTAGGACCGATCGGTCAGGACCCCCACCGGCGAAACGTCTTGTTGGGGACGCCGAATTGGTCGATGACCTTGCCGCACGTCTGGGCGAGCAGGTCGTCGATGGTCTGCGGCTGGTGATAGAAGGCCATCACCGGGGGGAGGATGGTGCCTCCGGCCAGGGTGACCGTTCGCATGTTCTCGATGTGGATGAGGTTGAGCGGAGTTTCGCGGGCCACCAGCACCAGGCGGCGGCGCTCCTTGAGCGTGACGTCGGCGGCGCGGGCCACCAGGTTGTCCGAATTGCCAGTGGCCACCGCCGCGAGGGTGCGCATCGAACACGGGATGACGACCATCCCCATCGTCTCGAAGGAGCCCGACGAAATGGGGGCGCCCATGTCGTTGGCGTCGTAGCTGACGTCTGCCAGGGCAGCCACCTCGGCGGGATCGCGCCGCAGCTCCAACTCGATGCTGCGGTGCGCGCCCTGCGACATCACCAGGTGCGTCTCGTAGGCGCCCAGGTGGCGGGAGATCTCGAGGAACTTCACCGCCAGCTGCGGAGCACTCGATCCCGAGATTCCGACGACCAACCGGCGTTCGGGCGCGCTCATCGATACAGGTCCGGAGCTCGGCTAGAGCGGGAGCAGACCGTGCTTGCGCAGCACCTTGGGGGCGTTCTGCTTGTCCCGCAGCAGCCGCAGCGACTTACGGAGTAGCAGCCGCGTCTCGTGCGGCTCGATGACGCCGTCGATGTAGCCGCGCTCGGCAGCGATGTACGGGATCGCCAGGTTGAGGTTGTAGCCCTCGATGAAGTCCTTGCGGATCTTCTGCACCTCTGGCGCGGTCGGATCGGGGAAGCGCTTGACCAGTAGCTGGGCCGCACCCTCGGCGCCGATCACCGCGATGCGAGCGGTCGGCCACGCGAAGTTCAGGTCCGCGGACAGCTGCTTGGAACCCATCACCGCGTAACCGCCGCCGTAGGCCTTGCGCACGACGATGGTCACCTTCGGGACGTCGGCTTCCACGATGGCGTTGAAGAACCGCCCACCCCGCTTGATGATGCCGCCCTTCTCCTCCTCGAGACCCGGCATGGCGCCAGGGGTGTCGACGACGAAGACCAGTGGCAGGTTGAACGAGTCGCAGAACCGGATGAAACCGGCAGCCTTGTCAGAGGCCTCATTGCCCACGGCGCCGGACATGTGCATCGGTTGATTGGCGATCACCCCGATCGGGTGGCCGTCGACGCGGGCGAACGCGGTGATCATCGACGGGCTGCGCTGCTCGGCGATCTCGAAGACGTCACCGTCGTCGAAGATCCGAAGCAGAATCTCGTGCATGTCGTAAGCCTGGTTGTCCGAATCCGGCACGATCGTGTCGAGCTCCAGGTCGGATGGGGTGATCTCGGGTTCAAGGCCGGGATTGACGATCGGCGGGCTGTCGAAGTGGTTGGCGGGCAGGAAGCTCAGGTAGTCGCGCACGTACTGGTAGGCCGCGGCCTCGCTCTCGACCACCTTGTGGATGTTGCCGCGCTGCGCCTGTACGTCGGCACCGCCAAGCTCATCGAACGTGACGTCCTCGCCGGTGACGTCCTTGATCACGTCGGGACCGGTGATGAACATGTACCCCTGATCGCGGACCGCGACGATGAGGTCGGTCTGGATCGGCGAATAGACCGCTCCGCCAGCGCACTTGCCGAAGATCAGCGAGATCTCCGGGACCAGGCCGCGGAGCATTTCGTGGCGCCTGCCGAGTTCGGCATACCACGCCAGCGACGTCGCGGCGTCCTGGATGCGGGCGCCGCCGGAGTCGTTGATGCCGATGATCGGGCAGCCGACCATGGCCACCCACTCCATCAACTTGGCGACCTTGCGCCCGAACATCTCCCCGACCGAACCCTGGAAGACGGTCTGGTCGTGGCTGAACACCCCGACCGGGCGGCCGTTGATGGCACCGTGCCCGGTGACGACGCCGTCGCCGTAGAACGCGTTGGGGTCACCCGGTGTCCTCGCCAAGGCACCGATCTCGAAGAAGGTGCCGGGATCCAGCAGTTCGTAGATGCGCGCGCGGGCGCTCGGGATGCCCTTCTTGTCGCGTCGCGCCTTCGCCTTCTCGTCGCCCGGGTCGCGGGCCAGCTCCAGCTTCTCGCGAAGTTCGGCCAGCTTCTCGGCCGTGGTCGGGGGGTGGGCGGGCTCTACGGTCTCTGCGGTCACGACGCCTACTTCTCCTCTTGGGCCTTCACACCGGCCTCGATGCGGTTGATCGCCTCACTCATGTGCGCGCCGACCTTCGCAATGTACGGCTCGTCGATCGCCTGGATGTGCTCGCCCCCGATGGCCACCACCTCGAGATCCGGCACGAACTCACCCCAGCCACCGTCGGGCTGACGGATACCGTAGCGGGGCTCGAACTTGATGGCATCGTCGTGGTAGCGATCGGCCATGTAGAGCGTGACGTGACCGTCGTAGGGCTCGATCACCACCGTCTCCAGTGCACGGTTGTCCAAGTACGACGTCCGCTGATGTTCGATGATGCCGCCGGGGATCTGCACGCCCGCGTTCTGTACGGCGTCGAGCACGAACTGCACCTGGCCGGCGTCGTCGAGCTGTTCGAGTTCCTCGTAGGGAATGGGCGGGATCTCCACGTTGAAGTTCTTGGCCGCGAACTCCGCGTACCTGTCCCACCGCTTGCGGGTCTCCTCCTTGGTCTGAGGAACCTCCTCGCCGGCGCGGACGGTGTCGATGAGGCCGACGAATTGCACGTCCGCGCCCTGCTGCTTGAGCCCGATCGCACACGCATAGGCGAGCGCCCCGCCGAGCGACCAACCCGTCAGGATGAACGGCTTCCGTGCCCCATCCCCCGTCGCTCCGCTCGCCCAGCCATTGAGCTCGAGCAGCTTCGGCACGTACTGCGCGGCCCTTTCCTGGATGGTGCCCTCGACGCGCTCCAAGCCGATCATCGGCGTGCCCGCAGGCAGCCGCTTCAGCAGTGGCTCGTAGACAACCGTCGAACCGCCCGCCGCGTGGAAGACGAAGACCGGGACGTCGGCATCGCTCTCGGCCTTGCGGATGGTCCGCACGAACCCGTCGAGTTCGCCTGCCTCGAGGAACTCGCGCACCGTGGTGGAGAGCTCTTCGATGGTCTGCGCCTTCTTGACGTCGTCCACCGTGATGACGCCCTCGGCGCGCTCCGACAAACGTTGCGCCATCTTCTGCGCTTCGGAGTCGGAGAGTTCCCGCAACGCGTTGAACACGCCGCCGGGGGACTTGCCGGTGACGATCGCCCACGTCGCGAAGGTGACGCGTTCGGCGGCGTCCCGCGGCGGCACGTCGGAGTTCAGCGCCTCCGAGATCGCCTGCTGGTTGAGCACCTGTGCCGCGCCTGCGAGGTTCGGTGTCTTGGCCACGGCATTGGGGCTGGCGCCGGGTCCGGCGGGATTGGTCGGTGGGGGCGGCGGCGGAGGCACGATCCCGGCAGTCTCGATGGGTGCCGTGACGGGTGCCTCGGCTTCGGTCGCCTTCTTGGCGAGCATCTCCTCGAGCTCGGCCACCGTGGTGGCCCCGCCCATCAACTCTGCCTGCGCGGCGGCGATCTCCTCGTCGGTCTGCGTCTTCTGGACCTCGGCCAGTTGATCGACCTCGTCGCGGTGCTCGATCGCGTATTGAATCAGCTTCTCGACGGCGTACAGGTTGGCGTCGCGCACCGCGGTCAGCTGAATCGGCGGAAGGTCGAAGTCGTACTCGACGCGGTTCTTGATGCGCACCGCCATCAACGAGTCGAGGCCCAGCTCGATGAGCGGTACCTCCCACGGCAGGTCCTCGGGCTCGTAGCCCATGGCACTGCCAACGATCGTGCCCAGCCGCTGCGAGATCGGTTCGCCGGAATCCGGTGACCACTTCGCAAAGCCCGCAGCCAGTCCCGCGCCCGCGGTGAGATTGTCGCTGAGGATCGCCGCGTCGTCCTCGGCGGACTCGGGCTCCTCGACGACCTGCTGGACGGCGGCCACCTCGGTGATGGCGGCGCCTGCGCCCACGGCCGTCGGCAGGGCGGTCGCCTGGCCGGCACGGGTGACGATCGCGTCGTAGACGAGGGTGAAGGACTCGTCGATGCGGGCATGCACCTGAACCGTCGCACCGCCGGGGTGCCTGGTCAACGTCGTCACCAGCCGGGCATCGTCGGCCGGGACCGCGCGCTGCTCGAAGGCGGTGAGCTTGGCATCCGGAAGAACCACTGCCGCAGCGGCTTTCACCAATGTGCCGAGGTCGGTCGCAGCCCGTGGGGCGTACTCCCAGACGTGGCGGCCGTCGGGCATCGCGACGTGCGTGCCCGGCAGGATGGTCGAACCGTCGGCCGAGAACCGGACGTCGAGCCAGTGCGGCTTGCGCCGGAACTTGGTCGGCGGAATGTCCGCGTAGTCGGAAGTGTCCGATGCGCGCGAGAACAGGGTGCGGAAGTCGAGGTCATGGCCGTGCACGAACAGCTGCGCCATGGCCGTGGTCATCGAGTCGACCTCGTCCTGCTTGCGCGCCAGCGTCGCGATCAGCTGCGCATCATGAAGACCTGCGGATGCCGTGGTGAGCCCAACCTGCATGAGCGCCACGGGATTCGGTGCCAGCTCCAGGAAGGTGGTGTGACCGTTGTCGACGGCGTTGCGGATGCCGTGCGTGAAGTACACGCTGTGCCGCAACCCCTTCTTCCAGTATTCGAGGTCGTGGATCGGCTCGCCGCCGGGCCTGATGAAGCCACCCTCGTGGACCGTGGAGAAGTACGGCACCCGCAGCGGCAGCGCCTCGATGCCCTGCAGTTCGGCCGCGAGCTCACCGAGCAGCGGGTCCATCTGCTGGGTGTGGCTGGCGCCCTTGGTCTGAAACTTGCGGGCGAACTTCCCCTCGGATTCCGCCCTTGCGATGATCGCGTCGACCTGATCTGGCGGACCGCCGATGACGGTCTGCGTCGGCGCCGCGTAGACGCACACCTCGAGGTCGGGGTAGTCGGAGAACACTCCCTTGATCTCGTCGGCGGAGTACTCGACCAGCGCCATCAGGCGGATGTACTCGCCGAACAGCATCGCCTCGCCCTCACCCATCAGGTGGGCGCGCGAGCAGATGGTGCGGGTGGCATCGACCAACGACAGACCACCCGAGAAGTAGGCGGCCGCGGCCTCGCCGAGTGACTGTCCAACGAGCGCACCGGGTTTCGCACCGTGCGCCTTGAGCAGCTCGCCGAGTGCCACCTGGATCGCGAAGATCACGGTCTGGGTGGTCTCGATGCCGTAGTCCTGCGAGTCGTCGAGGATCAGCTCGACGATCGAGTACCCCAGCTCGTCCTGCACCAGGGCGTCGACCTTGTTGATCCACTCGGCGAAGATCTCGTCGCGCAGGTAGAGGCTCTTGCCCATCTTGCGGTGCTGCGCGCCGAACCCGGCCAGCACCCACACCGGTCCGTTGGTGGTGGGACCGTCCGCGGCGAGCACCAGCGGCGTCTGCTTGCCCTCGGCCAGCGCCCGCAGACCCTTGACCGCCTCGTCGTGGTCATGGGCCAGCACCACGGCGCGGGACCGGCCGTGGTTGCGCCTCGACAGCGAGCGACCGATGGCCTCCAACGACGACGCCCGACCCTCAGGACCGTCGATCCAGTCGGCGAGCTCCGCGGCCGTGGCGCGCTTGCGTGAGGTCAGGAAGCCCGAAACCGCAATCGGCACCAAGGTCTTCGTCGGCTCAGCCGACTCGGCTGCGTCCAGTTCCTCGCGGGCGACCTCGAGCAGGCGCAGAGCCTCGTCGGTCAGACCCGGCAGTTCGGGCTCGGCGTCGTCGGACGACGCCGTTAGGGCGAATTCGTCTTCGTCGTCGATGAATTCGCCGTACTCGTCCATCTTCACGCCGCCGACGTAGACCGCGTCGGCGGCATCGGTGGCCGGCTTCACGACGACGACGTCGGGTTGGACCTCCGGCTCGACGAGGTCGGTCGGCAGTACCTCACGCAGCACCAGGTGGGCGTTGGCGCCGCCGAAGCCGAAGCCCGACACGCCTGCGATCGCATGGCCGCTGTAGCGCGGCCAGTCGGTCACGCTGTCGATGACCTTGATGTGAATCTTCTCGAAGTCGATGTACGGGTTGGGCCCGGTGTAGTTGATCGACGGCGGCAGCTTGTCGTTGCGCAGCGACAGTGCGACCTTGGCCAGGCTGGCCGCACCAGCGGCCGACTCCAGGTGTCCCACATTGGATTTCACCGCACCGAGAAACGCCGGCTGATCGGCGGCGCGGCCCTTGCCGACCACCCGGCCGAGCGCGTCGGCCTCGATGGGGTCACCGAGGATGGTGCCGGTGCCATGCGCCTCGACGTAGTCGACGGTGCGTGGATTGATGCCGGCGTCCTTGTAGGCCTTGCGCAGCACGTCGGCCTGGGCATCCGGATTCGGGGCCAGCAGGCCATTGGATCGGCCGTCGTGGTTGACCGCACTGCCTGCGATGACGGCGATGATGTCGTCCCCGTCGCGGCGGGCGTCGGCCACGCGCTTGAGCACCAGCATGCCGCCGCCCTCGGAGCGGGCGTAGCCGTCGGCGTCCTGCGAGAACGACTTGATCCGGCCGTCGGGTGCGAGCACCCCGCCGACCTCGTCGAAGCCCACCGTCACCATCGGGGTGATGAGCGCGTTCACCCCGCCGGCGAGCACCACGTCGACGTCACCGGCGCGCAGCGCCTTGACACCCTCGTGCACGGCCACCAGCGACGACGAGCAGGCCGTGTCGATCGCCATCGACGGACCGCGGAAGTCGTAGAAGTACGACACCCGGTTGGCGATGATCGAGCTCGCGGTACCCGTGATCGCGTACGGGTGTGCGACCGCCGGGTCGGACACGCTGAGCATGCTGTAGTCGTTGGTCGAGCTGCCGACGTACACGCCGACGCTCCCGCCGCGCAGGCTCGACGCGGGAATCCTGGCGTGCTCCAACGCTTCCCACGTGAGCTCAAGGGCCATCCGCTGCTGCGGATCGATGTTGTCGGCCTCCATCTTCGACAGCGCGAAGAACTCGGCGTCGAAACCCTTGATGTCCGACAGGTAGCCGCCGCGGGTGCGCGCCTTGGCGACCCGCTCGGCGATCCGCGGCTCGCCGAGGAACTCCTCCCACCGGCCCGCTGGCAGGTCGGTGATGGCGTCGCGGCCCTCGAGCAGCGCCTGCCACATCTCGTCGGGGGTGTTCAGATCGCCGGGGAACCGGGTGCCGATGCCGACGATCGCGATGTCGTCGTGCTCACGGGTGCGCGACCAGTCCTCGTCGCCCGTGTCGACCTCGTTGTCCTCGGGTTCGCCCTCGACGATCACCGTGGCCAACGCCTCGATGGTGGGATGACGGAAGGCGACGGTGGCGGTCAGCGTGACACCGGTCAGGTCCTCGATGTCGCTGGCCATGGCGACGGCGTCGCGCGAGGAGAGACCCAGCTCGACCATCGGCGCCGACTCGTCGATCGAGTCGGCGGACTGCCCGGTCGCGTTGGCGATCCAGTTGCGCAGGTACTCCCGCACCTCGGCGACCGTCTTGTCGGTGCGGGCCGGCAGATCGTCGGCTGTGGGCTGCGAATTGTCTTCGGTATCAGTCATGTTCACTTCCGCGGCCGTACGGCCTGTGGCGACGGTTAGTCCGTCTGATCTGGGAACGCGTTCGCGGTCTTTCCGTTGCGCAGGCTTCCGTCGAGGTAACCGGTGCGGCAGGCGCGGCGGCCGATCTTGCCGCTCGACGTGCGAGGGATCGCGCCTGCCGGGGTCAAGAGGACGTCGCGCACGGTGACACCGTGCCGGACCGCGATCGCGGCGCGGATGTCGTCGGCCACCGGAGCGAGGTCCATCTTGTTGGCACCCGCCGCACGCTCGGCGACGATCACCAGCTGCTCGGAGGAGTCCTGGGGATCGAACTTCAACCCGGCGTGGGCGTTGTCGAACACCTCGGTGGGCAGCTGGTTCGCGGGCACCGAGAACGCCGCGACGAACCCGGTGCGCAGCGCCTTGCTGGCCTCCTGCGCCGAGTACTCGAGATCCTGCGGGTAGTGGTTGCGGCCATCGATGATGACCAGATCCTTGACGCGGCCGGTGATGTACAGGTCACCGTCGTAGAACGCGCCGTAGTCGCCGGTGCGGACCCACGTCGAGTCGTCGGTGGCGCCTTCGGCGTGCGACGGGTTGGTCCTGGACTTCAGGATGTTCTGGAACGTCTCCCTGGTCTCCTCGGGCTTGCCCCAGTAGCCGGTGCCCATGTTCTGGCCGCTGATCCAGATCTCGCCGATCTGCCCGTCGGGGAGCTCGGTCGCAGTCTCGGCGTCGACGATCGCGGCCCACTCGGCCACGCCGACCTTGCCCGCCGAGGCCTGCGCCACGGCCGACGGCGCGTCCTTGGGCACCTCCACGAAGCGGTGTGCGTTGAGCGCGTCACGATCGACGTAGACGATCTTCGGCGGCTCGTTGGCCGGGGTGGTCGAGACGAACAAGGTGGCCTCGGCCAAACCGTAGGACGGCTTGATGGCCGAGGGCTGGAAGCCGTATTCGGCGAACGCCTCGTTGAACCGGTGCACGGTGGCGGCGGAGATCGGCTCGCTGCCGTTGAGGATGGCCTTCACGTTCGACAGGTCCATCGGCGGCTCGCCCTCCTTGGGCAGTCCGCGCGCCGCGGCGTGGTCGAAGGCGAAGTTCGGCGCGACCGAGATGACACCGCCGGTGTCACCTTCCTTGCGGGCCAACTCCCGGATCCACCGGCCGGGCCTGCGGACGAACGCCGCGGGCGTCATGAACGTGACGTAGTGGCCGATCAGCGGCGACACCATCGCCGTAATGAGCCCCATGTCGTGGAAGAACGGCAGCCAGCTGACGCCGCGGTCACCCTCGTCGCCTCCGATGCCCTCGATGACCTGGACGATGTTGGTCGCCAGATTCAGGTGGGTGATCTGCACCCCGGTCGGGATGCGCGTCGAACCCGAGGTGTACTGCAGGTAGGCGATGGTGTCGTGGGTGACTTCCTCCTGCACCCAGGTGGCGGCCACCTCGTTGGGCACCGCGTCGACGGCGATGACGCGCGGCCGCTCCTTGGCGGGCCTGCTGCGGAAGAACTTGCGGACGCCTTCGGCGGAGCTCGTCGTGGTCAGGATGGCGGTCGGCTGGCAGTCGTCCAGCACCGCGTGCAGGCGGCCGACGTGGCCCGGCTCGGCCGGGTCGAACAGCGGCACGGCGATGCGGCCGGCGTACAGCGCACCGAAGAACCCGACGAGGTAGTCCAGGTTCTGCGGGCACAGGATGGCGACGCGGTCACCCGGCTGGGTGACCTGCTGCAGGCGGGCACCCACGGCGCGGTTACGCGCACTGAAGTCGGACCAGGTGAGGTTGCGGGCCACGCCGTCGCGCTCGGTGGAGAAATCCAGGAACTGATACGCGAGGCTGTCGCCGCGCACTGTCGCCCATTTCTCGACGTGACGGACCAGGTTGCCGTTGTCGGGAAACCTGATGAGACCGTCCTTCAAGAACGGGTTGTGGAATCCCATTTCACTCTCCTGTCGAAGCTGCTCCTGCCGCGAACCGGGGGAGGCCAAACCTCAAGATCGTACCGGGGAGTGGCCGCTGCATTTCGGACCAACTCTGCTGACACCCCGTGCGGCTTCCCACTCGTGTGCTCTTACTTTTCTCTTAATGTTAGGTGACCTTCTGGCATCGGCCAAATCCACCTTGCCCACATCGTGATCCGGGCTGAACCCCGCGCCGACACAGCAACTACTGGCCGCTACTCAGCCGTGCTTCGGATGGGGCGCGTTGTCGATGACGCCTCGGGCCCACGATTGCGTCCACTGGGTCGAAGTCTGCCCGTCGAGCACCCAGAATTCCGGGGTGTTGTACAGGGCGTGCACCGGCTGCCCCGCACCTCCGCTGAGTACTTCCAACGTCTTTGGGAGGTTGACGATCGAGAACGCCCCCTCAGGTGCCGAGCAGATCAGGTCCCCGGTGGCGCAAATCTCGTTCGTCCGGTCGTTCAACGTGCCGAAGCCGCCGGGCCGCGGGCCGGTCATCGTCAGGCCGAGGCCGTCCAGCATCGGCACCTCGTGCAACGTGATCTCCGCTCCCTGGCCCGGGGGATTGGGCCCGATGTCCTGACCGACGGCGTCCTGCCTACGCCCGTCCGCGATCAACGTGACGCCGAGCACCAGATCCGCGTCGACGGGACCCCGGCCGTTGCCGATGTCGCTGGCGATGTCGCCACCGATGACCGCGCCCTGGGAGAACCCGACGATCACGTAACTCGTCAACGGGCAGCGGCTGTTCATGTCCGTCAGCGCCTTGACCGCGGCCTTGGTGCCCTCGGCGCGGCTGTCGTTGTATGACATCTGCTTGTCCGCCGCGAACGGATTGTGGAACTGCGCCGTGTACGGAACCGTGTACTCGGCGACCCTGTCCTCGCCGAACGCCTGCCGCAGCGGGTTGGTGACGTTGAGCAGCAGCGCGATCGGGAACTGCGTCGGGTTGGCGGGGTCGAGTTGGAGCGACGACTCCCAGGTGCCGGGAATCGACAACACCATCACGTCCGCGCAACTGGCGTCCTGGAACTCCGGCCGCGGCTTCTGACCCGGCGTCGTCAAGCCGGTCGACGGTTGGGCGGTGGGCGGCGTCGCCGACGGCGGTGAGTCTGGGGACCGCATCAGAATCCAGAGCCCGACGGCGACGAGACCGACCAGTACCGCCACCGACCCTGCCGCGACTAGCGCGAGGAGTCGATGACGTTTGCGTTGGCGGTTGTTGGCCATGAAGTGGGGAGTCTCCTACTAGCAGAGTGTGTCGTTGGCGATGCGAATGTAGTCGGCGGTCTCGGAGTTGACCTGGCCGGCTGGCGGAGCCATCGATTCGGCATACGAGTCCCTGACGTCGCCGCGCACCATCGGCAGGACGAAGTCCCACACCTCCTGGTCGCTCTGCCTGGCGGCACGCGCCTGGCACACGCAGGAGCCGATGTTCAAGGCGGATAATTCACTCGACGGTTCCACGCCCGCTTCGGAGAGCGCGTCGAGAAACGCGCGCTGCGCCGGCGTGATCACGAAGTCAGGCGCCTCACCCGAGTCCACCGCCGGCGGTTCGGCGAAGGTCTGCACGCTGGTTCCCGACGTCGCGGTCTCCGATTGCGGCATCCCGATGGTTGCCATCACGTCGTCGCCCATGCCACAACCACTGACCATCAATGCCGCACAGGCCATTGCGGCGCTTGCCGTCCGAGGTCTGCCGAGTTGCACGCCTCCAACGTACCGGCTGCCATCACCGGACCACGGGAACCGTTTGCTGAAGTCGTGCCCGAGCGCCTCTACCTGATGGCGGCGACCAGGTCGCCTGACATCGCGCCGAGTTGCGGACCCCAGCTGCCCCAATCGTGTTGCCCGCCGCCGCCGAGGTCGAAGTGCCCGTTGTGACCACCGACCGAGCGGTAGTGCTGATAGAAGGTGCGGTTGCTGCCTGCGGCCTGGTCGCAGACGCCGATCATCGCGGCGGGGTCAGTGCAGCTCAGTGCCGCGGGGCTGTACACCCACAGGCGAGTGTTGTTGGCGTTCAACAGGTCGACGTGCACGTCGGGGTCGTGCCACTTCCACCGACCCAGTTGCGCCGCACCCCACATGGCTTGGGTGTTGGCACCGCCGAAGCTCGCCAGCCCGGCGGTGATCGCACCGTTGAACGTGGTCTGGGACGGGGTCAGGAAACCGGACAGCGAACCCGCGTAGCGGAACCGGTCCGGGTGGAAGGCGGCAAGTGCCATGGCGCCGTAGCCACCCTGGGCGGCACCGACGACGCCGTGCCCGTTGGGAGCCAGGCCCTTGTTCGCGGCCAGCCAGTCCGGCAACTCCTGGGACAGGAAGGTGTCCCACTGCTTGCTGCCGTCGGCTTCCCAGTCGGTGTACATGCTCCAGGCTCCGCTTGCCGGCGCGGCCACCGAGATGCCGCGGCCCGCGAGGGCGCTCATCGCGTTGCCCGCGGTGACCCAGTTGCTGACGTCCGGCGCGGCGTTGAAAGCGTCCAGCAGGAACACCGCGTGCGGGCCACCGGCTTGGAAGGCGACGGGGATGTCGCGGCCCATCGCCGCCGAGGGAACCATCAGGTACTCGACCCCCGCGGCCCTCGCGATGTGGGGGCTCGCCATCCACAAACCCGCGGCCAGCGTCAGGGCACACATCGTCCGGAAGAGCATCGAGACCAGCCTCATACCCACCTCACCAATCTGTCGACCGACTGAGCGCCCCGTCCGCTCGGGTTGTAGTGAATCACATCACGACGACGGGACGCGCCGGAAACGAGCGACGGCGGCGACCCCCGAAGGGATCGCCGCCGCCGATCGATCGCTTTTTGCTACGCCGCGGGAGTGGCGCTCAGTACGCGCTGGATGTCAGGCTTCATCGCCTGCAGCTGCTGGCCCCAGTACGGCCAGTCGTGCGTGCCGGCATCGGGGAAGTTGAACACGGCGTTCTTGCCGCCGGCAGCGAGGTAGTTGTCCTGGAACGTCTTGTTGGTGCGCAGGGTCAGGCTCTCCAGGAACTTGGCAGGCAGGTTGTTTCCGCCGAGATCCGACGGGGTGCCGTTGCCGCAGTAGACCCAGATGCGGGTGCCGTTCGCGACCAATGTCGCCAGGTTGACCATCGGGTCGTTGTACTTCCAGGCGGGATCGGTCTCGGCGGGTCCCCACATGTCGTCGGCCTTGTAGCCGCCGGCGTCACCCATCGAGGTGTTCACCAGGCCGGGCCACCAACCCTCGGAGAGGTTGAGGAAGCCCGACAGCGAGGCCGCGTACTGGAACTGCTGCGGGTGGTGGATGGCCAGCGTCAGCGACGCCGAACCGGCCATCGAGAGGCCGATCGCAGCGGTCCGCGTGGAGTCGACGGACTTGTTGGCCGCGAGGTAGGCAGGAAGCTCAGACGTCAGGAAGGTTTCCCACTTGTACGTCGAGCAGATGCCGGTCTTCTTGCTGCAGGCCGGCTTGTACCAATCGCTGTAGAAGCTCGACTGTCCACCGACGGGCATGACCACCGAGAGGCCGGAGCCGTTGTACCACTCGAAGGCGGCCGTGTTGATGTCCCAGCCGTTGAAGTCGTCCTGCGCGCGGAGACCGTCGAGCAGGTAGACGCCGGGCGCGTTGGACCCGCCGCTCTGGAACTGGATCTTGATGTCGTGGCCCATGCCTGCGGACGGAACCATCAGGTACTCGACCGGCAGTCCCGGCTTCGAGAATGCCCCTGCTGTCGCCGAGCCGCCGACGGCGCCGACCAGTCCTGCCAGCGTTCCCGCTGCCAGGGCCACAACCGCAGCGCGGCGCGCCATCTTGCCTACGAAACTCATGCTTGTATGAATCCTTTTCATTCGAATGCCGCACGACAGACCCGCTGCGTGCCGCTGTAGTCAACCACATGCAGGAGTGATACCTCTCTCCTGCACGTGTCCTTCCTGGTCACCGACTCAGCCATTGAGCGTGGCGATCAGGTCGGGCTTGAGGGTCTGCAGCTGCTGACCCCAGTAAGCCCACGAATGGTTTCCCTCTGGCGGGAAGACGAAGGTGGCATTGCTGCCACCGGCCTTGGCGTACTTCTCCTGAAAGCGCTTGTTGCTGTTGATGGCAAGCGACTCCAAGCTGTTGGCGTTGAACGACTGACCTGGGTCGACGTTCTCGTCGAGCGGTCCACCGCCGGGCGCGCAATAGACGTACAGCCGCGTGCCGTTGGCGACGATTCGGTCGACCTGAACGACCGGGTCGTTGCGCTTCCACGCCGAATCCCACGGCGGGCCCCACATGTTGTCGACGTTGTAGCTGCCCGCATCGAGCATCGCGACCCGGATCGCCTGCTTCATGAAGAGCGTCGACGGGTTGAGGAACCCAGAAAGCGATGCCGCGTACTTGAACTGTGCGGGGTGGTACGCGGAAAGGATCAACCCGGCGCCACCAGCCATCGACAGGCCGACGATTGCGTTGCCCGTCGGCGAGACCTGCTTGGCCGATGCGAGATACGCCGGGAGTTCCTTGGTGAGGAACGTCTCCCACTTATAGGTATAGGTCTGATCGTTGAAACTCGATGGTGAATACCAGTCGGTGTAGAAGCTGGATTGGCCACCGACGGGCATGACCACCGCGACGCCCGAGTTGTAGAACCACTCGAAGGCGGGCGTGTTGATGTCCCAGCCGTTGAAGTCGTC
This sequence comes from Mycobacterium sp., assembly GCF_032161845.1. GTDB lineage: Bacteria > Actinomycetota > Actinomycetes > Mycobacteriales > Mycobacteriaceae > Mycobacterium. Next base: position 24,949 of record NZ_JAVRQA010000079.1, read on the forward strand.
CTGCGCGCGCAAACCGTCGAGGAGGTACACCGCCTTGCTCGGGGGCGCGGGGACTGCGGCAGGCGGGTGGGGCACGTCGGTCGCCTCAGCTGTCGGGGTCACCGGAGCGCCCGCGCCCGCCACCTCGGGCGCGGGGGTGGCCGGGGCCGTGCCGGGGTCCGATGTCGCCGCCGGGGCGGCTCCGGGCTGGTACTCGACGCGGATGTTGCGGCCCATCGCCGCCGAGTAGACGTCGAGGTACTCGACGGGCAGACCCGCGCGGGAGAAGGCCGACGCCGTCGGAGTACCCCCCGAGACGTCGCCGAGCGCCGTCATGACGGGCAGCGCGAGCACCGCGGCCAACACCACGAAGGCGCGGCGAAGCTCGGATTTCCCGGCGCCGAGGCGCGAAATCGTCCACATCGGTTCGCTCTTACCATCCAATTTCGTATGTCCGGCGCCGGTGAACGGCGGTTTTCCGTGGCACAGCTCATGGCAAGTGCTGACTCACTCGACTGTGTATCGCCTCAACGTGGCCTGACCGTTACCAAAGCAGAACGAGCAGCTGGCAAACAAATCCCGTGGGCTGGGTCAGGGCCCCGTCGCGGGCAGGCCGGTGTAGGGCGCGACCTTCGGCGGGGGCGGTTCCAGACCGCATCGGGCCAGCTCATAGCGCGGCACGCGGTCGATCCGGTAATTGGTGAACTGCCAGGCGTTGAGCACGTTCGAGGCGAACCGCTTCAGTCCCAGCGGGCCCCGCACCGACGAGAGCATGGCGTCGGTCTCCGGGCAGGTCAGTGCGATCTTTGCTTGCGCCACCCAGTCCTCGTCGAGATACGGCGGAATGTAGGGCCGCATGGGCAGGAACGGCCCCTCGGCCACCGCCCAGTCGGGAAACAGGTTCTTGTCGTGGCCGATGCGGGCGTCCTCGAGGCGCGCGGTGTGCGCGGCCAACGGATTGGCCAGCCCGATCTGGTCGATGACCCGAACGTCGAGACCGACGTTCATGCCGAGCATCCCCAGATTGGTGAAGAACACGGTGTGCGGGCCGCGACGCTGCGCCTCGGTGAGCGGAGGTTCGCCGGGCGCCGGGGGTGGCGGCGGGATCGCGGGGACGACGTCCCACTGGTCGTAGTTGCCGGACGGCAGCAGCAGCGCGCCCTCCGGGGTGTTGTCGATGGCCGCGACGACGGCGCGCATGCGCGGGTAGTCGAGGTAGTCGGCGGCCGTCAGCGGATGCGCGTGGCCGGTGGCCTGCGCATAGAAGCGGCGCTCGTCGACGATGCCGGAGTACGTGACCCTCGTCGCGTCCGCACCGAGACCGGGCGAGTTCGCCGCCCACATCGACCAGCCGACGACCGCCAGCCAGAACACCGTGGTGGCGCCCGCCAACAGATAACCGGGGCCGCGGACCGCGCGCATCCCCGACGGCAACACCACGGGGATCACCGAAATCGGTGCCAGCAGGCAGAACAACGGCGTCAGCAGGACGCGGCCGTGCATGAAGTCGCCACCCTGACGGATCCAGTAGACCGCTTGAAGCAGACCGCTACCCGCCATGAAAACCACTACGGCGGTTGGACTTTGAAGCAGGCTCGACCATCGCCCGCGACTGGGACCGACCGGCCCGCGCTTGCGCCACAGCAGACTGCGGACCCCGAGTAGCAGCAGGCTAAGACCCGCGAGCAGAACCAGAGGCACCCACAGCAGATACGGGTGATTGAAGTTGGAGAGGTAGACGAAACCCTGCGACCACTTGGAACCCGACGCGTCCTTGGCAATCGCGGTGCCGGGGACGAGGAGGCCGTAGTACCCCATCCGGAACACCTCGTAGACCACGGGCAGCAGGCCGCCTGCGGCGACGACGAGCAACCGCCGGTGCCAGCCGTGCGCCGCGATGAGCATCATCACCAGGGCGAGTCCGCCGATCAGCGCGAGTTCCGGTCTGATCAGCACGCTGAGGCCGGCGACGAACGCCAGCGCACCGTCGAACACGCGCCCCGTGGCATTGCCGGGAGCCTCGTTCTGGGCGGTGGGATTGACCCTTGGCGCCTGCGACCAGCAGACCATCAGCCACCAGAGCAAGCCGAGATAGGCCAGCACCAAACCGTTTTCGAGCCCTGACGTCGCGAAGTCCCGTGCAGGGGGAATCGCGACGTAGACCACCGCACCGGCGGGAAGCAGCAGGGCCTGCCTGCCGCGGAGGCCCGGCGCGTAGAGCCGGCCGGTGCCGAGCATGACGAACACGATGCCAGCGACGCTCAGCACCAAGGCCAGGATCAGGGCCACGTACTCGAGCCGTACCGGCCCGCCGATCCACGCCCCGAGGGTGACCAGGTACGTCCACACCGTCGACGTGTTGGCCTCCACCCGCTCACCCTGGTTGAAGACGGGGCCGTTGCCCGCCAACAAGTTTCGCACGGTACGCAGGACGATCAGACCGTCGTCGGCGATCCACCTGCGCTGCCAGGCGCCCCATGCGTACAGCACGCCGACCACCATCACGCTGAGCCAGAGGCTGATCCGCACGGTGGCGTTGTACGGGAACGCAGGCCAGCGCGCCAACCGGAGCCCGGCGGCGGCACTCGGCCGGTCAGCTGAAGTAGACGGCCGCACCAATGGTTCCGATCAACGCCACGCCAAGCAACTGCAGCACGCGGTCGCGCAGCACGATGTCCTCGGGCTCGCCTGCCATCCCGCCGTCGACGTCGACGGCGTAGCGCAGGATCGCGATCGTGAACGGGACCATCGAGATGGCGAACCAGGATCCGTCGTTGATGCGGTCCCGCTCGAACGCCCACAGTCCGTAACACACCACCACGGCGGTCGCCGACAGCGTCCAGACGAATCGCAGGTAGGTGCTGGTGTAACTCTCCAGCGACTTGCGGATCTTGGCGCCCGTACGTTCGGCGAGTTGCAGTTCCGCGTAACGCTTTCCGGCCACCATGAACAGCGAGCCGAAGGCCATCACCAACAGGAACCACTGCGACAACGGAATGCCCGCCGCGGCGCCGCCGGCGATCGCCCTGATCAGATAAGCCGACGACACGATGCAGATGTCCAGCACGGCTTGATGTTTGAGGCCGAAGCAGTACGCCAGCTGGATGCAGATGTAGACCGCAATCACCACGGCGAGGTTCGGGGTAACGAGCCAGGATACGGTGAGCGAGATCGCCGCGAGTACCACCGCAAGCGCGTAGGCGAGCTGTTGCGGCACCACGCCCGCGGCGATGGGGCGGAACCTCTTCGTCGGATGCTCGCGGTCGGCCTCGACGTCGCGGGCATCGTTGATGAGATATATGGACGAGGCAGCAAGGCTGAACGCCACGAACGCGATGCCGACCTTGATCAGCACGTCACGGTAGTCGTACTCGAAGTTGCCGCCGAGGGCAAAAAGCGGAGCCGCGAGAACCAGCAGGTTCTTCACCCACTGGCGCGGGCGAAGGGCCTTGACGATCCCCGTTGCCAGATTCTTGGGCGGTCCCGCCACGGGCGGCGCTTCCTCACTCATGCGCGCTCACCTGTCTCCTTCCGGTCGGCAACGGCGCCAACCGTCTTCGCCACCATTGTTCCCACGGCCACCCCGGTGAGCACGTCCGTCGGATAGTGCACGCCAAGCACCAAGCGGGACAACGCCATCGGCGGTACCAACAGCACCGGCAGCGGCAGACCCGTCGCGCGACCCAGCAGGATCGCCGCGGCGGTGGTCGACGTCGCATGCGCCGAGGGGAAACTGAGCCGACTCGGCGTCGAGACGTTGACGGCGATCGACGGGTGGTGCGGACGCTCCCGCTTCACCACCCGCTTGATGACGACCGCGGCGGCGTGGGCGACGAACGCACCGATGCCCGCGGTCAGCCAGACCCTCCGTCGCTTCGGCTGCAGCAGCGCCCCAAGTAGCGACACCCCGACCCAGCCCGCACTGTGCTCGCCGAAGTGTGAAAGGGCACGCGCCCCGGGAAGGACGCCAGGGCGCCCGGCGAGGGTCGACTGGACGGCGACCAGTGCCGCATCCTCGCCCCGCAGGGTGTCGGTCACCGGGATGCTTCTGCCGGAGCCGTCGACGTGGGCAGCACCGTCTCCCACTTTTGCGTGCTGGCCAGCACGGGCAACGCGTCGCGGTACACGCGCCGCATGCGGTTGAACTTGCGGATCAGCAGTGCCTGACGCTTCAGCGACTCGCGGAGGAGCTCGAACATCTTGGCTCGGTCACGCTGGCGGAACACGACGCCGCGACCGTCGGCCGTGGTAACCGTGACGCCGTCGACCCTTGACAGGGAGAACCACCGCGCGTCCTGGGTGGCGACGTTGATCTGCGGGCGGACGTGGTGTTGCGGATCATGCGCCTTCAGTTGGTGGACGACGCCGCGGCTCAGCCGCAGCGAGATCGCCAGCGGGCTCACGGGGATCTGAACCTTCTTGCGCCACCGCTTGTCCGACGGCGTCGGCAGCGCGGTGGCACTCGGCAGCACCACCGCGTCCGGGTAGGCCTGGCGCATCCTTCGCACCTCGGGCAGTGCCGACTCCAGGATGGAGAAGATGTGTTCGGGGCCCGCCAGGAAGTCGTCCATCGCCTTGTTCTGGATCGCAACCGTCGAATACTCAAGGCAGAGAAGGTGTTTGATGGTCGCCTTCAGATGGCTGGCGACCAGGCCGGTGACGCTGCCGTCCCAGTGAATGGCCGCCACCACCAACCGGTTGCGCAGGTGGAAGTACGCCTGCCAGTCGATCGCGTCATCCTTGTCGCTCCACGCCATGTGCCAGATCGCGGTGCCGGGCAGTGTGACCGTTGGATAGCCGTGTTCGGCTGCGCGCAGCCCATATTCGCAGTCGTCCCACTTGATGAACAGCGGCAGGGGCTGGCCGAGTTCCTCGGCGACGGCCCGCGGGATCATGCACGTCCACCAGCCGTTGAAGTCGACGTCGATGCGGCGGTGCAGGAGACGGCTGCGCAGCTCCTCCTCGTCGTTCAGCGGGAACTTGGCGAAGTTGTGGTCGTACTCCGTGTTGACCGCGTTGGTCCACATGAAGTTCGACTGGTCGACCATCTCGCCCATCACGTGCAGGTGAGAGGGCTCCTGCAAATTGAGCATCTGGCCGCCAATCAGCATGGGCGACTTCGCGAATCGGTTGAACGCCAGCGCCCGCAGGATCGAGTCGGGCTCGATGCGGATGTCGTCGTCCATGTAGAGGATCTGCTCGCAGTCCGTGTTCTTCAGCGCCTCGTACATCACCCGGCTATAGCCGCCGGACCCGCCGAGGTTGGGCTGATCGTGAACGGCCAGCCGATTGCCAAGCGCCGCTGCGGCGGCAGCGAAGTCGGGATGGTCCTTGGCCTTGTTGGTGCCCTGGTCGGGCACGATCACCGCGGTGATCACCGCGTCGACCAACGGATCCGACGTGAGCGCGGCGAGCGCATTGACGCAGTCCGACGGCCGGTTGAACGTCGGGATGCCAACGGCCACGTTGGCCCGGCCCGGGGCGGGGATCGGCGCATACCAACCCGCGCTATGCAACGTGACCTTGGTGTCGGTGTTGACGTCGAACCAGATCCAGCCGCCGTCCTCGAACGGATCGAGGCCGACCTCGAACTCCACGACCGCGGGCTGGTCGGGGTTCTCGCTCGACACCTGGCTGCCCGCGACCGTGATACGGGCGCCAGTGGCCTTGGAGCGGTAGACGTCGACCCGCGCGCTGCCGGTCAATTCGACTCGCAGCACCACGGATTCGAGGATCGTCCACCGGCGCCAGTAGCTGGCGGGGAAGGCGTTGAAGTACGTCGCGAACGAGACCTCGGATTCGGTTCCGATCTCCAGCGTGGTCCGGCTCGGCGCGTGCGCGCGCCTAGAGTTGGTGCTCGCTTCCGCGATGTAGAGAGACCGGACGTCCAGCGGCTCACCGGGTCGCGGGAGGATCACGCGGGACAGCAGGCTGACCGCTCGGTCTTGTCCGGCGTCGAGCGCGCCCGACGGGATGTCACTCATTCTCAGCTGCTTTCTTCGAGCGGCGCACCGTCGCGGAGGTGCGGCGCAAGCGTGTTGTCGTACATGTTCAACGCACTGGCGATCGCCATGTGCATGTCGAGGTATTGGTAGGTGCCGAGGCGGCCGCCGAAGAGCACCTTCGCCGACGCGGCCTCGGCGCGCGCCAGTTCACGGTAGGCCGTGACCATCGCCCGATCCTCCGGGGTATTGATGGGGTAATAGGGCTCGTCGTCGTCCTTGGCGAAGCGCCCATACTCGCGCATGATGACGGTCTTGTCGGTCGGGTAGGCACGCTCGGGGTGGAAGTGCCGGAACTCGTGAATCCTGGTGTACGGCACGTCGGCATCGTTGTAGTTCATCACCGGCGTGCCCTGGAAGTCGCCGGTGGCCAGCACCTCGGTCTCGAAGTCCAGCGTGCGCCAACCGAGCCGGCCTGCCGAATAGTCGAAGTAGCGATCCAGCGGACCGGTGTAGACGACCGGCGCGTCCGGGCTCTCGGCGCGAAGCTGATCGCGGACGTCGAACCAGTCGGTGCCCAGCCGCACTTCGATGCGGTCGTCGGCGGCCATGTTCTGCAACCATGCGGTGTAGCCGGCGGCCGGCAGGCCCTCGTAGGTGTCGCTGAAGTAGCGGTTGTCGAAGGTGTAGCGCACCGGCAGGCGGGTGATGTTGCTTGCCGGCAAGTTCGTCGGATCGGTCTCCCACTGCTTCGCCGTGTAGTGCTTCACGAACGCCTCGTAGAGCGGGCGCCCGATCAGACTGATCGCCTTTTCCTCGAAGTTCTCCGCGTCCTTCGTGTCGAACTCGGCGGCCTGCTCGGCGATCAGCGCGCGGGCCTCATCCGGCGTGAAGTACTTGCCGAAGAACTGCGACACCAGGCCAAGACCCATGGGGAACTGGTAGGACTGCCCGGCGTGCATGGCGAAGACGCGGTGCTGGTAGCCCGTGAACTCGGTGAACTGCCTGACGTAGTCCCACACGCGCTGGTTGGAGGTGTGGAAGAGGTGGGCGCCGTACTTGTGCACCTCGATACCGGTCTGCGGCTCGGGCTCGGAGTAGGCGTTGCCGCCGATGTGGGGTCTGCGGTCCAGGACCAGAACACGCTTGTCGAGCTGCGTGGCCACGCGTTCGGCGATCGTCAGACCGAAGAATCCGGAGCCGACGATTATGAGGTCGAAGTGGCCACCTGCCTGGAGCGCAGCGACCTGGGAAGAAGGAGCTGTCATCGGCAGCAAGGGTATCCGACGCGGGGGTCGGGGCTCGAATGCGTGCTCGGCTCGTCGCTCGACTACGGCAGGTCGCAATTCGCTCACGATTGCGCATCGTCACTCTAGGCACACCAGTCCCAGCCGTACCATCGAACGCGTTGCATCAAAACACCAGAAGCTCTACACACGGTCCAAGAAATACTGAGGAGACTTCCGTGCCTAACCGTCGTCGACGCAAGCTCTCGACAGCCATGAGCGCAGTCGCCGCCCTGGCCGTTGCAAGTCCAGTTGCAGTTGTCGCGCTATCCGACCTGACACCCACCACCGACGCAGCGCCGCAGCACCGTGAGTTCGTCCAGGCCGCCCTCGTTACCGACCTGCCCAACGAGCTGATCGGCGCCCTTACCCAGGGGCTGTCACAGTTCGGGGTCAACCTGCCGCCGCTGCCGACCGGGCTCCTGACGGGATCCGGCGCATCTCCGGCGTCGGCCCTGACCACCCCCGGCCTTACCGGTCTCGCCAGCCCGGGGCTGACGTCACCTGGTTTGACGGCACCGGGTCTCACGGCGCCCGGCCTCACTGCACCTGGTCTCACCGCACCTGGCCTGACGGCTCCCGGTTTGACCACACCCGGTCTGACCACGCCAGGCCTGACCACACCCGGTCTCACCACGCCAGGCCTGGCCACGCCAGGCCTGGCCACGCCCGGCCTCACCACCCCGGGGTTGACGACGCCAGGACTCGGTGGCGCCGGCCTGACGAACCCGGCACTGACCAGCCCCACCGGCGCGTTGCCGGGGTTGACGACACCGGCGGCCAACACCGGCCTTGGCCTGCCTGGCGCAGGTGAGGTCCCGATCGCCGATCCGATCGGCCTCGACCCGTCCGCGGGCACCTATCCGATCCTCGGCGGGGACCCCTCGCTCGGCCTCGGCGCTCCGGCGGCATCCAGCGGCGGTGGAGGGTTGCTCGGCGATCTCGGCAGCGCCGCTCAGACCCTTGGTGCCGGTCAGGCGATCGATCTGCTCAAGGGCATGGTCATGCCGATGATCACGGGCGCCATCCAGCAAGGTGCGGCAGCACCCGCGGCGGCAGCGGCGGCAGCAGCCCCGGCAGCACTTCCCGCCGCCTAGATCCTGCGACGAAACGGCACCGCAGAAGCCACGAACGGGCTCTGCGGTGCCGTTGCGCGCGAGATGTACCTCGGACAAACCGTGTCGAAACAGTAGTAACACCTGACTCATACGTAACATCGGGCCGTGCCGTGTCGTCGCCAATTGCCGTCGCTGCTCTTCTCTGCCGTCGCGGCGACGGCAGTGATGTTGCCGCTGGCCATCTATGGCGTGCCCGACGAAGCCGACCGCACCCCCGTCGCCACGACCCCGCTGATCGTCGAACGCCCGCTATCCGGCGTCGGCGGCGGCGAGACGATCCGCGAACTGCACCAGGACACCCCGTTCGCGATGGTGGCCCTCACCGCCGATGACCTCACTGGGACGACGGCCCGCGTCCGCGCCAAGAAGGCCGACGGCTCCTGGGGACCGTGGTACGAGGCGGACACCCTCGAGGGTGTCGGCCCCGATGCCCCAGTGCGCGGCACCGAACCCGTCTTCGTCGGCCACACCACCGACGTCCAGATCGCGGTGCACCGACCGGCGCCAGCGCCGACCGCGCCCATCGGCCCCCCGTCGGCCGGGCCGAAGGGCGACCTCGGGTACCTCCCGGCCAACGTCGAACAACCGTTGAACCAGGACTTCAAAGCCGTGCTGATCAGCCCACCCCAGGCGCCGGTCGACATCTCGTCGCTGCCACCGGAGGCCGCCACGCCACCCGGAGTCCCGCCGCCCATCATCGGGCGTGCCCAATGGGGTGCCGACGAATCGGAGGTGTGCGGAAAGACGGTGTACGACAGCGGAGTTCGCGCAGGCATCGTCCACCACACCGCAGGCAGCAACGACTACACCCCCGAAGACTCAGCCGGCATCGTCCGATCGATCTTCGAATACCACACCCGCACACTCGGCTGGTGCGACATCGCCTACAACGCGCTCGTCGACAGATACGGGCAGGTCTTCGAGGGCCGCGCAGGCGGCATCGACCGCCCCGTCGAGGGCGCCCACACCGGCGGCTTCAACGCCGACACCTGGGGGGTGGCGATGCTCGGGACCTTCGACGACGTTCCACCGACACCCATCCAACTGCGCACCACGGGACGCCTCCTCGGCTGGCGACTCGGCCTCGATCACGTCGACCCGATGGGCACCGTCGTCCTCACCTCGGCGGGCGGTTCGTTCACGAAGTTCGCCAGAGGCACCGCCGTCCCCTTGCCGACGATCTTCACCCACCGCGACGTCGGCAACACCGACTGCCCGGGCAACGCCGCCTACGCGGCCATGCCACTGCTGCGCGACACCGCAGCCCACTTCAACACCCCCATCGGCCCACGGTCTCTGGCCGATACCCTGCGCGGCGGGGCCATCTTCACCAAGTGGGCCGAGCTGGGCGGCGAGGCAAGCCCGCTGGGTGCCCCCCAGACTCCGGAGACTCCCGGCGACGCCGCGTCCCGATACGTGACGTTCGAAAAGGGTGCGCTGTACTGGTCACCCGACAGCGGGGCCGAACCCGTCACCGGCTCCATCTACGAAGCCTGGGGCAAGCTGGGTTTCGAGCGCGGCGCGCTCGGCCTACCGACCAGCGGCGAGATTCAGGAGCCGCAGTGGATCGTGCAGAACTTCCAGCACGGCACGCTGAACTTCGACCGCGAACACGGCACGGTCACCCGCGTGATCGACGGCATCGCCCTCGAGATCCCGCTCGATCAAGGCGACGCCCCGGTGCAACTCGAGCGCTTCACGCCCATCGGCGACAAGAGCTGAGGGGGCTTACAGCCACCAACGCTCGAGAACCCGCGCCAGCCCGTCGTCGGTGTTGGGCGTGGTGACCTCGTCGGCCGCAGCCTTCGCCTCCGGGTGCGCATTGCCCATCGCCACGCCAAGCCCGGCCCAGAGCAGCATCGGAATGTCGTTGGGCATGTCCCCGAACGCGACGACGTCCTCGGCCGTGATGCCAAGTGGCCTGGCCACCTCGTCAACGCCGGTGGCCTTGCTGACACCGAGCGGCGTCACCTCGATCAGACCGTTGTTGGTCGAGTAGGTCAGGTCGCCTTCGATGCCGACGTGTGGTGCCAGCGCCGCCGCCATGTCGGCGCTCCGCGCTCCCGCCTTGCGGATCAGAAGCTTGACCGCGGGCGCGCTCAGCACGTCCTCGAGCGACACCTCGGTGTTGTCGGGATTGAGCCAGGCGTGTTCGTAACCGGGTGAGCTGAGGAACTGCGGCGTCGCCGCGTCGTGCGCACTGCGGCCGACGCGTTCCACCGCAAGCCCGGCGCCGGGGATGACGCGCGTCGCCACCTCGGCGAGCTGCGCGAGCACGTCGACGGACAACGTCTGGGCGGACAGGATGCGATCGGTCGCCGAGTCGTACAGCACCGCGCCGTTGGCGCAGACCGCCATGGGTGCGATGCCGAGCGCCTCCACTACTGGTGAGATCCAGCGGGGCGGCCGGCCCGTCGCGAGCACGAACTGGGTGCCCGCGTCGACCGCGGCCAGGACCGCGGCCCTGGTTCGGGGCGTGACGAGCTCGTCTTGGTTGAGCAGGGTGCCGTCGACGTCGGTGGCGATGAGAGTGGGCAGCACTAGAGGTTCTCCGACTCCTTTCGAGCGCGCTCGGCGAGTTCGGCGTCTTCGCGCACCCTCGCCTGTTCCATGGTCGGGGCGCCACCGCCGAGTCGGCGGGGCACCCAGTAGGCACCTTCCGGGTGATCGTAGGACTGCTGCACCGCGTGCAGCAGGTCGGCCATCTCCGCGCGCAGCTCGCGCATCAACTGATCCGCAGAGCCGACGGGTGGCAGCGGTGGGCCGACCGCGACGGTGACCGGGATCTTCTTGCGTCCCACGTTTCTCGGGTGGTCCTTGGTCCAGATGCGGTGAGCGCCCCACACGATGACCGGAACGATCGGCACACCGGCCTCCAGTGCCATCCGCGTCGCCCCCGTCTTGAAGTCCTTGAGCTCGAAGCTTCGGCTGATGGTGGCCTCCGGGTACACACCGACGAGCTCGCCTTCGCGCAGCCGCGTCACCGCCACCGCGTAGGCGCCCGCCCCGGCACGACGATCCACCGGGATGGCCTTCGCATGCTTGATCAGGAAGTCGACGATCTTCACCTTCTGCATCTCGGCCTTGATCATGAAGCGCAGACGCCGCCCGCGCTTCTTCGCGGCGAGTGCCGCGGGCAGGAAGTCGAGGTAGCCGGTGTGGTTGATGGCGATCACCGCGCCGCCGGCCGCCGGGATGTTCTCCACGCCTTGATAGGTGATCCGCGTGCCGGTGGCTCGCACCGCGGTCACGGCCGTGATCTCCAGAATTCGGAAGACCGGTTCCATGCCGCTAGCCCGTTGGCTCGTCCGATTCGCTGCGCTGCGCCGGACCTGACTGCTCTTCGCGCACGCGCGCCTCGCGGCGGGCGGCCTTCTCGGCGGCCTCGTCGGCATCCATCCGGTTGGCTTCCGCGAGCGTCGGCGCGCCGCCGCCCATCCGGTGCGGCACCCAGAACTCGCCGGCCGGATGCTGCCCGTAGGCGATCTGAACCTGCTCGAGGAGATGCTGCATGCGCGAGTGCAGCAGCGCCGTCAGCTCCGCCGCGGGCAGCGTCGGCATGATGGGCTCACCGACCGCGATCGAGATGGGCACCTTCGGCCGTCGCATGTTCTTGGGATGACCCTTGGTCCACACCCGCTGGGCGCCCCACACGACGTGCGGAACGATCGGCACGTCGGCGGCGATCGCCATGCGTGCGGCGCCCGACTTGAACTCCTTGATTTCGAAGCTTCTGCTGATCGTCGCCTCTGGGTAGACGCCGACGAGCTCACCCTCCTTGAGCCTCTGGCACGCCTCGGCGAAGGATGCGGCACCACTGTCGCGGTCCACCGGGATGTGGCGCAGGCTGCGCATGATGGGACCGCTGATCTTGCTTTCGAAGACCTCGCGCTTGGCCATGAAGCGGACCTTGCGGCCGCGACCCTGCTTGAAGGCGGGCAGTCCGGCAAAGGTGAAGTCGAAGTAGCCGGTGTGGTTGATCGCGATCACCGCGCCGCCCGTGACGGGCAGATTCTCCACGCCGGTGACGGTGAACTTCAGCCCCTGCAGCCGCCACACACAGCGGGCGAGGTTGATGACAGTCCCGTATACCGGCTCCACACCTGGCAGCCTAGTCCGGTGACATTTCCCAGTTCGCCGGTATCCGTGCCCGACGTCGTTGCAAAGGTGGCTGCGCACCGGCCAGCGAGCGCCGTCTGGGTCAACGAACTCGGCGGCGTTACCTTCGCGATCGACTCCGGCGCGGAGTTCGTCAAGTGCTACCCCGAAACATCCCCCGAGTCGCTGCGCTCCTGCCCGCCGAACGAGCACGCAGGCCTGCTGGTGGCCGAGGCCGAACGGTTGCAGTGGGCGAGCCAGTACGTGACCGTGCCGCGAGTGCTGTCGGCCGGACTCGGATGGTTGCACACCGCTGGCCTGCCAGGGCGATCGGCAGTGGACCCGCGCTGGGCCCATGCACCCCGTACCGCCGCCAGGGCCATCGGCACCGGTCTGCGGCGGCTGCACGATGCACTGCCTGTCGCCGACTGCCCGTTCGGCAGGCCGTCGTGGGTGCCCGAGGACGCCCCGCCTGCCGATCTGCTGGTGGTGTGCCACGGCGACGCGTGCTCACCGAACACCTTGATGGCCGACGACGGCACGTTCTGCGGACACGTCGACCTCGGCGACCTGGGTGTCGCCGACCGCTGGGCCGACCTGGCCATTGCGTCGATGTCGCTGGACTGGAACTTCCCGACAGAAGGTGCAGGCGGTTTCGAGGCGACGCTGCTCGAGGCGTACGGCGTGACGCCGGATACTGAGCGCATGGCGTACTACCGCCGCGCCTGGGACTAAACTCGACCGAGCCGATACCCCGCAGGAAAGGCAATAGGTGCAGGTCACAAGCGTCGGACATGCAGGCTTCCGGATCGACACCAAGGCCGGGAGCATCCTTTGCGACCCCTGGGTCAACCCGGCCTACTTCGCGTCGTGGTTCCCATTCCCCGACAACAGCCAGCTGGACTGGGGCGGCCTCGGCGACTGCGACTACCTGTACGTCAGTCACCTGCACAAGGATCACTTCGATCCGGCCCATCTGGCCGCGCACGTCAACAAGGACGCCGTCGTCCTGCTGCCGGACTTCCCGGTACCCGACCTCCGCCGCGCCCTCGAAGCTCTCGGCTTCCACCGGTTCTTCGAGACCACGGACTCGGTGAAACACCGGGTGAGCGGACCCAAGGGCGATCTCGACGTGATGATCATCGCCCTGCGCGCACCGGCCGACGGTCCCATCGGGGACTCCGGGTTGGTGGTCTCCGACGGAGAAACGGTCGCGTTCAACATGAATGACGCGCGCCCCGTCGACCTGGACGTGCTGCATGACGAATTCGGCCCCGTCGACGTGCACATGCTGCAGTACTCCGGAGCGATCTGGTACCCGATGGTCTACGACATGCCCGCGCGCGCCAAGGAGGCGTTCGGCATCCAGAAGCGCCAACGTCAGATGGACCGATGTCGTCAGTACATCGCGCAGGTCGACGCCACCTGGGTGGTCCCGTCAGCCGGCCCGCCGTGCTTTCTCGACAGCGCGCTTCGCGACCTCAACGACGACCACGGCGACCCGGCCAACATCTTTCCCGACCAGGTCGTGTTCCTCGACCAGATGCGCACCAACGGTCACGATCGCGGCCTGTTGATGATTCCGGGCTCCACCGCCGATCTCACTGGCTCGCAACTGAATTCACTGACACACCCCGTGGCCGACCCCGAGGCGATCTTCACGACGGGCAAGGCTGCCTACCTCGAGGACTACGCCAAGCGAATGGCTCCGGCACTGGCCGCCATCAAGGCTGGCTGGGCCCCCGCCGCAGGCGAGCCGCTGCTCGAACCCCTGCGGGCCAAGTTCGAGCCGATCATGCTGCAGAGCGACCAGATCTGCGACGGCATCGGATATCCCGTCGAACTCCGGATCGGCGCCGAGACGGTGGTGCTGGACTTCCCGAAACGCGCGGTGCGCGAAGCCATTCCGGATGAGAAGTTCCGCTACGGTTTCGAGATCCCCCCCGAACTGGTGCGCACGGTGCTGCGGGACGACGAGCCGGACTGGGTCAACACCATCTTCCTCTCGACGCGCTTCAAGGCATGGCGGGTGGGCGGTTTCAACGAGTACCTGTACACGTTCTTCAAGTGCCTGACAGACGAGCGCATCGCGTACGCGGACGGCTGGTTCGCCGAGACCCACGACGACTCCGCGTCGATCACGTTGGACGGCTGGGAGATTCAACGTCGGTGCCCGCACCTCAAGGCGGACCTTTCGAAGTTCGGCGTGATCGACGGCACGACGCTGACGTGCAATCTGCACGGCTGGGCGTGGAATCTGACCAATGGCCGCTGTCTCACGTCGAAGGGCCACGAGCTCAGGAGCGCCAAGGCGAGCCAATGAGCGGAGCTCTGACGTACGACGACGGCCTGATTCAGCTGGACCGTCAAGCGATCACATTGCGCCGCTACCACTTTCCGTCGGGCACGTCGAAGGTCATCCCGCTGCGGTCGGTCCGCGGCTACCAGACCGAGTCACTTGGCCTGGTGGTCAACCGCTTCCGGATCTGGGGCAGTTCGGACCTGCGCCGTTGGCTTCCGCTCGATGTTTGGCGACCGATCAAGTCGACGCTGGTGACGCTCGACGTGCCAGGCACCCGGCCCAGTCCCGCGTTCACCCCGTTGCGCGCCAAGGAGTTCCTGACGGTCCTCGACGAGCTGCTGAGCCCCTGACTAGCACTCCCCCACATCTCGCGAGATCTACACCAGCGTCGTGACGTCGACGTGACGACGACCGTGGTGTAGATCTCGTGAGTTGGGGGGGGCGGTTAGCGCTCCTCACGGACGATGGTGGCCTCGAGTAGCCGCTGCACCTGGCGCGTCGCGGCCTTCCTCGCCGCCGTCAGCGCCCGTCGGCCGGAACTCGGCGGGCCGGCAGCCGTGATCGACACTGTGTCGCCGACCCGCAGCAGACCCGGTCGTGTCACATCGGCATACACCCCGAGGAAGCGATCAGTGCGGTCCACCAGCCGCCGCGTGAGTCCACGATCGAGGTCCAACCCGGGCTGAGGCCGGGTCGGCACCACGCAGCGGATGGTCGGATTCGTGACGCGCAGTGTGGCCGAGCCGATTTCGACGTCACCGCCCACCCATGCCGCCTCGGGAAACTCGTCGTCCGGTTGGGCGACGTCGACGAGCACGTTGGGCCGGAATCGTCGCACGTCGTACGGTTCGTCGCTCGCCGACAGCGACGCCAGGCTTGTCGAGCTCATCAGGTGCACCGGCCCGAGATCGACGAAAGTGCCTGGCGGCGTAGAGAACTGCGCCAGCGTCAGGATCTGCTTTGGGGTGAAGATCGCGGTATCGGGCAGGGCTTCGGAATCCGAGAGGCCGAAGTCGCGACGCACCTCCCCCGCGGCGAAGTTGGCCTTCGACTGCTGCACCGACAGCCGGTGTCTGCTCGTGTCCTCCAGCGGAGGAAGGGAGGTCAATTGGACCTCGCGGCCGACGAGCTCGGACAGCAACCGATGGATCGCGGGGTCCGAGCTCGAGCACTCGACGCCGTCGGGGAAGGTGATCATCACCTCGGGGACTCGGCCGGGACCGGCGTCGGCCGTCGGCTCCACGGGGTAGGCCGCCGAGCAGCCCAACAGCTTGGGCAGGCGGCGCGCCGAAGCGGTGATGTCGTTCTCGAGGTCGCGCACCGCCCAGAGCCGGTCAGCGTGCACTCCGCGCCGCTCGACCCGCACCGCGTCGACCCGGTGGCCGCCCATCGACTTCACCGGGAACCGCCACAGTTGGGCTACCGCAACGCCAGCCATCGGACCTCCTAGCGGGACGAAACTACCTGTCGCAGTTCAGAAGACACGTCGGAAGTGGTGTCGTACACCCTGACGATCGCCTCGTCGCCCGGCTGCAGGAACGTCGACTCGCCGAGTTCGGTGTAGCGCGTCGCACCGATGCCGATCAACACGTTCGAGGGATGACCGGACGCGACCATCAGCGCCCCGACGTCCTCGAGCGGAGTCTCGGCCGAGCCCTTCTGGTTGGCGAGCCGCTCGGTGATCCAGTCGAGCAGCACTTCGCCGTAGTAGGAGTAGCCCAGCAGCGGGCTGTCCACTCCGTACGCGTGCTCGGTGCCGTCCGCGGTGCGCAGGTTGCATACCAGCCGCAGTGTCGACGTGGGGCCGTCGGGCGTCAGATCGCCGATGTCGAAGAACTGCGCCGCAACGCCTTTCGACGCCGGACCCCAGTTCTTCTTGTGGCTGATCTTGGGTGCGTTCGGACGGCGGATCGAGCAGTCGTTGAATGCGCCAAGCGCAAACGGTTGCAGGGACACCACGGTGTCACCCTGCCAGCTCACGTGGCAGGCCAGCCCGACCTCC
Organism: Mycobacterium sp.; assembly: GCF_032161845.1. Lineage (GTDB taxonomy): Bacteria > Actinomycetota > Actinomycetes > Mycobacteriales > Mycobacteriaceae > Mycobacterium. The sequence continues at coordinate 41,676 of NZ_JAVRQA010000079.1, forward strand.
GGCTCGATCTGCAGATTGAGCGGCGTATCGCTGTCGGGAAGCAGGATGGCGTCGTGCGACAGCGGGAACTCACCGAGGAAGCCGTCATGACCCGGTGCGTACCAGGGGAAGATGCCCTTGGGTGCGGTTCCTTCACTGGTGACGTTGATGAAGTCGGCCGCCTCGCCCGCCTGCTCGAGGTGGCCGGCGAAGTTGCCTGCCACGCCGAAGCCGAACCAGGTCCGCAGTTCGGCCTCGTCCAGCTCGATCGTCTCAAGTCCGCTCTTGCTCATGGTGTCAGCACCGACCTTCCGACGTAGGGCACCAGCGCATCCGGGACTCGGACACTGCCGTCCGGCTGCTGATGATTCTCCAGGATCGCGACCAACCAACGCGTGGTACCCAGCGTGCCGTTGAGCGTCGCGGCGATCTGCGGCTTGCCGTTCTCGTCGCGGTAGCGGGTGGACAGGCGACGGGCCTGGAACGTGGTGCAGTTCGACGTCGAGGTCAACTCGCGGTACGTCCCCTGGGTGGGAATCCATGCTTCGCAGTCGAACTTGCGGGCCGCAGATGAGCCCAGATCGCCTGCGGCCGTATCGATCACGCGGTACGGCACCTCGATCAAGGCCAACATCCGGCGCTCGAGTTCCAGCAGGCGCTGGTGCTCGGCGGCCGCGTCCTCCGGCTTGCAGTAGACGAAGGCCTCTACCTTGTCGAACTGGTGCACGCGGATGATCCCGCGGGTGTCCTTGCCGTAGCTACCGGCCTCGCGGCGAAAACAGGACGACCACCCCGCGTAGCGCCGCGGCCCTTCGGACAGATCGATGATCTCGTCGGCGTGGTAGCCGGCCAGCGGGACCTCCGAGGTACCGACGAGGTACATGTCGTCGGCTTCGAGGCGGTAGACCTCATCGGCGTGGGCGCCGAGAAATCCGGTGCCGGACATCACCTCTGGGCGCACCAGCACGGGCGGGATGACGAGGGTGTGGCCGTTCTCCGTCGCGAGCTTGACGGCGAGTTGCATGACGCCGAGTTGCAGTAGCGCACCGAAGCCGGTGAGGAAGTAGAAGCGTGACCCTGACACCTTGGCGCCGCGCTCCATGTCGATGAGCCCGAGCGCCTCGCCGATTTCGAGGTGGTCCTTCGGGTCCTCGATCGCGGGCGGCTCGCCCACGGTGTCGAGCACCACGAAGTCGTCCTCGCCGCCGGCCGGGACCCCGTCGATCACGACGTTCGAGATCGCCATGTGCGCCGCGGTGAACGCGGCATCCGCGGCGGTCTGCTCGGCTTCCGCGGCCTTGACGCCCTCGGCGAGTTGCTTGGCGTGCGCCAGCAGGGCGGGCCGCTCGTCGGCGGACGCCGCGCCAACGGCCTTGCTCGCCGTCTTCTGTTCGGCCCGCAGATTGTCGGCCGTCGAGATCGCGGAACGTCGTGTCGCGTCGGCGCCCAGCAGCACGTCGACGAGGGCAGGGTCCTCACCCCGCGCCCGTTGCGACGCGCGGACCCGGTCGGGATCGTCACGCAGCAGCTTGAGGTCGATCACGGGGAAACCCTACGTTTTGCCCCGGCAAACACCGGCGGCGGGGCACAACCACATAACATTACAACTGCATCTCTTGTCACATGACCTGGCGCGCCTGTCACAATGGAGCCGATGTTGGATGCACCCACCGCCACGGAACTGGGCTCGACCCAGTCGGCAGACGAGGCTGAGAAGCACTCGGGCAGCCCGACGTGGTGGCGAAGCCTGCAGGCCGACTCGACCCGTCGGGCTCTGCTGCTGACCGCGCTCGGCGGCCTCCTCATCGCCGGCCTGATCACCGCGATCCCCGGCGGCCCGAACGGCAGACTCCCCATCGGGCTCAATTCGGGTTCGACGATCCTCGGCGGCGGTGCGCGCGGCAACGACACGTTCGATCACGCCGCCAGCGGCACCTGCCTGAGCTGGCCCGAGCAGGTCCCCGACGCAGCGCAGATCGTCGACTGCAAGGACGAACACCGCTTCGAGGTCGCCGAGACGATCGACATGAGGACCTTTCCCGGCACCGAGTACGGTCCCGACGCCGCGCCACCGTCCGACGCTCGCATCAAGCAGATCAGCCAGGAGCAGTGCCAGGCCGCAGCGCGCCAGTATCTCGGCGCGAAGTACGACCCCAATGGCAGATTCAGCGTCAGCCTGGTCTGGTCCGGCGACAAGGCCTGGCGTCAGTCCGATGAGCGGCGCATGCTGTGCGGCCTGCAGTTGGCGGGCCCGGACAACCGTCAACTCGCGTTCGCGGGCAAGGTCGCCGACATCGACCAGTCGAAGGTGTGGCCGGCAGGCACGTGTCTTGGCATCGACCCCGCCACCAACCAGCCGACCGACATCCCGGTGGACTGCGCGCAACCGCACGCCATGGAGGTCACCGGTTCCGTGAACCTCGCCGAGAAGTTCCCAGGTCCGGTACCGCCCGACGGCGACCAGGATCAGTTCGTCAAGGACTCTTGCACGCAGATGACGGACGCATACCTGGCGCCCGTCGCACTGCGCAAGACCACGCTGACACTGATCTACAGCACGATCTCGCTACCGAGTTGGACCGCGGGAAGCAAGCAGGTGTCCTGCAGCATCGGGGCGACCTTGGGCAATGGCGGCTGGTCGACACTGCTCAACAGCGCCAAGGGTCCCCTGATGATCAATGGTCAGCCGCCCGTCCCGGTCCCCGACATCCCCGAGGAGCGGTTGGACATGCCGCCGATCCCGCTGCCGTCGGTGGACACGTCGTCCCAGGTTTCGTCACAGATCGACCTCAGTGACCAAGGCGGTTCGAGCAGCTCGAGCAACCAGGGCTCCAACCATCTGCCCGGGCAGCAGCAGGTCGGTCCGACGCAGACCGAGACCCAGAGCACGTCGTCACCATCGACGTCGGGCGTTGCGCCCCCGCCGCAGGGCAACACCTTCCTCAACGGCCCGCCAGCACCACCCGCACCGGCGGGCGACGGTCAGCTGCCGCCACAGGACGGGCCCTTGCCGCCGGCCGCGGGAGATCCCGCGGCGCCCGCGCCGCCTCCCGGTGAACCGGCACCCGTGGTTCCGGTGCTACCCGGCCCGGCGCCCGGACAGTAGCCGCGATGGCGGCCTCGATGAGCTCGCAACGGTTCGACGAGCTGGTGTCCGACGCGTTGGACGAGATACCGGCGGCGCTTGCCAAGGCGATCGACAACGTCGTCGTTCTCGTCGAGGACCGTCACCCCGAGGAACCGGACCTGCTCGGACTCTACGAGGGCATCGCCCTGACCGAGCGCGACTCGACGTACTTCGGATCCCTGCCAGACACCATCACGATCTACCGCGGCGCCCTGCTCGACATCTGCGAGACCGAAGGTGACGTGGTGGACGAGGTGACGGTGACGGTGATCCACGAGATCGCACACCACTTCGGCATCGACGACGAGAAGCTGCACGAACTCGGCTGGGCGTAATTTCGGTGGGCAGGAGCAGCAAAACCTAGCGCGGCAACCGGAATTCGTCGGTCGGCAGTGCTAGAAAGTGGCTATGAACAGTGTGTGTCGTGAGTGCCGCGAGGGCCTCGAACACTGTCACGGCACCGTCATTCACCATGCCTTGTTCGCCATCGAGTGCACTGAGGACTGCGCCATGCCAGACGGCCTGCATGCCTTCAGCGTCGACTGCGAAGCCGTCGGGTGCGCGTGCACGGCGAGGATTGCCGCGTCGGCCGTTTCTTGAGCTGACTCAGCCCAACGGGTCGGCGCCGTGCGGCACATCCTCGACCGGATGTTCGACCGGCTCGAAGGGCGGCGTGAAGGTGCCCCACTGCAGGCAGCTCCATCGTCCGTCGGTGATCGGACTCAGCACCACGCACTCGGTGTTCGCGAGGTGATGCTCGATCGCGAACCCGGGGTCCACCCCCGAAAGCACGGCACCCACCAAGCGGATTGCGGCGCCGTGGCTGACCACGACGATGTCACCCGTCCAGGCGTGGTCGTCGAGATACCGCAGACGCAGCTGGGTCACCACCGGTAGGTACCGGTCCAGCACTTGCTGACCGCTCTCACCGCCGGCAATCCCGACGTCGAGGCCACCCTCGTGCCACAGCCGGTAGATGCCGTTGAACTCTTCGTGAGCGTCGTCGTCGTCGCGGTTCTCCAGATCGCCGACCTGAACCTCGTGGATCCCGTCCAACTCCACGGGACTCAGCCCGAGTTGCTCGCCGATCTCTGCCGCCGTCTGGACCGCCCGCAGCGCCGTGGAGTGCGCGATCAGGCCGACGGGATGTTCCCACGCGCGGCCGAACGCCCGCGCCTGTTCGTGGCCGAGGTCGGTGAGTGCCGCGCCGGGCGGTCGGGTGTCGAGCCGCCGGGCGACGTTGCCGTGCGTCTGCCCGTGGCGGACCAGTACCAGTCGACCGGTCATCGGGCACGCCCCTCTCGAAGTGCGGCCAGCCAATCGGAGGCCTCGTCTGTCACCGGCGGAGTCGCACCTGCGGCGGAGCCGGATGACCAGGAACCCAGGTATCTCACATCTGCACAACGTCGGTGCAGCGCTCGAAGTGCCTCGGCGACAGGATCGTCGTCGATGTGTCCGACGCAGTCTAGGAAGAAGACGTAGGTGCCCAATTCGATTCGAGTTGGCCGGGATTCGATGCGGGTGAGGTCGATGTCGCGGATCGCGAACTCGGTCATCGCAGCGACCAGCGCGCCAGGCACGTTGTCCAGTCGCA
>NZ_JAVRQA010000080.1:0-3105 GCF_032161845.1 Mycobacterium sp.
CCAACGGGTTACCGCCCCATCGTCGGGACGGTCGTGTCCGAAGTTCTAGTCCAGGTAGTCGCGCAGGACCTGAGAACGGCTGGGGTGGCGCAACTTCGACATCGTCTTGCTCTCGATCTGGCGGATCCGCTCGCGGGTCACGCCGTAGACCTGGCCGATCTCGTCGAGGGTGCGGGGCTGACCATCGGTGAGGCCGAACCGCAGGCGCACGACGCCTGCCTCACGCTCGGAGAGCGTCTCGAGGACCGACTGCAGTTGATCCTGGAGCAGGGTGAACGACACGGCATCCACGGCCACCACGGCCTCGGAGTCCTCGATGAAGTCACCGAGCTGACTATCGCCCTCGTCGCCGATCGTCTGGTCGAGCGAGATGGGCTCACGCGCGTACTGCTGGATCTCCAGCACCTTCTCCGGCGTGATGTCCATTTCCTTGGCGAGCTCTTCTGGGGTCGGCTCGCGCCCCAGATCCTGAAGCAGCTCACGCTGGATGCGGCCGAGCTTGTTGATGACTTCGACCATGTGCACCGGAATGCGAATGGTGCGGGCCTGGTCGGCCATGGCGCGCGTGATGGCCTGACGGATCCACCACGTCGCGTAGGTCGAGAACTTGTAACCCTTGGTGTAGTCGAACTTCTCGACCGCGCGAATGAGACCGAGGTTGCCCTCCTGGATGAGGTCAAGGAACGCCATCCCGCGGCCCGTATAGCGCTTGGCCAGCGAGACGACGAGGCGCAGGTTGGCCTCCAGAAGGTGGTTCTTCGCTCGGTCGCCGTCGCGGCAGATCCAGATGTAGTCGCGGCGCTGCGCCGTGGTCAGTTTCTCGCCCGCCTCGGCGAACTCGGTCATCTTCTGCGTGCAGTACAGGCCGGCCTCGATGCGCTTGGCCAGCTCGACTTCCTCTTCGGCATTGAGCAGGGCGACCTTGCCGATCTGCTTCAGGTATGCCCGTACCGAGTCTGCGGAGGCGGTGAGCTCGGCGTCCTTGCGGGCCTGCCGGAGCGCCTCGGACTCTTCTTCGTCCCACACGAAATCGCCAGAGGCCTTGTCCTTCTCGGACGGCTCCGCGATGTCGTCGTCGCCATCCTTGGTGGCCTTCCCGCCGGCGCCTGCCGCAGCGCCGACTTCGACGGCGTCTGCGTCGACCTCGAGCTCCTCGAGTTCAAGTTCTGCGTCGACCTCGAGGTCCTCGCCGGGTTCTGCCTCGACGTCGTCGCCCGCTTCCAGGGCACCGCTCGTCGTGAGGACCTCGTCGCCGTCGGCGGAGGCACCCTTCTTGCCACGGGTGCCGGGCGCACCAGCGGTCTTCGGCGCGGCCTTCTTGGCGGGTGCCTTCGCAGCCCGCTTGGCCGGCGCACTGGCCGTCTTGGCTGCCGCGGCCTTCTTGGCGGGGGCCTTGGTGACGGTGCGCTTCACCGGCTCTTCAATCGCCGGGCTTACCTTCGTCGCTGCCACGTGCACCCCTTCGGTCTTGCGAGACTCGGTAGCGTGGGCGTGCGCCACCGAAAAATGTCGGCTGTCCATTGATGGCGTTTGATATCGGGTTGGATACTTGCCGCCATCCGTGATGCGGCCGCCGTTCACCATTGTAACGACAGTGTGCGGAACTACCCCTACGAGCGGCAAATCCGCCTCCCGGCGAGCCGCCCCAGGCACCCGCGGCCAGCGCTGCTGGTGACCCAAACGTGGCGCGCTCGTCGATGTCGGCGCACCGGAGGCGACGGATTCCGTCCACTTCGAGGACCAATGAATGGCTCCGTCGGACACTCGATTGCCACGATCAAGCGATCTGGTTAGGTGTCGCTACTGGTGAAAAGCCGCGTTAGTGCCATGACAACACAGAACTTCGCCGCGGCGTCATTGTCGAGAATCGCACATGGTTAGCGGAATAATTTGCTAGCTGCAATGATGGTGCTGTGTTGTTGGCAACGGTGAGTCGCTCTGGGGAACGCCAGGCGGTCGATGACCTGCTTGGCGCGGCCGACACTCAGCCTTCTGCTCTGGTGATCGCGGGAGAGCCGGGAATCGGCAAGACGACGTTGTGGATCGACGGTGTGGCGCGCGCGAAGGAGTTCGGTTTCCGCGTGCTGTCGACGCGGGCCGACGAAGCGGAGTCGGTTCTGGCCTATGCGGCGGTGGCCGACCTGTTGGAGGACGTCGACCCCGAGGTGTTGGCCGATCTTCCTGAGTTGCAGCGCGTAGCGATCGACCGCGTACTGCTCCGGGCGGGCACCGACGGGCCGCCGACCGATCAACGGGTGACGGGGTCGGCAGTGGCTGCGGTCGTCTCCGCACTGGCCACCCAGCAGCCCATCCTGCTGGCAATCGATGACGCGCAGTGGCTCGACGTGTCGAGCCAGGCGGTGCTGGCGTTCGCGGCCCGACGACTAACCGGCCGTGTCGGCCTGCTGCTGACCGGCCGAGCTCACGCTACCGAGCCCGACCCTGCGGAATGGCTCCATCTCAGCACGCCCGATGCGGTCAACCGGGTGCGCGTCGGGCCGTTGAGCCTCGGTGCGCTGCACTCGATGATCCTCGAACGCTTCGGCAGGGCCTTTCCGCGGCCGACGATGGTGCGAATCGCCGAGATATCGGGTGGCAATCCCTTCTACGCATTGGAACTGGCCCGCGGCGTCGACGGTCGATCGACGGTCGGGGATGCGGTACTACCCAGCACGCTGACCGAGCTGGTCCGGCTGCGGGTCGGGCACTTCGACGGTGAAGTCGGCGACATGCTGCTGGCCGCCTGCTCGGTTGCCGACGCAACGGTCGATCTCCTCGCGGACGCCACGAACGTTCCCGTCGAGCGGGTCGTCGAGCTGCTCGAGGGCCCGGAGCGCGAAGGCATCGTCCGAATCGACGGCAACAGTGTGCACTTCGCGCATCCGCTGCTGGCGCGTGGCATCTACACCCACGCGGGTCCAGCCCGCCGCCGCAGGATGCATCGCGCGCTGGCGGCCGTCGAAGCGCAGCCCGAGCTCAGGGCTCGTCACATGGCTCTGGGCGCCGCCAGCGCCGAGCCCGCCACCCTGCACGCGCTCGACGACGCGGCCGCCGCCGCCGTGAGCCGCGGGGCAGCGGCCGCCGCCGCAGATCTCTACGAGCTGG
>NZ_JAVRQA010000081.1:0-3057 GCF_032161845.1 Mycobacterium sp.
TTGGGCGGGAAGGATTTCCTCGGCGGAGTTCGTCGGGGCATCGGCGAAGCTCGGGACGATGTCGCTGCCCAAGCGTGTCGAACACAAGCAGCCCCGCGTGCGCCGCGACGTCGCGTCGGCGCTGCGATCGGCGGCGGAGGGCCTCGACGTTCCGAGCACGAGGTCCCGACGCGCAACCACGAGCGAGCCGGACGTCGACCCCGAACTGGCCCCGCTGCGCGAGCGGATGCGGACCCATCCAGCTCATCGCGCCCCCGATCGCGAGGCGCTGGTGCGCACCGCCGAGCAGTACCTGCGCATCGAACGCGACAATGCCCAGATCCAGAAGAAGGTTGCCGCTGCGACCAATTCGCTCGCGCGGACCTTCGACCGAATAGTCGTGCTGCTGACCGAGCGCGGGTTCATCACCGACGGGGACGACCCCAAGGTGACCGACGACGGTCGACTGCTCGCGCGGATCTACAGCGAAAGCGACCTGCTGGTCGCCGAGTGCCTGCGCCGTGGCGCCTGGGACGGTCTGGACGCGGCGGAACTCGCGGCCGTCGTCTCGGCGGTCCTGTTCGAGTCCCGAGGTGACACGCCGGGCTCGCTGCCGACCGTCGACGTCGTCTCCGGCGCGGTCCGGCGGGCATATGCCGAGACCCGCAAGCTCTGGACCGAGATTCGAGCCGACGAGCAGCGCCACCGGGTCTCCGCGAGTAGGGAACCCGATCCCGGCTTCATCGCGGCCATGCACACTTGGGCCACATCGGGAGATCTGGCCTCCGCGCTCGCCGCCTCCGATACTGCAGGGAGCGGTTCCCCGCTGTCCGCAGGCGATTTCGTACGGTGGTGTCGCCAGGTGCTGGACATGCTCGACCAGGTCCGCAACGCCGCCCCGACACCGGCCCTGCGGACCTCTGCGAAACGCGCGATCAACGCCATTCGGCGCGGCGTCGTCGCAGTTGATGCGGGGTAGGGTGTGTGCCAACGCTTCTGCCAAAGGCAACGAGTATCAAGGAGAACCGATGAGCGGACCGCAGGGATCTGATCCAACTCAGGCCTGGTCCGGGCAGCCGCCCAACAACGAGCCTGCCTGGCAGCAACCGCAGCCACCGGAGAATTCGACGACGGTCGCACCCGCGTGGCAGCAGCCTGCCTACCAGCCGCCGCAGTACCCGGGGTACGAGCAGCCCGGACAGCCCGCGACGACCGCCTATCCGTCATACCCGCAGCAGGGGCAGTACGGGCAGCCAGAACAGCAGTACGGTCAGCCGACCGCCTACAGCCCGATCGGCTACCCGGGCCAGCAGGGCCAGCCGCAATACGGGCAACCCGGGCAGGACCCCTACGGACAGCCTCCCTACGGCGGTCAGCAGTTCCCGCCCTACGGCACCCCTGGAACCGATCCGCGTTCCAAGAAGTCGATGGGGACGATCCTCGCCGTCGTGGGCGGACTCGTGGTCCTCGTCATCGCGGTCGTCGCGGTGATGGGGTTCTGGAAGCCCGGCTTCTTCGTCACCACCAAGCTGGACGTCAACGCCGCTCAGACCGGTGTCGCCCAGATCCTCGGCGACGAGGCCAACGGCTACGGCGCCAAGAACGTCAAGGACGTCACCTGCAATAACGGCGCAAGCCCCACGGTCAAGAAGGGCGACACCTTCGACTGCGAGGTCAGCATCGACGGCACCAAGCGCAGGGTCACCGTGACGTTCCAGGACGACAAGGGGACTTACGAGGTCGGTCGGCCCAAGTAGGCGATCAGCCCGGCAGCGCGTCGAGCGCCGTCTGCAGCCGAGAGATCGACGACGTAACACCCAGCTCGGCCGCGAGTTCGGCGACCTTCCTGGGATGGGCAGCGGCAAGCGGCAAGGTGTCCGACTTCAGGGACATCGCGACCGGCGCGTCGGTGGCCACCCGGACCACCGGCTCGGCGGCGACGATGTATTCCTTGGCGGCCAACAGCTTCTTGCGTTGTGCCCCAGGCATCTTCGACGAAGAGTCGGCGGCTGCGGCCACGATCGCCTCGAGCGAACCGAACTGAGCCAGGAGCGCCGCCGCGGTCTTCTCGCCGACGCCCGGCACGCCAGGCAGCCCGTCGGAGGGATCGCCACGCAGCAGCGCCAACTCGGCGTAGGCGGCACCGGCCCGCTCAAGGGGGACGTTGTACTGTGCGGCGACCTCGGCGGGACCGAACGTGGTCGCCTTGGCCAAGCCGCGGCCCATGTAGAACACCCGCACGGCGACGGGGTCGTCCCCGACGAGTTGCAGGAGGTCCCGATCGCCGCTCACGACCACGACGGGATCACGGCGCTCTCTGGCCGCCAGCGTGCCGAGCACGTCGTCGGCTTCATAATCGGGCGCTCCGGCGGTCGCGATGCCGAACGCGTCGAGCATGGCCATGATCATGTCGACCTGCGGAGTCAGATCGTCGGGTACCTCCTCGACGTCGGTCTCGCCCGCCGGCCTCTCCTGCTCGACGCGGTGCGCCTTGTACGACGGAACGAGATCCACCCGCCACTGCGGTCGCCAATCCACGTCAAGGCACACGACGAGGCGAGACGGGCGTTGGCGGGTGATCAGCGTCGCGACCGTGTCGATGAAGCCGCGAAGGGCGTTGACGGGACGCCCGTCGGGGGCGGTGATCGACGACGGCACTCCGAAGAAGGACCGGAACCACATGCTGGCGCCGTCGAGCAGCAGGACGGGCGGCGCGCTCACGCGGCGCTCGAGAACACGTACGAGCCCGCGGTGATCGCCCTGTCCCCGTTGCCCTCGTCGTACATCACGACCCGGACCGCGACCATCCCGTCCGGGCTCGCGATGGGCTCGGTCTCCACCCGGAAGGGGCCGACCTTGCCGCGGGCGAGGAACATCACGTGACACGACGTTCCCTGCAGTTGGTCGGTGCCCGCGACCGCTGCGGCCGCGTCCGCGGCGGCGGTCTCGAGGATCACGAACTGCGGCCCGATGTGGAGCGCCGCATCCGGTGAGGCCACCTCGGCGGAGAGCTCCTTGAGCGCCCAGCGTCCGTCGGGACGGCGGTGGCCGCCGAACACCTGCCACAGCGGTGGCAGA
>NZ_JAVRQA010000082.1:0-3602 GCF_032161845.1 Mycobacterium sp.
CTCGCCGTGCTGCACGGCTACGGGGGCGCACACGACGCCCACGGCAATGAGCTGGTCGTCACCGAGGTCGCCGTCGCCGACGAGATCGCGGCGGCAGCAGATCTGGTGAAGGGAAAGTTGACCGGCATTCCGGTGGCAGTCGTGCGCGGACTTGCGCTGCACGACGACGGTTCCAACGGCCGCACCCTCGTCAGGGCGGGCGAGGAGGATCTGTTCTGGCTCGGCACCGAAGAGGCCATTGCGCTGGGGCGACGACAAGCGCAGCTGCTGCGCCGCTCCATTCGGCACTTCAGCACCGACCCCGTCGACCCCGCCGTCGTCGAAGGGGCTGTCGCCGAAGCCCTTACCGCCCCAGCGCCGCATCACACCCGGCCGGTGCGATTCGTGTGGGTTCGCGATCATCGGGTGCGACTGCGCCTGCTCGACGGGATGAGGGAACGCTGGCGTGCCGACCTGTTGAGGGACGGCAGGACCGCGGATGCCGTCGACCGGCGGGTCAGTCGTGGCCAGATTCTTTATGACGCACCGGAGCTGGTGATTCCGGTGATGGTCCCCGACGGCGCGCACAGCTATCCCGACGCGGTGCGAACCGCAGCCGAGAACACGATGTTCACCGTCGCCGCCGGCGCCGCCGTACAGGCTCTGCTGGTGGCGTTGGCGGTCCGCGAGATCGGAAGCTGCTGGATCGGGTCGACGATCTTCGCCGCCGATCTGGTGCGGGAGGTGCTCGAGCTCGCTGCGGATTGGGAACCCCTCGGCGCCATCGCGATCGGCCACCCCACCGAGCAATCCGGGCCACGCGACCCGGTGCCGACCGAAGGTCTGCTGACGATCCGATGAGCCTCCATGAATCGGTCGTCGACGCGCTGAGCCATTGGCAGCCGACCGATCCGAGGCAGGATGCGTTGCGCTACGCAGTGCTCGCGTTCGTGCTCGCCAGGGCCGACGCGTGCGAACGGGCATGCGTTCCCGGCCACGTCACGGCGTCGGCGTTGGTACTCGACCACACCGGCACCCGCACGCTGCTGACCCTGCACCCGCGGCTCGGCCGCTGGGTTCAGCTCGGTGGTCATTGCGAGGAATCCGACGCCGACATCGTCTCCGCGGCCCTGCGGGAGGCCACCGAGGAGTCCGGTATCAGCGGGTTGACCATCGACGACGTGCCCGTAGCCCTGCACGTCCACGCGCTCACATGCTCGCTGGGCAAGCCGACGCGCCACCTCGATGTCCAGTTCGTCGCCCACGCCCCGCAGGACGCCCAGATCGCCATCAGCGACGAGTCGCTGGACCTGCGCTGGTGGCCGTTGAACGACTTGCCACCGGGGGCCGACTTCGGGCTGCGGCAGTTGGCGCGGGCCGCTCAGACGTCCGTCGAGTAGCGGATTCCGCCGTCGGGAATGTGCACTCCGGGCCAGACCCGAGCACCACGGAGCAGTTCGCACCGCGCCCCGATGTCGGCACCGTCGCCGATGACGCCGTCGCGGATCAGGGCGCGCGGACCGATGCGGGCACCGAAACCGATGATCGAGCGTTCGATGACGGACCCGGCCTCGATGCGCGCACCGTCGAAGATGACTGCGCCGTCGAGTCGCGCGCCCGGCCCGATCTCGGCACCGCGGCCGACTACCGTGCCACCGAAGAGCAGCGCGCCAGGCGCGACCGATGCGCCATCGTGGACCAGCGACTCGCCCCGGTGACCCTTGAGGGCCGGCGACGAAACGATTCCGCGCACTAGATCGGCGGAGCCACGGACGAAGTCCTCCGGGGTGCCCATGTCCCGCCAGTAACTGGCGTCCACGTAGCCGCACACCTTGAGCCCGTCTTCCAGCAGCGTGGGAAACACCTCGCGCTCGACCGACACCGCCCGATCCTGCGGGATCCGATCGATGACCTCACGCCGGAACACGTAGGAGCCGGCGTTGACCTGATCCGTCGGCGGATCCTGGACCTTCTCGAGGAACGCGGTCACCCGACCATCGGGATCGGTTGGCACACAACCGAATGCACGCGGGTCACCGACCCGCACCAAATGCAGTGTCAGGTCGGCATCGCGGTCGTCGTGACTGGCCAGCAGGGCACCGAGGTCGGCGCCAGACAGCACATCGCCGTTGAAGACCATCACGGTGTCGTGGCGGAGCTTCGACGCCACGTTCGCGATGCCGCCCCCCGTGCCGCGCGGCTCGTCCTCGACGACGTAATCGATCTGCAAACCGAGCTTCGACCCGTCGCCGAACTCGGCCTCGAACACCTCGGCCTTGTACGACGTGCCCAGCACGACGTGCTGGATTCCCGCCGCGGCGATCCTGGACAGCATGTGCGTCAGAAATGGCAGCCCCGCGGTCGGCAGCATCGGCTTGGGTGCGGACAGGGTGAGCGGACGGAGGCGGGTGCCCTGCCCTCCGACGAGGATGACGGCGTCGACTTCTGCCGGATTGACCACTAATGGCGTCCTTTCGCGATCTTCCGCCTCGAGTTGGCGACCACCAGTCCCGCGCGAACGGCGAGAGCCGACCTGATGGTCCACCGGAGCGGAGCCTGCCACCAGTGGGAATGTCGGTCGGCGAGGAAAGTGTAGGTGCTGGTGTGGTGGGCAGCCAAGTTGCGGGCCGGGTCGCGCCCCGTCGAGTGCCCCTTGTCGTGGAGCACTTCCGCCGACGGCACGTAGACGTTCTGCCAACCCGCTCCGGTGAGACGATCCCCGAGGTCAACGTCCTCCATGTACATGAAGTTCCGCTCGTCGAACCCCTTGATCTCGTCGAACGCCTGCCTGCGAAGCAGAAAGCACGACCCCGACAGCCAGCCGACGGGACGTTCGCTGGGCGCTAATTTCTCCTGGCGATAGGCCGCCGTCCAAGGATTCGACTTCCAGACCGGACCGACGACAGCGTGCATGCCACCGCGGACGAGGCTCGGCTGGTGGCGGGCGGACGGGTAGACCGACCCGTCGGGATCGCGGATGAGCGGTCCGAGCGAACCGGCGCGCGGCCATCGCTCGGCAGCCTCGAGGAGCACATCGATGCTTCCCGGTCCCCAAACTACGTCGGGATTGGCGACGACGAAGAATTCCGGATCGCCGGCGGCGGTGGTCCCGTCGTCGGTGAAGAGGTATCTCTGCGCCGCTCGGTTGACCGCCGACCCGTAACCCAGGTTGGCGCCGGTGGGCAGCAGCCGAGCATTCGGGTAGCGCTCGAGCGCTTCCTCGGGGACGCCGTCGGTGGAGCCGTTGTCGGCCATCACGACCGTCACCGATCGCTCCGTGGCGTGACTCAATGAGGCGAGGAACCGGTCGAGGTGGGGGCCCGGTGAGTAGGTCACCGTCACCACGATCAGGTCCGGGGTCACGGCGTAGAGGGTAGTGGGCCGGCCGAAGTGTCCGGAAAGAGTGCAGCGGCGAGCGCGTCCCGCCACGGACGCAACGGGGTCAGCCCGGCAGCCGCGGACGATTCGGACGCCAGCGCCGAGTACGGCGGCCGTGGCGCGGGGCGGGAGCGACGATCCGTGTTGACGGGCTGAACCCTTTCCGGGTCGGCGCCGACCAGCTCGAAAACCGCGCGGGCCGGCTCGAAACGGCTGGCCTGCCCCTGGTTTGCGGCGTGCAGGAC
>NZ_JAVRQA010000083.1:0-14294 GCF_032161845.1 Mycobacterium sp.
CCGCCCGGTCCGGATCGGCAATGGTGCGTTCGACCAGCGCCAGCACGACATCTGGGGTTCGATGCTGGACTCGGTGTATCTGCACGCCAAGTCGCGCGAGCAGATTCCCGAGACGTTGTGGCCGGTGCTGAAGCTTCAGGTCGAGGAGGCCGTCAAGCACTGGCGCGAACCCGATCGCGGCATCTGGGAAGTTCGTGGCGAGCCGCAGCACTTCACGTCGAGCAAGGTGATGTGCTGGGTGGCGCTCGACCGCGGCTCGAAGCTGGCCGATCTGCAGGGCGAGAAGAGCTACGCGCAGCAGTGGCGGGCGATCGCCGAGGAGATCAAGGCAGACATCCTCGCCCACGGCGTCGATCACCGCGGCGCGCTGACGCAGCGCTACGGCCACGACGCGCTGGATGCCTCGCTGCTACTGGTTCCGCTGACGAGGTTCCTGCCGTCGGATGACCCGAGGGTTCGCGCCACCGTGTTGGCCATCGCCGACGAACTGACCGAGGACGGGTTGGTGCTGCGGTACCGCACGGAGGAAACCGACGACGGGTTGTCCGGTGAAGAGGGCTCGTTCACCATCTGTTCGTTCTGGTTGGTGTCAGCGCTCGTCGAGATCGGCGAGATCAGCAGGGCCAAGCACCTGTGCGAGCGGCTGCTGTCGTTCGCCAGCTCACTTCACCTCTACGCCGAGGAGATCGAGCCTCGCACCGGACGCCATCTCGGCAACTTCCCGCAGGCGTTCACCCACCTGGCGCTGATCAACGCCGTGGTGCACGTGATCCGCGCCGAGGAGGAAGCCGACAGCACCGGCGTGTTCCAGCCTGCCAACGCCCCGATGTGAGCGGTCCACGGCCCACCGACAAATCACCCGCCGACGAGCGGCCGCCCCAGCGGTAGTGGCCGACCCCCGGTTTCCTCCCACAGCGCAGCGACGTAGTAGTAACCGACGAGCGCGACTGAAGGCGAACACGAACCAGCCACCCGCCTGGGTGGCAACGACGCTGCCCGTGAGGTTTCCGACGAGCAGCAGCACCAGCGCGACGTCGACGATGGCCAGCAGCAGCGGATACGTCCACGGCAAGCGGAGCACTAGAACGGTCAACAGACCGATGGTCAACAGCCAACTGCCGAGCCACAGCGCGGTAGTCTGACCCGCATCGGCAGCGGGGATCCCAAACCAGTCATGCGTCAGACCCAGCGAAAGCACCGCGTAACTCGCATAGAAGCCAAAGAACACTCCGTAGACGGTTGCGTTGACGTTTTGGCTCAGCGCCGCAGCCCAAACCGTCGCGATGAGTAGTCCGACCGCAGTGGCGGACAAGAGAATCGGCACCGCGGCCGCCGCAACGTCGACGATGCCCGTGTTGGTGAAGCCCAAACCGAACCCTCCCGCAATCACCAATGGCAGCGCCAACAACCCCGGGTTCCCATCTCTCGTTGGCGGATGCGGCACGGCGCGGACGAGTTCGTCGACGATGATTGGATCCTTGATGACAAGGTCGGTCATGGGCCCTCTTCTCGAGTGTTTAACACCAAACATGCTGCAACAAAGGCATTTACGTCACCGCCATGCTCATGAAACCTATGTCGCGCCGCACGATGAGCCGAGGTTTGCGATCAGCACGAAGTAATTCTTGGGTTTTCACAACCAGGAGCCAGCGCCGGGAGAAAACAAGGCTCCTCCAAACGCGATGAGCGCAAGGCCAGACAGGAGCGCGATCAACGGCCAGCGGAGCGGCGGCACTTCACTCATCGACGCGAGATTAGTTCGGGTCAGTGCCAAGCGACGCAATTGGAATCACGCTGGTTCGAAGCTGGCCCTCAGATGTACATTGCCGGATCGATGTACGAAGTGGGGTCGACCCCCTGCTCGCGCTGTTTCTCGGTCCGCGCGCGGATCACCGCCGGTATCCCCGTAGCGATCGATTCCGCAGGCACGTCACGGGTCACCACGGCATTGGCGCCGATGGCACTGTCGTCGCCAACACGAACGGGCCCAAGGACTTTCGCCCCAGCTCCGAGCGTGACGCGATTGCCAATCGTGGGGTGACGCTTGACTTGCTGCAGGGTCCGTCCGCCGAGAGTGACCCCGTGGTACACCATGACGTCGTCGCCGATTTCGGCGGTTTCACCGATCACCACGCCCATGCCGTGGTCGATGAAGAAGCGACGCCCGATGGTGGCGCCCGGGTGAATCTCGATACCGGTCAAGAAGCGGGTGAACTGCATGAGCACCCGGGCCGGCCCGCGCAGCGCCGGCTTCGCCCACATTCGGTGGGCCAGGCGATGCGACCAGATGGCGTGAAGACCGGAGTAGACGAGAGCGTTCTCGACGTCTCCTCGGGCGGCTGGGTCGTGCGTCCGCGCGTTCTCCAGGTCCTCGCGCAACGTCGACAGCAATGTCATGGGCTGATTACTCCCTGATGTGATCGAACAGCGCAGTCGAGATGTAGCGTTCACCGAAGTCGCAGACCACCGTCACGATCAACTTTCCAGCGTTCTCCGGGCGCTTCGCCAGTTCCAGTGCCGCCCAGACGTTCGCACCGGAGGAGATGCCGCCAAGGATGCCTTCGTCGGTGCCGAGCGCCCGCGCGACCGTGATGGCGTCGTCGAATTTGACGTCGATGATCTCGTCGTAAACGTCGCGGTCGAGGACCTCGGGGATGAAGTTGGCCCCGATGCCCTGAATCTTGTGCGGTCCGGGATCGCCGCCGTTGAGGATGGGGGAATCGATGGGTTCGACGCCGATGATCTTTATCTCGGGCTTGCGCGCCTTGAGGTTTCGACCGACGCCGGTGATCGTGCCGCCGGTGCCGATGCCCGCGACGAAGATGTCGATCGCACCGTCGGTGTCGTCCCACACCTCGTCGCCGGTCGTCTTCTGATGAATTGCAGGGTTGGCGGGGTTGGCGAACTGGTCGGCGGCAACGGCGTTTTCAGTGTCGGCAATGATCTGCTTCGCCCGCGCCACTGCACCTGCCATGCCCTCAGCGCCCGGCGTGAGAATGATTTCGGCGCCGTAGGCGCGCAGCATCACCCGGCGCTCGGTGGACATCGTCTCCGGCATCGTCAGAATGACCTTGTAGCCGCGTGCCGCGCCGATCATCGCCAAGGCGATTCCGGTGTTGCCGCTGGTGGCCTCGACGATGGTTCCCCCGGGCCGCAATTCCCCTGACTGCTCGGCCGCGTCGATGATCGCGACCCCGATGCGGTCCTTGACACTGTTGGCGGGGTTGTAGAACTCCAGCTTGGCCGCAACCTGAGCGCCCAGTCCCTCGGTCAACCGGTTCAGCCGAACGAGCGGAGTACGCCCGACCAATTCACTGACGTTTTCGTAGATCTTGCCCATGGCTGACCCTCCTCGTCGACTGGTGACACCGGCACCCTGCTGCGATCACACCTGCGCTCAATTGCAACACGTCCACGCGACTGGCATTCCACCTGGTCCGTGCACGCCACAACAGCGCGCTCAGCACGCCGCACGGAAACGGTTGGCCTCGAGACGAATCGCCAGGCCTGAGCGCTACAGCTTGGCCGCGTTCGCGACGATGGCGTTGACCATGGCGACGGCCTCGTCGTTGATGCCGAACGCACACGCGATGGTCTCGACCGACAGGTTCGCCACCGCCGACATGGCATGTTGGCATTCCCACCCGTCGGAGTCCTCTTGCGCAATCCCCTGCGTCACCACGTCACCGTCGACCTTGACGTCGTCGATCAGCCAGATCGAGCTGGTGGTGCCGTCGTCCACCGCCACCGAGAATCCGCTGCAGTCACGCCAGGCCGACGTGGAGGTCTCGACGAAGTCCGCGGCCTTCTTCTCCGTCGGATAGAGCACGGCGGTCTGTTCGACCCAGTGCTCGTTGCCGTCCTCCGGCTCCCTCGCGACCTGATCGCGCACGGCCGTCCAGTCGCTGAGCCGATACACCAGATGCTCGGCTCCGTAGATCGAGCCCAGGCAGTCCGGGTCGGATACGGCGTCGGAGTTGTCGGACATCTCCTCACCCCTGAGGACGATCTCCATCCGCGTCGCGCCGACGATTCCGTTGAGTTGCCCGATGCTCAGCAGGACGTCCTTGAGTTGTGATGCGCGCAGAGGCTGGACGTCCATCGGATTCGCGTCCGCGTCGCGCACCGCGAGACCCTCGACGGTGCTGGTGCAGCCCGACGACGCCACGACGGCGCAGGCCAACGCCGCGCACGCTCGAGCGCGAACCAAGTTCACGGTGTTCATTGTGACTCGTCCGGCGTCGATTCGGCGACTTCCACGGCTCCGGCGCACCGAAGGCTACTTCTTCGGTTTGTCGCTGGCGGCGTCGGAGGACAATGCCGCAACGAAGGCTTCCTGCGGCACTTCGACCCGGCCGATGGTCTTCATCCGCTTCTTGCCTTCCTTCTGCTTCTCCAGAAGTTTGCGCTTGCGGGTGATGTCGCCGCCGTAGCACTTGCTAAGCACGTCCTTGCGGATCGCCCGAATGTTCTCGCGGGCAATGATTCTCGCCCCGACGGCGGCCTGGATGGGCACCTCGAACTGCTGGCGGGGAATGAGCTCCTTGAGCTTGGTCGTCATCTTGTTGCCGTAGGCGGCGGCGCCGTCCTTGTGCACGATGGCGCTGAACGCGTCGACGGCCTCGCCCTGCAGCAGGATGTCGACCTTCACCAGGTCGGCCTCCTGCTCACCCGCTTCCTCGTAGTCGAGGCTGGCGTACCCGCGGGTGCGCGACTTCAGCGAGTCGAAGAAGTCGAAGATGATCTCGCCCAGCGGCATCGTGTAGCGAAGCTCGACGCGTTCCGGCGAAAGGTAGTCCATCCCGCCGAGCTCGCCGCGGCGCGACTGGCACAGCTCCATGATCGTGCCGATGAACTCGCTTGGCGCGATGACCGTCGTCTTGACGATGGGCTCGAAGACCGACCGGACCTTGCCCTCCTGCCAGTCCGAGGGGTTGGTCACGACGATCTCCGTACCGTCGTCCCTGACGATCCGGTAGACGACGTTGGGCGCGGTCGAGATCAGGTCGAGATCGAACTCGCGCTCCAGACGCTCACGGGTGATCTCCATGTGCAGCAGGCCGAGAAAGCCGCAGCGGAAACCGAAGCCCAGCGCCACCGAGGTCTCGGGCTCCCACACGAGGGCCGCATCGTTGAGCTGCAGCCGCTCCAGCGCGTCACGCAGGTTCGGGTAGTCGGAGCCGTCCACTGGATACAGACCCGAGTAGACCATCGGCCTCGGCTCGCGGTAGCCGGTCAGCGCCTCGGTGGCACCGTTGCGGAAGGACGTCACGGTGTCGCCCACCTTGGACTGCCGGACGTCCTTGACACCGGTGATGAGGTAGCCGACCTCGCCGACGCCGAGGCCCACGCTAGGTTTCGGGTCGGGCGAGACGATGCCGACCTCCAGCAGCTCGTGGGTGGTTCCCGTCGACATCATCTTGATCTTCTCGCGCGGGCTCAGCTTTCCGTCCACGACGCGGACGTAGGTGACGACGCCGCGGTAGATGTCGTATACCGAGTCGAAGATCATGGCCCGGGCCGGGGCGTCGGCGTCGCCGACGGGTGCGGGCACCAGGCGGACCACCTCGTCGAGGAGCTCGCGGACACCCACCCCGGTCTTGCCCGAGACGCGCAGCACGTCGTCCGGTTCGCAGCCGATGATGTGGGCGATCTCGCCGGCATAGCGGTCCGGGTCGGCGGCGGGCAGGTCGATCTTGTTGAGCACCGGGATGATCGTCAGGCCACGGTCAAGAGCCAGATACAGATTCGCCAGTGTCTGCGCCTCGATGCCCTGGGCGGCGTCGACCAGCAGGACGGCACCCTCACATGCCTCGAGCGCACGCGACACCTCGTAGGTGAAGTCGACGTGGCCTGGGGTGTCGATCAGGTGAAGCACGAACTCCTCCCCATTGACTTCCCACGGCAGCCGCACGTTCTGCGCCTTGATCGTGATGCCGCGCTCACGCTCGATGTCCATCCGGTCCAGGTATTGCGCCCGCATGTCCCGGTCCGCGACGACCCCGGTGATCCCCAGCATGCGGTCGGCCAGCGTCGACTTGCCGTGGTCGATGTGGGCGATGATGCAGAAGTTCCGAATCTGCGCCGGCGCAGTGAACGTCTTGTCGGCGAAGCTGCTGATGGGAATCTCCTGGCGGGGGTACGTGGCAGCGGCGCTGCGTGAGCTCAGGATATCGAGCCGGCACCTCATCGACACAATCGCGCCGTGTCACGCCCCGGTCGCTGCGCTCCTGCCCGCCGTGTCACCCCCCGGTCGCTGCGGCTCCTGCCCGCCGTGTCACCCCCCCAGTCGCTGCGCTCCTGCCCGCCGTCTACACCTCACCTATGCTCGACCCCATGGCGTCGCAGTGGAAGACGTTTCAGCGGCTGGCTGGCAACCTGGTGTTCAACGAGGCGCCGAAGCTCATCCGGCAGCTGCAGAAGCCGGAGAACGTCCCGCGCACGATTCAGCAGGGCATCAAGATGGGCATCGAGGCGGGCATCACCGTCCTGGCCGGCGCATCGATCGCCTCTCAGCCCGCGATCACGGCGGGGCGACCCGTCACCAAGAAGAGCGTCCCCACCGGCCACCGTGCGCGCCGAGTGCTGTATGCCCCCGACCTCGACGGCCAGGCCGATCCAGGCGAGATCGTCTGGACGTGGGTGGTCTACGAAGAGGACCCGTCACGCGGCAAGGACCGCCCCGTGCTGGTGGTCGGTCGCGACGGCAACATCCTGCTCGGGCTGATGCTGTCCAGCCAGGAGCGTCATGTCGCCGACCGCGAGTGGGTCGGGATCGGTAGCGGCAGTTGGGACTACGAGGGGCGCGCGAGTTGGGTACGGCTGGACCGCATCCTCGACGTGCCGGAGGAAGGCATCCGCCGCGAAGGCGCGATCCTCGAGCGCGAGACGTTCGAGATCGTCGCGGCGCGCTTGCGCACCGAGTACTCCTGGAGCTAGCGCGCGGGGCGCCACATCGCAATCAGGGTGGGCCCGCCCGGCGGCGTGATCTCGCCGGTGATCTCGAAACCGAACCGTTGGTAGTACGGCACGTTGTCGGGATTGCTGGACTCCAGGTAGGCAGGCGCGTGCTCGGCGTCGCAGCGGTCGAGCCGCGAACTCATCAACGCCTGGCCAAACCCCTTGCCCCGGACGGTCGGATCGCTGCCGATGACCGCCAGGTACCAATGGGGCTCCTCGGGGTGGGCCTTCTTCATCATCTCTTCGAGGACGAGTCCGCGCTTGAGTGACCTACCGAACGCCAGGAGCAACCCCGGCATGGCCCGCAGTTCCTCGCCGCGCGTCTGCCGCCACTTCCCCGGCGGATCCCAGAGTGCTGCGCCGCCGATGGCGTTCGAGTCGTCGGAAACGACTTCCACGCCGCCCTGAGCCAGGTGGTGGTAGCGCGTCAGCGCCGAGAAAAGCTTGTGCAGCCTGCGCCTGCGCAGATCGGCATCGGGCAACATCCAACTCATCACCGGATCCTCGAAGAAGGCCCTGCCGAGGGTGGCGGACAGGCCGCTGACGTCGGCACGGGTCGCAGGCCTGGCCCGCACGGTGGTCACGCGTCCATCATCCTCCCGGGTCGCTGCGCTCCTGCCCACCGAAGCATCCCAGCTCAGCCCTGCGTGATGTAAGCCTCCAACTGCTCGCGGTCGGCTTGCAACGCCTCCATCCGGGTCTTGACCACGTCACCGATGCTGACGATTCCCGCCAGTTGACCGTTCTCGACGACGGGAACGTGCCGCACCCGGTGGGTGGTCATGAGTCCGCTCAGGCTGTCGACGGAGTCCTCGGGCGAGCACGTGATCACCTGGCTCGTCATGATGTCGGCGACGGGTCGACCGAGAGCGGCGGCGCCGTGTTCGTGCAGCATGCGCACGACGTCGCGTTCGGAGACGATGCCGACCAGACCGTCGGCCCCGACGACCACCATGGCACCGACGTTGCGGGTGACAAGGCCGCTGATCAGGTCACTGACCAGGGTGTCCGGCGCCACCGTCAGCACGCCGGCACCCTTGCTCTTCAACACGTCTGCGATACGCACGGGCGCCTCCTCGGTGACGTGGGTCACACAAGGCTAGGTCCGATCGCGTTACGGGGAAAGCCCCCACGCGGAACACATCGCCGACGACGTGGGTTGCTAGGCGGTGAAGGTCCGCCGCGACGATGGAAACCAAGGGGATGCACATGACCGAAACCGTGACGCTCGGAGACGATCTGACCGTGAGTGCGATCGGGTTCGGCGCCATGGCGTTGACGCCGGTCTACGGCGACGTCGACGACACCGAGTCGCTGGCGACCCTGCATCGGGCGGTGGACCTGGGCGTGACGTTCGTCGACACCGCGAACGTCTACGGCGGCGGCGCCAATGAACGGCTGATTTCTGACCTGCTCGCCAGTCGGCGCAGCGAGGTCACCCTCGCCACCAAGTTCGGCATCGTCGGCAATCCGGCTGACCGCGCCGCAGGCAAGCCGGCGGCCCGCGGCGACGCCGCCTACGTTCGGCAGTCCATCGACGAGAGCCTCAATCGGCTGAAGACCGACGTCGTCGACCTCTACTACATGCACCGGCGTGACCTGAGGGTGCCGATCGAGGAGACCGTCGGCGCGATGGCCGAACTCGTCGAGGCCGGCAAGGTTCGCCATCTCGGGCTGTCCGAGGTGACCGCCGATGAACTGCGCGCCGCCGTCACCGTTCATCCCATCGCCGCCGTCCAGAGCGAATGGTCCATCTGGAGCCGCGACGTCGAACGCGAGGTGGTGCCCACGGCCGCAGAACTCGGCGTGGGCTTCGTTCCGTACTCCCCCTTGGGACGCGGCTTCCTGACGGGCACGGTCACGTCGACCGCAGACCTGACCGAGTCGTCGGACTTTCGGCGGAACCTTCCGAGATTCGCCGACGAGGCACTCGAGAACAACCTGGCGGTGGTCGACGTGATCCGCACCATCGCCGACGAGCGGGAGGCGACGTCTGCCCAGATCGCCCTGGCCTGGCTGCGGTACCGAGCCGACGAGTTCGGGGTGGCGTCCGTGCCGATTCCCGGCACCCGTCGGGCGGCACGCGTCGCGGAGAACCTCGACTCGCTGGACGTGGCCTTGAGCGACGACCAGCTCGCGCGGTTGGATGCGGCGGCCGCGGCGGTCTCGGGGCACCGTTCCGCCGACCTGGCCTGGGTATCGGCCGGCCGCGAGTAGCGGATCGCCTAGGCCAGGCGGGTGATCTCCACGACGACGTCGAGGTCGGTCGAGCCCTCCCCCGAGTAGATGCCCTTGAGCGGGGTGACGTCGTGATAGTCCCGACCGACGCCCACGCTGATGTACTGCTCGTTGATTTCCTTGTCGTTGGTGGGGTCGTAGTTCCACCACCCGCCCGTCCAGGCCTGAATCCAGGCGTGGCTCTGCCCGTCGATGGTGTCGCCGACCTTGGCCTTGGCGTTGGGATGCAGGTAGCCCGACACGTAACGAGCAGGAATTCCCATGCTGCGCAACAGGATCAGCGTCAGGTGGGCGAAGTCCTGGCAGACTCCCTTGCCCTCGCGCAGCGCATCAAGACCCGAGGAGTGCACGCCGGTGGTGCCTGGCACGTAGTCCAGTTCGGTGTGCACCCACTGCGCTGCCTCGATGGTCGCCTGCTGGGGATCGTGGTACTTGGCGATGCGCTCGCCGACGCGGGCCATACGCCTACTGAACGGGGCGAACTCCGAAGCGGTGAGGTACTCGTCGAACTTGTCCTTGACCGCTGCAGACGCCAGGTCCTCCCAGCCGAACTTCTCCGTCGGCAGCTCACCCTTGTCGGTCTCGACGATCGACGAAGACGTCACCTCGAGCTCGGTGTGTGGAGCATGCAGGTCGAATGTCGTTACGGCCGTTCCCCAATAGTCGACGTACCGATAGGAGCGGGTGGCGGGAACCGTCTCGACCCGGTTGAGCACGACGTTCTGCCGGGAGTCCGACCTCGGGGTCAGTCGGGCCTCGTTGAACGATGCGGTGACGGGCGACTTGTAGGCGTAGCCGGTCGCGTGGATGACTCGCATGCGCCACATGTCAGACCTCGCCTTCCTCGATCACCAGCGAACCATTGCGACTTGCGTCGGTCCACGCCACCCACGGTGCCGCGTAGAAGTACTCCAGCGCCAACGCCTCTCCGACGTCGGCGCAGGTGGTCTGCAGCGCGCCGAGCCGTTCTTCGAGGGATTCCAGCAGCACACCCGGTCGCAGGAACTCCAACTCACTGCGGGCGCGCCCCAAGAGCCGTTGTGCCTCGGCGGTCGCGCCGACGCGATTGAGCCTGCGGTGGTGCAGTTCGTCGAGGCTGTGCTCGGCGAGTCGTAGCGAGTGCATGATCGACCGCGGGAACAGCCGATCAAGCATCATGAACTCGACCACGCGCCCGGCGTCCAACACGCCCCGATAGGTGCGCAGGTACGTGTCGTGCGCACCGGCCGACCGAAGCACCGTCACCCAGGCGGGTGAGGACGCACTGTCCCCCACCCGCGACAACAGCAGGCGGACGATCATGTCGACGCGTTCGATCGCGCGTCCCAGCACCATGAATCGATAACCGTCGTCGCGGGAGAGCGTCGAGTCGGCCAGACCCGCGAATTGGGCGGCCCTGCCCTCGATGTAGGACAGAAACTCGTGCGGTCCGAGGCGCCTGGCGGCACGCTCCCGCTCCGGCAGTGCGTTGTAGGTGGTGTTGAGGCATTCCCAAATCTCGGTCGACGTGACTTCGCGTGCACCGCGGGCATTTTCGCGCGCCGCCGAGATCGAGTCGACGATCGAGCACCCGCCCTGGGTGTCGCGGCTGAACGCGACGAGGTCGGTCAGTGACCACAGGTCGAGTTCGGTCGTCGGCGGTTCGATGCCAAGCACCTTCAACAGCGTCCGGGACGCCTGGTCGGGGTCGACGCTGGAGTCCTCGAGCAACTGGTGCACGGTGACGTCGAGGATTCGCGCAGTGTCATCGGCGCGCTCGACGTAGCGACCGATCCAGTACAGCGATTCCGCATTGCGTGCGAGCATCAGTCGACCGCCTGCTGCTGCTGTTGCTGCTGTTGTTGACTCTCCTGGGGACCCATCGCTTGATTCTGTTGCTGCTGCTGCGACGAGGTGTCGCCACCCTTGTCCGTGGACGCCTTGCCGTTCTTCGGAAGGGCGCGAACGACTTCCGCCGCCGCGAGCTCGCGATCGGCCACCGACGCGCGGGACGCCAACACCCAGGTGTCCTTCGAGCCGCCGCCCTGGCTGGAGTTCACCACCAGGGATCCTTCCGGCAGCGCGACGCGCGTGAGCCCACCCGGCAGCACCCACACGTCGTCACCGTCGTTGACCGCGAAGGGACGAAGGTCGACGTGCCGGGGAGCCAGTTCGTCACCGATTTGCGTTGGCACGGTTGACAATTGGACTACAGGCTGGGCGATCCAGCCGCGCGGATCGGCGCGGACCTTCTTGGTGATCGCGGCAAGCTCCTTCTCCGTCGCGCTCGGACCGAAGACGATGCCGTACCCGCCGGACCCCTCGACGGGTTTGATGACGAGTTCGTCGATGCGGTCGAGCACCTCCTCGCGTTCGTCGTCGAGCCAGCACCGGAACGTGTCGACGTTGGCCAAGGACAGCTTCTCGCCGAGGTAGTACTCGACGATCGTCGGGACGTAGCAGTAGACGAGCTTGTCGTCGCCCACCCCGTTGCCCACCGCGCTGGAGATCACCACGTTGCCGGCGCGGGCGGCGTTGAGGATGCCTGCAACCCCGAGCACCGAATCGGGCTTGAAGTGCATGGGGTCGAGGTACTCGTCGTCGATGCGGCGGTAGATGACGTCGACCTGCCGCTCGCCCTCGGTGGTGCGCATGTAGGCGGTGTTGTCACGGCAGAACAGGTCGCGGCCCTCGACGAGTTCGACACCCATCTGCCGGGCGAGCAGTGAATGCTCGAAGTACGCCGAGTTGTAGACGCCCGGGGTGAGCACGACGACCGTCGGGTCGGCCTCGTTGGAGGCGGCCGCATTGCGGAGGGCACGGAGCAGGTGCGATGCGTAGTCACCCACCGAGCGAACCCGATGCGTGGCGAACAAGTTCGGAAAGACCCGCGCCATCGTGCGGCGGTTCTCCATCACGTAGGAGACGCCTGAGGGCGAACGCAGGTTGTCCTCGAGTACCCGGAAGGTGCCCTGGCCGTCACGCACCAGGTCGATGCCCGCGACGTGGATGCGAACGCCGTTGGGCGGAACGATGCCCGCAGCCTCGCGGTGGAAGTGCTCGCAGGAGGTGATGAGCCGACGCGGGATCACCCCGTCGCGCAGGATCTCCTGTTCGCCGTAGATGTCGTCGAGGAACATCTCCAGCGCCTTGACGCGCTGCTTGATGCCCTTCTCCAGCCGTGACCACTCGGCGGCCGAGATCACCCGAGGCACCAGGTCCAGCGGGAACGGGCGCTCCTGACCCGATAGCGAGAACGTGATGCCCTGGTCGATGAACGCCCGCCCGAGCGCCTCGGACCGGGCCGCGAGTTCGGAGGCGTCCGAAGGAGCAAGCTCGGCGAAGATGCCCTTGTACGGGCCGCGGACGTTGCCCTGCGCGTCGAACATCTCGTCGAACGCCTTGGAGTAGTCGCCGACGCTGTTGTACCCGTCGAAGATGCCGTCGTGGCGTTTACGGGAAGAAGCGGTCTTGCGTCCCGATCGGGCACCGTCCGCTGGCAGGGTTCGAAGGCTCACCATGGACATGCTGCCCCAACCGCTTCGTTTCGGCAGGCCAGGCCACACCGCTTTGGGGATTTACCTGCCACGCTGGTAACCTGAACCCTCGCTGCCCGCACCTCGGGCGCCCATGAACACTCATGCAAACCCAAGCTGACATTTAGAAGGAATTTACGCGTGGCCAACATCAAGTCGCAGCAGAAGCGGATTCTCACCAACGAGCGTGCGCGTCTGCGCAACCAGTCCGTGAAGTCCGCACTGCGCACGGCTGTCCGCGGGTTCCGTGAGGCGATCGACGCTGGTGAAAAGGACAAGGCCGCCGAGTTGCTGGTGACCACCAGCCGCAAGCTGGACAAGGCCGCCAGCAAGGGCGTCATCCACAAGAACCAGGCGGCGAACAAGAAGTCCGCTCTGTCGCAGGCCCTGCACAAGCTCTGAGCTACTGCCCCCCGGCCAGTTCGGCCACTCTTCTGACCGCCGATTCGAGCGCATAATCCGGGTCGGCTGCCGCACCCTTGACGTCCGCATTCAACGCGGCCACCAGGCGCATCGCCTCGGCCACGGAATCCCGCGACCAGCGCCTGGACTGCTTCTGCGCCTTCTGCACGCGCCACGGCGGCATGCCCAACTCTCCTGCCAGTCGGTACGGGTCTCCCGACAGCGGACCCACCCGCGCGATGGCATGCACCGCTTCCGCCAGCGCATCGGCCAACACGACGTGCGGTTCGCCGCTGATCATCGCCCAGCGCAGCGCTTCGGCAGCACCCGAGACGTCACCAGTCACCGCCTTGTCGGCGATGTCGAAGCCCTTTACCTCCGCCTTTCCGCTGTGATAGCGGCGCACCGCGGCCGCATCCACCTCGCCGCCCGTGTCGGCGACGAGCTGTGAGCAGGCCGCCGCGAGTTCGCGAATGTCGGAGCCGACGGCATCGAGCACTGCGGTCACCGCGTCGTCCCCGACCTTGACCTTGAGGGTGCGGAACTCGCGCCGGACGAAGTCGGCCCGCTCACCTGCCTTGGTGATCTTCGCGCATGGATGGACCTCGGCACCGAGCGTCTTCAGCTGATCGGCCAGGGCCTTGGCGCGCCCGGCGCCGGAGTGCACGATGACGAGCAAGGTGCCCGGCTGCAGGTCCGCGGCGGCGGTAGCGATGAGAGCCACCGCATCCTTGCCCGCCTCGGCCGCCGCCTCGAGCACCACGACGCGCTCGTCGGCGAACAGTGACGGGCTGAGCAACTCGGCGAGCTCGTTGGTGCTGACCTCGCCTGCCCGCATGCGGTCGACGGGCACATCGTGGGTGCCCGCCTGCTTGCGCGCAGCGCGCAGCACGTCGGCGATGGCGCGGTCGACGAGCAGATCTTCCTCACCCAGCACGAGGTGCAGTTGGCTCACGCACAGATGGTGTCACGCCGCACCGACGGGATCCGAGGGGTGCCCTGCCAAGTGCCCCGCCACCGACCACGCCACCAGGCATAGCGCGGCGGCGCCGACGACCAATCGCCCCCACTTCCATTGGCACAGCACCACCGTGGCGATCCCGCCGGTCGCCACGATCACGAAGCCCGGCCACCCGGATGGGGTGATCACGACCGCGCCGGGCACGGCCGCCGCCCTGT
>NZ_JAVRQA010000084.1:0-3987 GCF_032161845.1 Mycobacterium sp.
CCTCGCGCTGGTGCTTGGTCGCGGTGTAGCCACGCTCCTCGGCGGCGAACTCGCGCTCCTGCAGCTCGACGTAGGCGCTCATCTGGTTGCGGGCGTAGCCGTGGGCCAGATCGAACATCGAGTAGTTCAGGGCGTGGAAGCCGGCGAGGGTGATGAACTGGAACTTGAATCCCATTGCGCCGAGCTCGTTCTGGAACTTGGCGATGGTCGCGTCGTCCAGGTGCTGCTTCCAGTTGAACGACGGGCTGCAGTTGTAGGCCAGCATCTGGTCGGGGAACTCGCTCTTGACGCCTTCGGCGAACTTCTTGGCCAGCTCCAGGTCCGGGGTGCCGGTCTCCATCCAGATGAGATCCGAGTATGGCGCGTACGCCTTGGCGCGGGCGATGCAGGGCTCCAGGCCGTTCTTGACGTGGTAGAAGCCTTCCTTGGTGCGCTCACCGGTGATGAACGGCTGATCGCGCTCGTCGACGTCGGAGGTGATCAGCGTGGCTGCCTCGGCGTCGGTGCGGGCGATGACGACCGTCGGGACGTCGGCGACGTCAGAGGCCAGGCGCGCGGAGGTGAGGGTGCGGATGTGCTGCTGCGTGGGGATCAGCACCTTGCCACCGAGGTGGCCACACTTCTTCTCCGACGCCAGCTGGTCCTCCCAGTGCGAACCGGCGACACCGGCGGCGATCATGGCCTTCTGCAGCTCGTAGACGTTGAGCGCACCACCGAAGCCAGCCTCACCGTCCGCGACGATCGGCGCGAGCCAGTTTTCGATCGACCGGTCGCCCTCGACCTTGGCGATCTGGTCAGCGCGCAGCAGCGCGTTGTTGATCCGGCGGATGACCTGGGGCACCGAGTTGGCGGGGTACAGGCTCTGGTCGGGGTAGGTGTGGCCGGAGAGGTTGGCGTCGCCGGCGACCTGCCACCCGGACAGATAGATGGCCTTGAGGCCGGCGCGGACCTGCTGCACGGCCTGGTTGCCGGTCAGCGCACCGAGCGAGTTGACGTAGTCCATGTCGTGGAGCTGCTCCCACAGCACCTCGGAGCCGCGGCGGGCCAGCGTGCTCTCCTCGACGACGTG
This sequence comes from Mycobacterium sp., assembly GCF_032161845.1. Classification (GTDB taxonomy): domain Bacteria; phylum Actinomycetota; class Actinomycetes; order Mycobacteriales; family Mycobacteriaceae; genus Mycobacterium. The sequence continues at coordinate 1,070 of NZ_JAVRQA010000084.1, forward strand.
ACCCTGCAGGGCGACGACGTCCTCGGCGGAGTACGTGCGCTCGATGCCCTTCCAGCGGGGGTTGGTGTTCCAGTCGTGCTGGATCTGCTCGGGGCTCTTCGGCGTGCCAACGGTGGACATTGCGCTCCTTCGGTTACGTGTTCCTGGCGACGTTGCCTTCATACGTTGTTAACGCCACCGCGAGTTATCGTTTCTGCTTACACAACAGTGTCACAACGCATATCCGCAGGTCCACCTGTTTCAGGTGTCAATTTTCGCCAACACCAACCGTGAATTTGCGAAGGTTGCGAAGGAAGCAATGAGCTGAAACGGTTCAGAAGCTACCGATGGGTAGCAAGTTTTCGCAGGTCAGTACGCCCGTACTGTTAAACCGGCCGAGTCACAGCGGGAACAGGGCGGCGACGGCCTTGACCTCGTCGCCGACGACATATGTGAGCGTTGTAACAGCGCGATCCGTCAAGTCCTCGCCGAACTTGTCGGTCGACCCCGCCGGGTGCACGTGGCGGATGATCTCCAGCCTGTCCCCCAACGCCACCGGCAAATCGTGCTCGATTGTCACGCGCAGCGGTCCGGCCATCAGCTCGGGCTGGGCGGCGAGGTACTCCTCGACGACGCTCCAGTAGACCGAGTTGTTCATGTGATCGAAGATGTCGATGTCGCTGACGCGGACCGGAAATTGACGGACGTCCTCCGCATCTTCTCGAAGCCCAGGCTTCAAGTACGCCTTCCACCTCAGCCGGTCGACGGAAGTCGTCTTCTGCAGCCCCGCGATGAAGTCGTCCGAGATGCGCGCGGGCCCCTGCGTCTCACGGTTGATGTTGATCCAGAACGCCTCGGACTCGATCAGACCGCCCCTGCGGCCCTCGACCCGCACCCGCATGTCGCACCACCGGTTGGAGGTGCCCGAGCACCAGCGGCGCAACCGAAGCATGTCCTTGAACACGATGGGTTCGATCATGTCGATCATGGTGCGACGGACGATCCACAGCGGGTGGGTCTCCTCGAACCCCATCTCACGCAGCTGATCGGAACCGATGTCCTGAATGTGGCGCGTCGCGGCGTCGAACTTCAGCCTGCCCTCACGGTCGACGTCGGCGACCCGCAGCGGCCATTCGATGTCGAAGACGTCGGGGTGCGGATCGGGGACGGGCATCATCGACTTCGCTAGCCCGACACCGGGGCCCCCTTTGGTACTCACGGCTGCCGATAATGCCACGAGCGTCCGATCTGCCAAGCCTGCGAAGGCCGCCTTCACAAGCTCGTTATGCTTTTGCCCGTGGCCAAGACCTTCGTCGGATCGCGGGTTCGCCAGCTGCGCGGCGAACGCGGCTTCAGCCAGGCCGCGCTCGCCCAGATGCTCGACATCTCCCCCAGCTACCTGAACCAGATCGAACACGACGTGCGGCCCTTGACGGTGGCGGTGCTACTGCGCATCACCGATCTGTTCGGCGTCGACGCGACGTTCTTCGCCAGCCAAGATGACACCAGGCTGGTAGCCGAGCTGCGGGAAGTGACGATGGACCGCGACGTCGGGATCGACGTCGAACTGTCCGAGATCGCCGACCTCGTCAGTGCACATCCGACGCTGTCCCGCGCGATGGTCAACCTGCACCAGCGTTACCGGCTGGCCACCACCCAGCTGGCGGCCGCCACCGAAGACCGCTTCTCCGACGGCAGCGGTAGCGGGTCGATCACCATGCCGCACGAGGAGGTGCGGGACTACTTCTACCAACGGCAGAACTACCTCCACGAACTCGACACCGCCGCCGAGGACCTCACCGTCCGGATGCGCATGCACCGCGCCGATCTGGCTGCCGAATTGTCCGACCGGCTGGTTCGGGTGCACGGCGTTCACATCGTCAAGCGAATGGATCTCGGCGACACCGTGCTACACCGATTCGACCCCGCGACGAAGACCCTCGACATCGCCGGACATCTGCCCTCCGGGCAGACGGTGTTCAAGCTCGCGGCCGAGTTGGCCTTCCTCGAGTTCGGCGACCTCATCGACACCCTGGTCGACGAGGGCAACTTCACCAGCGACGACTCGCGCACCCTGGCCCGCCTTGGCTTGGCCAACTACTTCGCGGCGGCCACCGTCCTTCCGTACGGCCAGTTTCACGACGTCGCCGAGAACTTCCGCTACGACGTCGAACGCCTCTCGGCGTTCTACTCGGTCAGCTACGAGACCATCGCACACCGGCTGTCTACGTTGCAGCGGCCGTCGATGCGGGGCGTGCCGCTGTCGTTCGTCCGCGTCGATCGAGCGGGCAACGTGTCGAAACGCCAGTCCGCCACGGGTTTTCACTTCTCCTCCAGTGGCGGCACCTGCCCGTTGTGGAACGTCTACGAGACGTTCGCGAACCCCGGCAAGATTCTGGTTCAGATCGCTCAGATGCCAGATGGCCGGCACTACATGTGGGTGGCGCGCACCGTCGAACGCCGGGCGTCGCGCTACGGCCAGCCAAGCAAGACCTTCGCGATCGGACTCGGTTGCGAGTTACGCCACGCCCAGCGCCTGGTGTACTCCGAAGGCCTCGATCTGTCCGGTGAGATTGCCACGCCCATCGGTGCCGGCTGCCGGGTGTGCGAACGAGACAACTGCCCGCAACGCGCCTTTCCCGCACTGGGCCGGGCCCTCGACCTCGACGAGCACCGGAGCACGGTGTCGCCGTACCTGGTCAAGCACACATGACGTCCTAGACTCGCAATGGTGAGCGCTCCCGAGACTGCCCCCGCCCGCATCCAGCCCGGAGGTTTCCGCGAACTGGGCCCCCTCAACTGGATCATCGCCAAACTCGGCGCGAGGGCCATCCGCGCCCCGCGGTTCGCCCTCTTCAACGTGATCGGCCAGCACCACCTGCTGTTTCTGGCCTGGCTGCCGTACTCCGGGATGCTGCTCGGCCTCGGCAAGCTGTCCC
>NZ_JAVRQA010000085.1:0-25674 GCF_032161845.1 Mycobacterium sp.
GTGCCGTGCCCGCAGGATTCGCGCTGCCTGCCAGCATCTCCGGACCGATGCCCGCTTCGGTCGCCTCCCACGTCGCAGCCGTCGCGTTGTTCGGCACGCCGGACGACTGGTTCCTGGGGCTGGTCGATCGCGGTGCCCCGACGATCACCATCGGCGACCAGTACGCGGCGAAGACCATTCAGATGTGCGCCACCGGTGATCCGGTGTGCTTCCCCGGTGGCCTGGATCGCTCCGCCCACAGCTCGTACAAGTCCAACGGAATGGCCGATCAGGCAGCTGATTTCGTAGCAGGCCGGCTAGGCGTGGCAGGTCCCGCGGCCACCTTGGTTCAGGCGGCGGCCGACGCTACGCCAGGCAACTGATCCACTACCCCAGGCGACGCCTGCCCCGTGACGGTCAGACCTCGACGGTCACCGGCCCGACGTTCCAGATGTCGTCGCAGTACTGCCTGATGGCCCGATCGGACGAGAACTTTCCGCTGCGGGCGCTGTTGAGGATCGACATCCGCGACCAGGTATCCCTGTCCTGCCATGCCGCAGCCACCTTGTCCTGGCACTCCACGTACGCCGCGTAGTCCGCCAACACCAGGAACGGATCGTCGTTGGTCAGGTTGTCCACCAGCGGACGGAATACCTCGGTGTCGCCGTGGGAGAACTGCCCGGATGAGATCAGGCCAAGGACGGCCTTCAATTCGTCGTTGTCATCGACGTAGTCAGACGGGCGGTACCCGTCCCGCTTGACCTGTTCGACCTCGGACTCGGTCAGCCCGAAGAGGAAGAAGTTCTCCGGTCCCGCTTCCTCGCGGATCTCGACGTTGGCGCCGTCCAGCGTGCCGATGGTCAGGGCGCCGTTGAGCATGAACTTCATGTTCCCGGTGCCCGACGCCTCCTTGCCCGCGGTCGAGATCTGCTCCGACAGATTCGCCGCCGGGTAGATGAGATGCGCGTTCTGGACATTGAAGTTCGGAACGAACACGACCTTCATGAACTTGTTGACGTCGAGGTCGTGGTTGACCGTGTCGCCGACGGCGTTGATCAGCTTGATGATGCGCTTGGCCATGAAGTAGCCGGGTGCGGCCTTGCCGCCGAAGACGTACGCGCGCGGCGCGATCTCCAGCGTGGGATCCATCTTCAGCCGGAAGTACTGCCTGATGATGTGCAGTACGGACAGGTGCTGGCGCTTGTACTCGTGGATGCGCTTGACCTGGATGTCGAACATCCAGGTGGGGTCCAACTCCACGCCCGTCGTGGTGTTGAGGAAGTCAGCCAGCCGAGACTTGTTGGCGCGCTTGACATCACGCCACTTCTGCCGGAATGCGGGGTCGTCGACGTAAGCCTCGAGTCCGCGCAGCCGGTCGAGGTCGGTCAACCAGCCGTCGCCGATCGTGCTGTCGAGGAGCCCGCGAAGGCCCGGGTTGGACAGGGCCAGGAAGCGCCGGGGCGTGACACCGTTGGTCTTGTTCGAGAAGCGCTCGGGCCACAGCTCGTAGAAGTCCTTGAGCACGCTGGCCTTGAGCAGGTCCGAATGCAGGGCGGCGACGCCGTTGATCGCGTGGCTGCCGACCGTGGCGAGGTAGGCCATCTTGACGGTCTGGCCGCCGTCCTCGCCGATCAGCGACATCCGCCGGACCCGCTCGACGTCGCCAGGGAACTTCGCCCGCACCTCGTCGAGGAAGCGACTGTTGATCTCGTAGATGATCTCCAGGTGCCGCGGCAAGGACTCGCCGAACAGGCCCAACGGCCACTTCTCCAGGGCCTCGGGCAGCAGGGTGTGGTTGGTGTAGCCGAAGGTGGCCACGGTGATCGCCCAGGCCTCGTCCCAGCCGAGCCGACGCTCGTCGACGAGGATCCGCATCAACTCGGCGACGCCGATGGACGGATGAGTGTCGTTGAGCTGCAACGCGAATCGCTGGGGGAGCTCGTGCAGTGACACGTCGGCCAGGTCGTCCATGATGTGCACGACGTGTTGCAGCGAGCACGACACGAAGAAGTACTGCTGCAGCAGGCGGAGTCGCTTGCCCGCCTCGGGCTCGTCGTTCGGGTACAGCACCTTGGTGACCGTCTCGGAGGTGACCTCGGATTCGACCGCCTTGTAGTAGTCGCCGGTGTTGAAGGCGTCCAGCGCAAAGGACTCGACGGCGCGGGCGCTCCACAGTGTGAGGGTGTTGCAGGTGTGCACGCCGTAGCCCTGGATCGGGGTGTCATAGGCGACGCCCTTGATTACCTGCTTGGGCACCCATCGGATGCGGTCCGCACCGGCGTCGTCGATGTAGTGCTCGGTGTGTCCGCCCCAGTTGACGAGGTAGTTCACGTCGGGTTTGGCGATCTCCCAAGGATTTCCATTCGCCAGCCAGTTGTCGGTCAGCTCGACCTGCCAACCGTCGGAGAACTCCTGCTTGAAGATGCCGAACTCGTAGCGGATGCCGTAGCCGATCGCCGGTCGCTCGAGTGTGGCCAGCGAATCGAGGTAACACGCGGCGAGCCTGCCAAGACCACCGTTGCCGAGGCCAGGCTCCGGCTCGCAGGCCAGCACCTCGTCGTAGTTCTGCCCGAGTGACTCCAGTGCCGTGCGCGCCGCGTCCTCGATCTGGAGGTTCAGGATGTTGTTGCCGAGCTGTGGCCCCATCAGGAATTCGGCCGACAGATAGCACGTGACCTTCGCGCCCTGGTCCAGAGATTGCTGCGTGGACGCCTCCCGGTTGTCCTGCATGCGGTCGCGCACCGCCAGCGCGAGCGCGCGGTAGTAGTGGTCCGGCCGCAGGGCCGCCGCCGGGCGGCCGATCGAGTACCGCAGGTGATCGGTGATCGCCTCCCGGAGATCGGCGGGGTCCAGTCCGGAGCGGAGGTGGGAGGCTTCTGCAGCAGCTGAATTCACGGCGTCGGTCACCGCGCGATTGTGGCAGCTAGGCGTGCCCGGCGCACTCGCTGCGCACATCGCCTCGGTGAACGCTCGGCGACGACGTTGGTCAGCCCGCGCCCTTGCCGTTGTCGACCCGGTACACCGCACCGTGGACCGCTGCGGCGTCGTCACTGGCCAGGAAGGCGATCACCTTGGCGACGTCGGCGGTCTCCATGAACCCGCGCGGCGAGGCGGTGCGCAGGATGAGATCCCAGTCGGCCCCCTCGGGCGCTTCGAACTCGGTGGCTTGCGCCGTCGGCATGCCGCCAGGGCACACCACGTTGACGCGCAGCTTCTCTTTGGTGAACTCGACGGCCAAGGCGCGGGTCAACCCCACCAGCCCATGTTTGGCCGCGCAGTAGCCGGCCGAGTAAGTCTCGCCCTCGACTCCAGCGACCGAGGCGACGTTGACGATGTTGCCGCCCGTTTCCAGCAGGTGGGGCAGCGCCGCACGGCACAGATAGAACGGCCCGTGCAGATTGACGGCGAGGTCGCGCTCCCAGTCCTCGTCGGATAGGTCCGCCGTATGGCGCATCTTGTGGAAGCCAGCGACGTTCACCATCACGTCGAGCCTGCCGAACGCGGCGACGCAATCGGCCACCGCCTGCTTGCACGCGGCAGGGGTGGTGATGTCCACCGACGCGTACTTACCGCCCGGCACGTCGGCGAAGACCTCGGCCATGCGGTCGGCGTCGCGGGCGATCCCGAAGACCGAGGCACCCCGCTCCCCGAACAGCCTTGCGGTGGCGGCGCCGAGACCCGCCGACGTTCCCGTGATCAACGCGACCTTGCCGTCCAGAGCAGTCATCAGGCGACCTTCTCACGGCACCCACCGTCCCGCGCCGCCGCGTCGGGCAAACCCGTGACTTCCAGCCGATGGCACTGCGATACTCGGGGCATGACGATCGCCCGGCTGCTCGCCGTCGCCGCAGTCCTGACGGGTTCAGCACTCGGATTCGCAGGTCCCGCGAACGCGGATCAGGTGATGGAGGGCACCTACACCTACACCCAGGGCGACGTCCACGCCGAGTGGACCATCTACCCGAGCTGCGTCCCGACCGTGGGGGACCTGCGGGACAACCTAGAGCTTCCGGTGGCGTGCCGCCTGCACGTCGCGCCGTCCTCGGCGGCGGTCAGAGGCGGTGACGCCCGCCTCACCGGCGGGCAGTGGATGTTCTCCACCAGCGTCAAGGACGGCATGACGTGCCCCAACGGCGACCCGGCGCCCATTCAGGAGACCTACGAGTTCGACGACGTCTCGATGACCGGAACGCGTTCGGTGAGCAACAACATCGTGTGCGACGGCCAAGTCGGCCCGAAGATCGTCGTCTCGTCGTTCGCGTTGGCGTTCGCGCGGCCGCTGCCCATTCCGGTCCAGCAGTACCCCCTCTACTGCGACCCCGGAGGCCTGAAGCGCTGCCGCTGAGCGCCCGCCAGAATCACGCGTTGATCGAGCTGAAGGGCGGTACATGAGCAAGCGAGTCGTGGTCTGGGGTACGGGTTTCGTCGGCAGGATGGTGATCGCCGAGATCGTCAAGCATCCGGCCTTCGACCTCGTCGGCGTCGGGGTGAGCAATCCCGAGAAAGTGGGCCGCGACGTCGGCGAGATTTGCGGGCTCGGTGCTCCGATCGGCGTGACTGCCACCGACGACGTCGACGCGCTCATCGCCCTGGCGCCCGACGCGGTGGTCCACTACGGGCCCACCGCCGCGCACGCCGACGACAACATCGCGCTTCTCACGCGGTTCTTGCGGGCGGGCATCGACGTGTGTTCGACGTCGATGACGCCGTGGGTGTGGCCCGCGATGCACCTCAACCCGCCGAACTGGATTCAGCCGATCACCGAGGCGTGCGAAGTCGGCCAGTCATCGTGCTTCACCACGGGCATCGACCCCGGCTTCGCCAACGACCTGTTCCCGATGACGCTGATGGGGCTGTGCTCGGAGATCCGCACGGTGCGGGCGTCCGAACTGCTCGACTACACCAACTACGAGGGTGACTACGAGTTCGAGATGGGCATCGGCAAACCGCCGGAGCACCGGCCCCTGCTTGAGACGCCGGACATCCTCATCTTCGCCTGGGGCGCAACGGTTCCGATGATCGCGCATGCCGCGGGCATCGAGCTCGACGAGATCACCACCACCTGGGACAAGTGGGTCACGCCCGACGAAAGAAAGACGGTCAAGGGCATCATCGCGCCCGGCAACGTCGCCGCCGTCCGATTCACCATCAACGGCGTCTACCGGGGCGAGACCCGCATTCAGCTCGAGCACGTCAACCGGATCGGGCTCGACGCCGCACCGGACTGGCCGGCGGGCACCGAGAACGACGTCTACCGAGTCGACATCGAAGGCACCCCGAGCATCTTCCAGGAGACCGCGTTCCGGTTCACCGATGGTTCGGGACGCGACGCCGCGGCGGCCGGCTGTCTGGCCACCGGACTGCGCGCGCTCAACGCCGTGCCCGCCGTCAACGACCTCCCGCCGGGCTGGGTGACCCCTCTGGATCTACCCCTGATAGCTGGGCAGGGCACAATTCGTTGATGTGGCAGACGGAATAGGACTCTCGGTCGGCGCTACCGCTTTGCGTGCGGTGGTCGTCGGCCGGTCCGCGGTGACCCGATCGCCGGTACTGACGCGCTACCCGCACCGGCCGTCGGAGGTCGGTGTACCCAGCGAAAACCCCAGGCTCGACGAACCAGGGTTGATCATCACCGACTTCGTGGACCGCGTCGGTGATCCGGTGCCCATCGTCGCCAGTGACGGCTCGTCGCATCGCGCCGAAACCTTGGTCGCCGAGGCGTTGCGGTCGCTGGTCAACGCGTTGACGGGCGATCGACCGCCCGACGGCCCGGTGGGGGTCACGCATCCGGCACACTGGAGTCCGTCGGCCGTCGAGGCGCTGCGCGGCGCGCTCGACGGGATGCTGCTGACCTCCGACGCCGCTGCGTCGCTCACCGCCCTGCAGGACGACCCTGGCGTGCCTGCGAAGGGCATCATCGCCCTCTGCGACGTGGGTGGGACCGGCGCCAGCATCACCTTGGCCGACGCCGCCAACGGGTTCCAGCCGATCGGCCCGACGATCCGGTACCCGGACTTCTCCGGCGACCTCGTCGATCAGGCCCTTCTGAGCCGGGTGGTCGGCGATCTGGCGACCTCGGGTTCGGTGGATTTGTCGTCGACGTCGGCGATCGGCTCCCTGAGCCGACTGCGGGGTCAGTGCCGGGCAGCCAAGGAACGCCTGTCCACATCGGCGGTGACATCGTTGGCCGTCGAGCTGCCTGGGAATCGCGCCGAGGTGAGGGTCACCCGCACCGAACTCGACGACGCGATCCGCGAGCCACTCGACGGATTCATCGGAGTACTTCAGGACACCCTGCAGCGCAGCGGAATTCGCCAGGGTGACCTCGTCGCCGTAGCGGCGGTCGGTGGCGGTGCACGTCTTCCGATCCTCGTCACGTCGCTCTCGGAACACCTACGGGTCCCCGTCATCACGTCGCCGCGGCCCGAGTTGGCCGCCGCGATCGGCGGCGGCCTGAAGGCGATTCGCGGTCTGGTACCCGACGGCGCCACTTCGATGGCGCCCGCCGCCGTCGCCCCCGTCGTCCCGCTGCCTCCGGTCGATCCGGGAGCACCGGCGTCGTCGACGTTCAGGGCGTTGGCATGGTCGGATGCCGAGGACCTTCCCGAGCCCGTCCCCGCAGAACCCGATCCCGGCTATGAGGCGTACGACCCCAGGCCGCAGATCGCGTTCGCCGACCACGAGCCCGACGCACTAGCGGACGAGGCCCCGGCGCCGTGGTACCGCGGGCCGGCCGGGATTCTCGTCGCCGTCGTGGTCGCGGTGCTGTTGGCCATCGGTGCAGTCGCCCTGTACCTGCTGCGCAATGACGAGTCGCCGGGACCCTCGTCGCCGGCACCGTCGTCGACGATCACGACCACGACGGAGCCGCCGACGTCGCAGGTTCTGCAGCCGTCATCGGAGGCACCGCCGGTCACGCAGGCACCGGACCGGACGATCTACGAGCAGGCACCGTCACCGCCGCCCGTGACGGTGACGGAGGAACCGCCGCCGCCGCCCTCGACCGAGGCCCCACCACCACCGCCGCCGACGACGGAACCCCCGCCCGTGACGGTGACGGAGCCACCCCCGTCCCCGACGACGCAGCCACCGCTCATCCCGACGCTGCCGTACCAGACCATCCCGGGTCTGCCGTTCGTTCCGGCACCGATCCAACCCCCGTCGCCCTAGGCTCGCGGTCATGACTGAGCCTTCTTCCCACGGTCGCTCCGCTCCAGCCCGCCGCACCACGGACGGTTTGCTCTTCGATCCCAATGGCTACGACCCGCAGGAATTCGACGTCGAGACCCGCAGACTTCTGCGCGCCACGATCGACTTCTTCGAAGGGCAAGGCAAGAAGCGCATCCTCGACGACGATCTGAAGGCGCAGTGGCCCGCCGAGTTCGTCGAGTTCGTCAAGCGCGAGAAGGTGTTCGCCACCTTCCTGACGCCGTCGGAGTTCGCCGACGGCAACCCGGACAAGCGGTGGGACGGGGCCCGCAACGCGGCGCTCGCCGAGATCCTCGGCTTCTACGGGCTGACCTACTGGTACACCGAACAGGTCACCATCCTCGGTCTCGGGCCGGTGTGGCAGAGCGAGAACAAGGACGCCAAGCTCAGGGCCGCCGACGATCTCGAAGCGGGCGAGGTGATGGCCTTCGGATTGTCCGAGCGCGAGCACGGCGCCGACGTCTACAGCACCGACATGGTCCTGACGCCGGCGAGCGAGGAGGACCGGGCCAACGGGATCCTCTATCGCGCATCGGGGGAGAAGTACTACATCGGCAACGGCAACGTGGCGAGCCTGGTGTCGGTGTTCGGCAGGCGCGACGACGTGGCGGGTCAGGACGGGTACGTCTTCTTCGCGGCCGACAGCAGCCACGAAAGCTACCACCTGATCGACAACGTCGTGCACATGCAGATCTACGTCAGCACGTTCCGCCTGGAGAACTACCCCGTGCGGGCCGAGGACATCTTGCACAGCGGCGTGGAAGCCTTTGCCGCGGCGCTGAATACGGTGAACGTCGGCAAGTTCAATCTGTGCTCCGCATCGATCGGGATGACCGAGCACGCCTTCTACGAGGCGATCACCCACGCCCAGAACCGCATTCTGTACGGCAACCCGGTGACGGACTTCGGTCACGTCAGGGCCAACTTCGTCGACGCCTACTCGCGGATGATCGCGATGAAGGCCTTCAGTCGACGCGCGATCGACTACTTCCGCAGCGCCAGCCTGGAGGATCGGCGCTACCTCCTGTTCAACCCGATGACCAAGGCCAAGGTCACGATGGAGGGCGAGACGGTCATGCGGTCATTGCACGACGTCGTCGCGGCCAAGGGCTACGAGAAGAACACCATGTTCCGCGAGGTGGCTCAGCTCATCGGCTGCCTGCCGCGGTTGGAGGGCACGGTGCACGTCAACGTCGGGCTGGTGCTGAAGTTCATGCCGAACTACATGCTCAATCCGAAGGAATACCCGCAGATTCCGACCCGGAACGACGCCGCCGACGACACCTTCTTCTGGAACCAGGGCCCCACCCGCGGTGCGGGTGCGATCCAGTTCGCCGACTGGACCCAGGTGTACGAGCGACACACGGCGATCCCCAACGTGGCCCGGTTCTACGAGCAGGCACAGGCGTTCAGGGAGCTGCTGGTGACGGCCGCTCCCGACGCCGGCCAGGCGAAGGATCTCGACTTCCTGCTCAACGTCGGGCATCTGTTCTCGTTGATCGTCTACGGCCAGCTGATCCTCGAGCAGGCGGCTCTGACCGGGCTCGACGACGACATCGTCGATCAGATCTTCGCATTCCAGATCAACGACTTCAATACCTATGCCGTTGCGCTGCAAGGCAAACCGACGTCGACGGCGGCGCAGCAGGACTGGGCGCTCGGAGCGATCCGCAAGCCGGTGCCGGACGCCGAACGCTTCGACCGGGTGTGGGAACGCGTAAGGGCCTACGACGGTGCCTACGAGATGGCGCCCTGACGACGACGCATCCCCGTCACCGCCGACCGGGGTAGTCGCCCGGCGCGGGAATGGCCCGACATCGCATCGCCGTCGATGACGACGTCGAAGTCGAGGTTGAGTCGCATCGGCTTGGTGACCGCCTGCTTCCACACCGCGTGGCACCCGTCGACGGCCAGTTCGCGCAGCGGCACGGTGTCGCCACGTAGGGTGGCCGAACCGCTTGGTGCGCCATCGGATTCGGTGAACGTGTACGTCACCGCCAGGGATCCGATCGGTGTCTTGATGGTGACGTCCCAGGTGCCCTCAAGCATCTTCACGTCTCTTCGCGCGACCGCTCGTCGCAGTCCATACCGTGCCGCGGCGCTCGTAGGCGAACAGTGCCTCGACCGCGAGCGCGACCCGCGGTCCGTAGTCGCGGTATAAGAGGTGCAGTGCCAGGTCGAGTCCGGACGTGACTCCTCCCGCGGTGACCAGGTCGCCGTCGTCGACCACCCGGGCGGCGACGGCATTGACGCCGGTGGCGTCCAATACGTCCATGCCGAGGTGATGGGTGACGGCGTTGCGGCCCTCGATCAGGCCCGCCATCGCCAGCGCGAGCGAACCGCCGCAGACGGTGGCAACCGTGACGTCGGGGTTCGCAAATGCCTGGCGCATCAAACCGATGGCGGCAGTCTCGCCGAATCTGGCGAGCAGAACGGGGATCGTGTCCACCTCGTCGGGGTCGCCGTCGGTGGGGCCGGATGCCCCAGGCACGATGACGTAACCCGGCTTCGCCGGGTCCAGGGTTGCCGTCGCGTTCAGTATCAGACCGCGGGTGCCACTGACGACCGGCCGCGGTCCCTCGGCCGAGACCAACTCGACCTCGAGTTCGCCGCCGACCTCGTCGCTCCCTGCGGTGAGTACCTCGAACGGGGCGATCACGTCGAGGGGGTCGAACCCGTCGAACAACACCAATTGCGCATGCATACCGACCATCGTGACCGCGGACGCGACATCCAACCAGTGGCCAGACTGCCAGGCATCAACGGAATCTGGCCACAGACTGTCACGCTCCGCTCGCAAGAGCCCCCGGTCAGTGGTGAATGCGTTGCTTCTTCTCGATGACGACCAGCGCCAAGGGAATTCGCACCTCCGCCGGTGCGGCGGCCAACAGCCCGGCGATGCCGCTGCTGAGTCCGTCGAGGAAAGCGGCGCGGCGGTCGGCCGGCAGCGCGGCGGCCAGCGTCGGGAACGCCGAGGTGCGCAGGAACGCCGCCCATTTGGCGCCCAGTTCATCGGCCTTCCCGTCGATCAGGTACTGCGCCCAGAACCGGTCCTCGGCGTCGAAGACCTCGAGATGTTCCACGGTCAACTTCTCGAAGGTGCCCGATGGTGCAAAGGGCGACAGGAAGTCGCGGGCACGGCGCCCGACGATCGGAATCGTCATCCCCTGCAGTTCGTCTTCGGTCAGGACGTCCCGCGCCACCAGGTCGGTCAGTGTCTCCGAGATGGCGTCCAGCAGAGGCCGATAGCCGAAGTCACCGTCCTCGCCGACCGCCATCGTCATCACCACCAGACGTCCACCGGGGCTCAGTTCACGACCACGGAACGCGACGAACTCGTGCCAGTCGTACGCGGCCTGCCTGGCGTAGGCGGCGTGCACCTCCTCGTCACGACTGTGCGCCACCAGGACGTGATCGGGTACCGGCATCGGCGTGCGGGCCAGCCACTGGATCGACCACGCCGACCACGCCAGGTTCACGCTATTCGACGGCAGGATCTGGGAGTAGAACGACCGCCCGACTGCGGATGCGAAGGACTTGTGGTCCTTCTTCAGATACGTGTCGGGGTCGTCGCTCAGGGTGCGGAACAGTTCGGTGAAGTCGTTCTCCGGTACATCGGTGTGCGTCACCAGCACCGAGTGCTCGGGACGGGTCCGCTTGCGCAGCACGGCGATCGCCGCGCTGATGGGCAGCAGCGAGTTGTGTCCGCTGGCTGCTCCGTAGTCGGCGATCACCACGGGCCGCGGCGACCGGGGGAGCGGCACCACCTCGGCGGCCTTTTCGAAAAGCGTTATCGCCCGCCGCAATCCGGCCGCCTGCAGCCGCGAAGCCGCAGTATAGGAGCCGCTGTCCATCGGCTCCGGCCGCACCACGACACTCGATTCGGGCATACCGCAAACCGTAGCCCGTCTGAGGCGTCAACGTGAGAAACTGCGGTCCATGAAGAGCCGGACAGTTCCCCGGATCCTGACCATCGTCGCCGTCTTCACGATGGTCGCCGCAGCGATTGGGTTCGTGGTCACGTTGATCCTCAACGCCTTCGTGCTCGACGAGTACGCCGCGTACGGCGAGGTCTCCATCCCCGGAAATGCCAGCCTGGAGCTACCCGCTGGCGACGTGACCGTGACCTTTCACACGATCCTCGTCGGCGGCGGCGGTAGCGGGCTGCCCGTGCCGCCCCTGAAGTACCGCATCACGGGGCCGGGTGGCGTCGACGCACAGCTCACCGAGGACTACGGCAGCACGACGACGGTGAACAACGATGCGCGCGTCCGGATCGGCTACCTCCACGTTCCGACCGCGGGCAGCTACGAAATCGGTTTGGACGGCAATGTCAGCGCATACCTCAACCCGACGCTCGCGTTCGGGCACGGCAGCAGCTACGGAAATCTGCCATGGATCCTCGCCGCGATCTTCGGCTTCGCCGTCATCGACCTGATCGTCGTGCGGATCTGGGCGGCCAGGATCGGGCGACGCGACGTCGTGCCGTCGCCGATGCCCGCGCCGACCTGGACCCCCACCTCGGTGCCAACGCAGCTCACCCAACCAGCCGGCACCTTCACGCCGTCCGACGAGGGCATCCGCGTTCAGACACTCAACACGCTTGCCCGACTGCGTGATTCGGGCGCACTGACCGAAGACGAGTACGCGGCCGAGAAGAAGCGGGTGCTCGACGGGCTCTAGCTGCCGCGTTTGACCCAGTCGTCGTAGTTGACGATCTCGTCGCCAATCGTGGTGGTGTCGCCGTGGCCGGTGTAGACGACGGTGGGGCCGGGCAGGGTGCCAAGGCGTCCTGAGATGGATTCGAGGATGGTGGGGAAGTCGGAGTAGGACCGTCCCGTCGCGCCGGGTCCGCCGCTGAACAGCGTGTCGCCGCTGAAGACCGCGCCGAGGTCGGGGGCGTACCAGCAGACCGAGCCCGGCGAGTGCCCCGGGGTATGCAGGGCACGAAGTTCGAGGGCACCGGCGTGCAGCACTTGTCCGTCTTGCACGCCGTGGAAGTCGTCGTCGGGGTGGGTCATTCGCCACAGCACGTCGTCGGCGGGATGCAGCAGGACGGGGGCGTCGAGCGCCTTGCCGAGTTCGGGGGCGACGGTGACGTGGTCGTTGTGGCCGTGGGTGCAGACCACGGCGACGACGTTGCGGCCGGCGACGGCGTCGATGATGGGTTGCGCGGTGTGGGCGGCGTCGAAGACCACGACGTCTCCGTTCTTTGAGCCGTCTCCCACGATCCAGATGTTGTTGTCGACGTCCCAGCTGCCGCCGTCGAGTTCGAAGGTGCCGCTGGTGACGAGGCGCTCGACGTTGTTCGTCATTACAGGATCACGACCGAGCGAAGCACTTCACCGGTGTGCATCTTGTGGAAGGCCTCTTCGATGTCGTCGAGCCCGATGCGCTCGGAGACGAACTTCTCCAGTGGCAGGCGGCCTTGGCGGTAGAGGCTGATCAGGGTCGGGAAGTCGCGTTCGGGGAGGCAGTCGCCGTACCAGGAGGACTTCAGGGACCCGCCGCGGGAGAAGAAGTCGACCAGCGGCATCTCGAGTTTCATGTCCGGGGTCGGCACGCCGACCAGGACGACGGTGCCGGCCAGGTCGCGAGCGTAGAAGGCCTGCTTCCAGGTTTCGGGGCGCCCGACGGCGTCGATGACGACGTCGGCGCCGTTGCCGTCGGTGAGGTCCTGGATGGTTTGCACGACGTCGAACTCGCCGGCGTTGATGGTGTGGGTAGCGCCGAATTCGCGCGCCCAGTCCAGTTTTTGGTTGTCCATGTCCACGGCGATGATCTGCTTGGCCCCGACGAGCGCTGCGCCGGCGATGGCGGCGTCCCCGACGCCGCCGCAGCCGATGACCGCGACGGTGTCGTTGCGGCTGACGTTGCCGGTGTTGATCGCCGCGCCGATGCCGGCCATCACGCCACAGCCGAGCAGTCCGGCGACGGCGGGGTCGGCCTCGGGATCGACCTTCGTGCACTGACCTTGATGGACCAGGGTCTTGTCGGCGAAGGCACCCACGCCCAATGCCGGGGTGAGTTCGGTGCCATCGGTCAGCGTCATCTTCTGAGTGGCGTTGTGAGTGTCGAAGCAGTACTGCGGGCGGCCGCGTTTGCAGGCGCGACACTGCCCGCACACGGCGCGCCAGTTCAGAATGACGAAGTCGCCGACGGTGACGTTGGTGACGCCGTCGCCAATGGCTTCCACGGTGCCTGAGGCTTCGTGGCCGAGCAGGAACGGGTACTCGTCGTTGATGCCGCCCTCGCGGTAGGTCAGGTCGGTGTGGCACACCCCGCAGGCGATGATGTCGACCACCACCTCGCCGGGGCCGGGGTCGGGAATCACGATGTCGACCAACTCGACAGGCTGCTTCTTGCTCCGAGAAATCACACCGCGCACCGTCTGGCTCATGGAGTACAACTTAGCGGCCGGGGTGGGAAGCTTGATCGGTGATCCCCGCCCTGTTTCTGTCCCACGGCGCACCGCCGCTCGTCGACGACGAAACGTGGGTGGGTGAGTTGAAGGCGTGGTCGGCGGAGCTACCCCGCCCCGAGGCGATCCTGGTGGTGTCCGCGCATTGGGAGGCGGCCCCACTCACCATTGGCTCAACCACCACGGAAACCCCACTCACGTACGACTTCTGGGGATTCCCCCAGCGCTTCTACGACGTCACCTATGACGCCCCGGGAGCACCGGATCTGGCCAAGCGGGTGGAGGCGCTGATGCCCGACGGCGAGACCGTCGCACACGACCAGGACCGCAGGCTCGACCACGGCGCGTACGTGCCACTCACCGTGATGTATCCGGACGCGTCGATCCCGGTGCTACAGGTGTCGATGCCGACGCTCGACCCGCAGCGACTATTGGAACTCGGGGCGCGGCTACGGCCGTTGCGCGAGGAGGGCGTACTGATCATCGGTTCGGGATTCACCACGCACGGCCTGCCGTTCCTCACCGACCCAACCCCGGACGCCGACGCCCCGGGCTGGTCGCGGGAGTTCGACGCGTGGGCGGCAGAGCGTTTCGCCGCGGGCGACCTGGACTCGCTACTCGACTTCAGGGCCAAGGCGCCCGGGATGCCCTACGCCCATCCGACAATCGAGCACTTCGCGCCGTTGTTCGTGGCACTCGGCGCGTCCCAAGACGCCGAACAGGTGCCGAGGCAGGTGGTCGATGGCTTCTGGATGGGTTTGGCGAAGCGATCACTTCAGCTGGTGTGACGTCCATCGGCGACCGCGCCAAACATTTCGCGATTTTCTGACGCTCACCAGGCTCGCGAGCGCAGAGTGTGGACAACGGATTGCCCGTTGGCTGACTCGATGAGAGCAGAAGCCGATGCACATCGCCAAGAACGACATCCCGACGAAGATCGACCTACCCGGTGCGAGGGCCCGCCAAGCCATCGACTTCGGCGACGCCTCGGGCTACGGATCGCTTGGCGCGGAGTACTTCTCGTTGGCTGCGGGGACCGACATCGCGCCGTTGCTGAAGGGTCTGACCGACGATGCCTGTCATGCGCCGCACTGGGGTTACATGGTGTCCGGCGAGGTAGTGATCACCTACACCGACGGTGCCACGGAAACCTGTCAGGGCGACGATCTCTTCTATTGGCAGCCTGGCCACAGCGTCCGGGTGGCGCAGGACGCCGAAGTGATCCTGTTCAGTCCCCAGGTCGAACACAGCCAGGTCATGGATCACATGCTCGAGGTCGTCGCCAACTCATAGCGGCCGCGGTCACCGATATGGTGCGACGGTGTCCGCTCTCGAAGTCATCGCCGACTGGCCGGTCCCTTCCGCCGCAGCGGCGGTGATCGGACCGTCCGGAGTGCTCGCGGAATTCGGCGACACCCGGCGCAGGTTCGCGCTCGCGTCGGTGACGAAGCCGCTGGTTGCCCGGGCAGCCCAGGTGGCGGTGGAGGAGGGCGTCGTCGAACTCGACACTCCGGCCGGACCGCCCGGCTCGACCGTGCGCCACCTGCTCGCGCACGCCTCTGGGCTGTCGATGCGGTCGGCCGACGTGATGGCCGAACCGGGAAAGCGGCGCATCTACTCGAACGAGGGCTTCGGGGTGCTCGCCGGCGTACTCGAGGAGGCATCGGAGATCCCGTTCGACCGGTACCTGGCCGAAGCGGTGTTCGAACCCCTCGGCATGGGTGCGTCAGCGCTGGCGGGCGGTGCCGCTGCTGCCGGTTTCGGAGGTGAGTCGACGGTGGCTGACCTGGCGCTATTTGCCGCCGATCTGTTGCGGCCGGGGTTGGTGTCGCCGCAGATGCACGCCGACGCCATCTCGGTGCAGTTCCCCGGCCTCTCAGGCGTCTTGCCTGGTTACGGCTCCCAGCGGCCGAACGACTGGGGGTTGGGCTTCGAGATCCGCGACGGTAAGTCGCCGCACTGGACGGGCTCGCTGAACGGCGGTGACACGTTCGGCCACTTCGGTCAGTCAGGCACGTTCATCTGGGTGGATCCGGCCGCTGACCTGGCCTTGGTCGCGCTCACGGACCGAGATTTCGGCGACTGGGCCCACCCGGTGTGGCCAGCCCTGTCTGATGGAGTACTGAGAGAATTCGGGACACACTAGCGCAACGCCTGCCCCACAGGGCACAATAGACACGCACGAAACAACTGCATCTTTTTGGCTATCACCAGGTCGTCGGGGAAGACGTCCCTTTTGGAGCCGAAGGAGCAGATGATGCGTGTATCGAACCAGTTCGCCGATACGGCCACCGGTGTGGTGTACGTCCACGCCTCGCCCGCGGCGGTATGTCCACACGTGGAGTGGGCGCTTTCGTCGACCCTGTCGGCGAGGGCGAACCTCAAGTGGACGCCGCAACCGGCGATGCCTGGACAGCTTCGTGCTGTCACCAATTGGGTGGGTCCCGTCGGCACCGGTGCTGCCCTGGCGAACGCGCTGCGGTCGTGGTCGGTGCTTCGTTTCGAGGTCACCGAAGACCCGAGCGAGGGTGTCGACGGTCATCGTTGGTGCCACACCCCGCAGCTCGGCCTGTGGAGCGGTGTGATGAGCGCCAACGGCGACGTGATGGTCGGGGAGATGCGCCTACGCGGACTCATGGCCTCGGGCGCCGACGCCATGGCCGCCGAAATGGACACGGTGCTCGGCACCGCGTGGGATGACGCTCTCGAGGCGTACCGCGGTGGCGGCGACACGGGCGAAGTCACCTGGCTGAACCGCGGAGTCGGCTAGCCGACCTGCGAGGGGTGCAAGGTCGCGGGCCCAGTTCGCGAGGCATAAGTGGTCGCGGCGTTTTACGGCGTGTCGTCGCCACGGTTTATGTGTCGCGGGGTGAGTCACGCGGGCCGGAGAATTCGTAGCGCTCCAGGAACAGCCGACACCTCGACCGGCAGCGGGCAGACGAACTCCCCGTCGGCGTAGGCATTGATGCCGGGTGAGTCGACGGTGATGACCTTCGCCCTCGCCGTCCGCACCTGGTCGAGGTCGACGTGCGTGCCCTTGAAGACGGTGGGGAACAGGCGGATCAGCTTGGCTCGCGACGCGGACTGGACCATCGTCGCGTCGAGCATGCCGTCGGCATGGTCGGCGTCCGGGCAGATCAGCATGCCGCCGCCATAGCTGCGGGTGTTGCCGAACGCCGCCAACGTCAGGTCGGTGACCAGCTCCTGGCCGTCGAACGTCAACCGGAACGGCAGCAGCCTCAGCTTGGAAAGCTCGGCGACCATCGCGACGTTGTAGCGCATCCGACCGTGCGGCCACCGCATCCGGTTGGTTCGGTCGGTCACCAGCGAGTCGAAACCGGCCGCCATCACGGTGCCGAACCAGCGGTCGGTGCCGTCGGCGCCGCGGATGCGGCCGAGGTCGACCGTCTCGACATGGCCGTCGACGACGACGTCTGCCGCGGCCTCGGGATCCCTTGTGGGGATGCCGAATTCGCGGGCGTGGTCGTTGCCGGTACCCGCAGGGATGATGCCCAGCGGGATGTCGGTCTTGGCGAGCACCTGCAACGCGAGCGCGATGATCCCATCACCGCCGACGACGACCAGCGCATCCATCCCGCGTTCCAGGGCGCCCTCGACGAGCCGGCGCGCATGCTCGGCGTCGGTGCCCGCGATGGCCACGACGTCGATGCCACGTCGGTGGAACTGTGCGATCGCGCGCGCGGCGGTGGTTGTCGCGCCGCCGTGCCCCGACGCCGGATTCGTCAGGACCGTGATCCGGCCGACGGTCACGGGATCAGCTTGCCCGGGTTGAGGATTCCCGCGGGATCGAGCACCGCCTTCACGGCGCGGAGCACTTCGACGCCGAGATCGCCGATCTCGTCGCGCATCCACGGCCGGTGGTCGGCGCCCACGGCATGGTGATGGGTGATGGTGCCGCCGTTGCGGACCATCGCATCGGACGCGGCGGCCTTGGCCGTGCGCCACTGCTCGATCGGATTGCCCCGTTGGCCTGCCACGACGGTGAAGTACAACGAGGCGCCGGTCGGATACACATGGGAAATGTGACACAACACCAGTGCCGGAGTGCCGGTTTCACCCAACGCCGTCGTGAGAGCCTCGGTGACGGCGGCTTTCAGCACGGGCAAGTTGGACCAATTCGTCGCCGTCTCCAACGTCTCGCACAAGGCGCCTGCCGCCAACAGCGAATCGCGGAGATACGGCGCGTTGAACCGGCCGTGTTCCCAGGCCGTCGCAGGGCCGTCGCCAAGGGACGTTCCGCCGTGCGCCTCCAGCACCGCCCGTGTTTCGGCATGCCTGCTCTCGACGTGTGCGGCCGTGCCCTCGAACGCCGTGATGGCCAGGCATCCGCCGGTGACGCTCTGCTCACCGATGGTCTCGGTGGTCGCGAGGTTGACGCCCGTCTCCGCCTCGTCGGACAACCGGATCACGGTGGGGCCGGTTCCGTTCTGGACGACGGCCCGCAGCGCTGCTGCGCCGGTGGCGAAGTCGGGGAAGGACCACGCTTCGTAGCGCGTCGTCTCCGGAACGGGGTGCACCCGCACCCGCACCCGGGTGATCACGCCGAATACGCCTTCGGAGCCGACGATGAGCTGCCGGAGGTCCGGTCCCGCGGCGGAGGCGGGCGCACGCCCGAGGTCGAGGATGCCCGCCGGTGTGACGGCGCGCAGCCCGCGGACCATGTCGTCGAATCGGCCGTACCCCGCAGAGTCCTGGCCGGACGAGCGGGTCGCCGCGAAGCCGCCGATGGTGGCGAACTGAAAGCTCTGCGGGAAGTGACCGAGCGAGAAGCCATGCGCGGCAAGCAGTTTCTCGGCGTCTGGACCCGTGACTCCGGCACCGAGATCGGCTTCCCCGGAGACTTCGTCGATGCCGTGCAACTCGTCGAGGCGGCGCAGATCGAGCGACACCACGGCCGTGAAGTCGCCTCGGATCGGATCGAGACCGCCGACCACGCTGGTGCCCCCACCGAACGGGACCACCGCGATGCCGTGCTGCGCACAGTGCTTCAGTATCTTGGCGATCTCGTCCTCGTCGGCGGGCAGCAGTACCGCGTCGGGCGCATCCTGTTCACCGGAATCCTTGCGCTGCAGCAGGTCCAGAGTGGACTTGCCGCCGGCCCGCAGCAGCCTGCCGTAGTCGTCGGAGATGCAGTGAGCGTCGCCGACGATGGCCACCAATGCCTCGCGGTCCTCGGCTGACAATGCCGACGGGCGCAGGCGAACCTGATCGGCTTCGGGCTCGGACCCCGGGGTGGCCTCGACGCCGAGGGCTTGGACGAGAAGTGCCCGGATTCCTTCGGAGAGCGGTTTGGCCGCCGCTGGGTCGCCCCATGCGTTCCACTTCATGGGGGGCAATGACTGGTCGTCCGATCGGATCATGCGTTACAGTATTACAGATCATGTCAATCAGTAACGAAGAACGGCCGATCTCGGTGGAGGACCGCATCCTCGACGCGGCCGCCGACTGCGTGCTCGCCTTCGGCGTCGACCGGGTCACCCTCGCCGAGATCGCCCGCCGCGCTGCGATCAGCAGACCGACGGTGTACCGCCGTTTTCCCGACACCCGGTCGATCCTCGCCGCCCTGCTGACCAAGCGGATCACTCATGCCCTCGACGCGGTACCCAGCGCAGGCGTCGGGCGCGGACCGCTCGTCGACCGCATCGTCGGGGTCGCCCAATTGGTGCGCCGCGATGACGTCGTCATGTCCGTCCTGCATCAGGCCCCCGACCTGGCGATGTTCTACCTTTCAGAACGGCTCGGCACCAGCCAGCAGATCCTCCTCGACACCGTTGCCGGCGAGATCAAATCCGCGCAAGACGAAGGCAGCGTGCGCACCGGCGAAGCCAGACAACTCGCCGCGATGAGCCTGCTGATCACGCAATCGACGATCCTGTCCGCACAAATGGTCGATGCGATCCTGCCCGCCGAGGACCTGGTCACCGAGTTGGCCCTGGCACTGAACGGATACCTCAAGTCATGACCGCCGCAACCCCATCCACCGCCCTGAACGCCGCTCGTCGCACCGCCGACCTGACGGCACTGGGGGATGGCGAGCAAGTCGACGTCGTCGTCATCGGCGGGGGCATCACGGGCGCGGGCATCGCGCTCGACGCCGCGACTCGCGGGCTGTCGGTCGTGCTGGTGGAGAAGCACGACCTGGCCTTCGGGACCAGCCGCTGGAGTTCGAAGCTGGTCCACGGCGGCCTTCGGTACCTGGCCACCGGCAACGTGGGCATCGCTCGCCGCAGCGCCGTCGAACGCGGAATCCTGATGACGCGCAACGCCCCCCATCTCGTCAAGGCAATGCCTCAACTCGTCCCGCTGCTGCCCTCGATGAACGGCGCCTCGCGGGCGCTGGTTCGGTTCGGCTTCACCGCGGGCGACGGGCTGCGCAGGCTCGCGGGCACGCCCGCGTCGACGCTGCCGAGGTCGCGTCGCGTGGCCGCCGCCCGCGCCGTGGAGTTGGTACCGACGGTGCGCCGCGACGGGCTCGACGGCGCCCTCCTTGCCTACGACGGCCAGCTGATCGATGACGCGCGGCTGGTCGTGGCCGTCGCGCGCACCGCTGCCCAGCACGGCGCGCGAATCCTCACCCGCGTCGCCGCGTCGGAGGCCACCGGCACCTCGGTGCGGCTCACCGATCAGCTGACCGGTGAAGCCATCGACGTCTCCGCCCTGGCGGTGATCAATGCGACCGGCGTCTGGGCTGGTGACGTCGACCCGTCGATCAGGCTGCGCCCAAGCCGCGGCACCCACCTGGTCTTCGATGCCGCGTTGTTCGGCAATCCCGTTGCCGCACTGACGGTTCCGATCCCCGGTGAGACAAACCGCTTCGTGTTCGCCATGCCCGAACAGCTCGGGCGGGTCTACCTCGGCCTCACCGACGAAGACGCACCGGGGCCCATCCCCGACGTCCCAGAACCGACGCCGGGGGAGGTGGCGTTCCTGCTCGACACCGTGAACACCGCACTGGCCGTGGCGCTGGGACCCGACGACGTCATCGGCGCTTACGCCGGACTGCGGCCGTTGATCGACACCGGCGAAGGCAGGACCGCGGACGTCTCACGCGAACACGCCGTGGTGGAGTCGACGAACGGCGTCCTCAGCGTCATCGGCGGAAAACTCACGGAATACCGCTACATGGCGGAGGACGTGCTGGACCGGGCCGTGCCGCTGCGCGGCCTCTCCGCCACGGCGTGCCGGACCCGCAACCTCCCCTTGGTCGGGGCGCCCGCCAACCCGGTATCCGCAGTCCCGCCGCGCGTCGACCTCCCGTCGTCGCTCGTCGCGCGATATGGTGCCGAGGCGCCCAACGTCGTTGCGCGCTCGACCTGTGAACGTCCGAACGCCTTGGTGGCAGAAGGAATAGACGTCATCAGGGCGGAATTCGAGTACGCGACGACTCACGAGGGGGCGCTCTCCGTCGATGACATCCTCGACCGCCGCACGCGCATCGGTCTGGTCGCCGCGGACCGCGCCAAGGTCGCCGACGTCGCCGCGGAGTTCCTCGCCGCACGACACTGATCCACTGACTGGGAGGTTTGCGGTGATCGGCGGACTACGGGCGATCGGCATTCTCGTCGCCGTGCTCGGACTGGCGGCCTGCACCGAGACCCAGGATCCGGCTGAGAGATCGTCGTCGGCCGCGATGGCGATCTCGTCCGTAGCGGCGACGGCGGATCCGCCACCGTCCGAGGCCGGTACATCCAACCGCATGACCTACGGCGTCACGACGACGTCGATCGACGGCTTCTCACCCGACGGGCTCGGCACCTGGAAGGCCTCGAGAGTTCAACTGGTGGGCGGGAATGCAGCCGTCACCCGAGCCTTCAACGACGCCAGCCAGGCGGTGCTCCGAGGTCAGCTCGCCCGGGCGATAGCCGGCGCGAGGGCGGACTCGACGCCGTGGACGTTCGAGTCGAACGGACAGGTGACGTTCCGCCGAGTCGTCATCGCTCAAGTGATCACCAGCGCCTTCTACTTCGGGACGCATCCGTCGAGCGAGGCCGGGACCGTCGTCATCGACAGCCGAACCGCCCGGCCCGTCACGCTCGCTGATGTCTTCCGCGACGAACGAGCAGGGCTGAAGCGACTGTCTCAACAGACCAAGATGATCCTGCCGAAGGTCAACGGCTGGAACGGCGTGATGCCGGACGCACCAGGCAACGCACCCGCCCGCGAGAACTTCGCCAACTGGGCTCCCACCCCCGACGGCATGGAACTTCACTTCGCTCCCAACCAGTTTGGTCTCGGCATGGCGGAGACCATCGTCGTGCCCTGGTCTCAGCTGGCAGACCTGCTCGCACCGAACATGGCGGACATCGCCCGGACGTAGTCCGATGAGTTTCGCCGCCGCGACATGTCTGATCGAATATGAGAAGACTGATCGCGAACACGTTCCTGACCCTCGACGGCGTCATGCAGGCCCCCGGCGGACCCGACGAGGACACCGATGGTGGATTCACCCTCGGTGGCTGGTCGGTCAACTACTGGGACGATCACATGGGCGAGGTGATGGGCAGGACGATGGGCGTGCCCTTCGATCTGGTCCTTGGCCGCCGGACCTACGACATCTTCGCCGCCCATTGGCCGCACGCCGGTGCGGAGGACCCCGCCGCGAAGCCGCTGAACGACGCGACGAAGTACGTGGCCTCGCGCAGCCGTCCCCGCCTGGAATGGGCGAACTCGGTTCTCCTCGATGAAGAGGTGCCCGCGGCGATCGCCGCGCTCAAGGACACCGAAGGCCCCGAACTGCAGGTGCACGGCAGCGCCGATCTGATCCAGACGTTGATGCGCCACGACCTGATCGACGAATACCGAATCTGGGTATTCCCCGTGGTCGTCGGCCCTGGCAAGCGGCTGTTCGCCGACGGCGTCGTGCCGAAGGGCCTGACGCTGATCGACAGCACGGTGTCGACCACCGGCGTGGTGATCGGCACCTACCGCCCGGCCGGGGCCATCGACGTGGGATCCTTTGCGCTGGAGTGACTTACAGCGGGATGTTCTTGTGGCGGCCGCGGCGCGCAGGCGCCTCGGCCAGGGCCTGCGTCAGCACGCTGCGGGTGTGCGGGGGATCGATCTTCGCGTCCACCACGCCGATTTCGATGGCGCTGTCCACGCCGCCAGCGATCCGCTCGTGCTCGGCAGCCAACTGATCGTGCAGGGCCTCGCGGTCCTCTGGTGCAGCGGCGGCAAGGGTGCGCTTGTGCAGGATGCCGACCGCAGGCTTCGCGCCCATCACGGCCACTTCGGCGTTCGGCCAGGCGAACACCTTCGTCGCACCCAACGAGCGGGAGTTCATGGCGATGTACGCACCGCCGTAGATCTTCCGCGTCACCAGCGTGACGCGCGGGACGGTGGCCTCACCGAACGCGTGCAGCAACTTCGCGCCGCGGCGGACGACGCCACCCCATTCCTGGTCGACGCCTGGCAGGTAACCGGGCACGTCGACGATGACGACGATGGGAATGCCGAACGCATCGCACAGCCGAACGAAACGCGCGGCCTTCTCAGCACTTTCAGAGTTCAGGCAGCCGCCAAGGCGCAGCGGGTTGTTGGCGAGTACGCCGACGCTCCGCCCGGCCAACCGGCCGAGACCGACGACCATCGAGGGCGCCCACTTGGACTGGAACTCGTCGAACGGCGTCTCCTCGTCGAGCAGCGCCGAGATGAGCGGGTGGACGTCGTAGGCCCTACGGGACGAGTCCGGGAGCAGCGCGCGGAGGTCGGAATCGCCCGCCTCGGCCTTGGTGCGATCGAAATGTCCCTGCTGGGAGAACAATCCGACGAGTCGGCGGCCCCGCTCATAGGCGTCGGCCTCGTCGTCGGCGACGATGTGGCACACGCCGGACTTCTTGTGGTGGGTGTCCGGTCCACCGAGGGACGCCATGTCGACGTCCTCGCCGGTGACGCTGCGGACGATGTCGGGTCCGGTGACGAACACGCGGCCCTCGGGCGCCATGATGACGACGTCGGTGAGTGCGGGCCCGTAAGCGGCACCGCCAGCGGCGAATCCGACGACCACGGAGATCTGCGGGACGTAGCCCGACGCCCGGATCATGGCCTCGAAGACCAGGCCGACGGCGTGCAGGGCCTTCACTCCCTCAGCCAGCCGTGCACCACCGGAGTGCCAGATGCCGATGATCGGACTCTGCTCCTCGATGGCGAAGTCGTAGGCGTTGACGATGTGCCGGCAGCCGTCGACGCCCATCGCACCACCCATGACGGTGCCGTCGGTGCAGAACGCGACGGTGCGGACGCCGTTTACCGCGCCGGACGCCGCGAGCACGCCGGAGCGGTCGCGGTCGTGGAGCAGTTCAACGGTGTCGTCGTCGAAGAATGCGCGCAGGCGCAGCAGGGGATCGCGGGGGTCGGTTGATTCGTCTACGGTTTCGGTCGCCATCGTCGTCATGTATATCTCCTAGGTCTCAGTTCTTCCCGAAGGCGATCGCTACGTTGTGCCCGCCGAATCCGAACGAATTGTTGATTGCGTACTCGTATGTGCCGCGCCGTGCTTCGCCGGACACCACGTCCAGATCGATCTCGGGGTCGAGATTGCGCAGGTTGAGCGTGGGTGGGACGACTCCGTCCCGGAGCGTCAGCACGGTCAGAATGGCCTCTACCGCGCCGACCGCGCCGACGGAGTGGCCCAGCGCCGACTTCGGTGCGTACACCGCCGGCCGGTTGTTCCCGAGTGCGTTGTTGATGGCCTTGCCCTCGGCCACGTCACCGACTTGCGTTCCGGTCGCGTGCGCGTTTACGAAGTCGATGTCGCCTGGTTCGAGGCCGGCGAGCTGGACGGCTCGCGTGATCGCACGTCCCGCTTGGTCACCGGTCGGGTCGGGCGCCACGATGTGGTACCCGTCCGAGGTCACCGCGGCACCCATCAGCCGTGCCAGGATGTTGGCGCCGCGGGCCACGGCGTGCTCCTCGGTCTCGATGACCATGAGTCCGGCGCCTTCGCCGAACACGAAGCCGTTGCGGTCCTTGTCGAACGGCCGGCATGCACCTGCCGGGTCTTCGTTGGTGGTGGACAACACGATTCGCATCTGGGCGAAGCCTGCGATCGGCACCGCCTCGATCCTGGTCTCGACACCACCACAAATGGCGACGTCGGCCTCACCGAGGACGATGTTGCGCCACGCGTGGGCGATGGCTTCGCTGCCCGAGGCACACGCCGAGATCGGCGTGACGACGCCGGCCCCGGCCCGGCGTTCCAGCGCGACCACGGCGGCGGGTGAGTTCGGCATGTACGTCTGCACCGCGAGCGGTGAGACGGCCCCGACGCCCTTCTCGCGCATGTTGTCGTAGTTGTAGAGCAACTCCTCGGCACTGCCGATACCGGTGCCGATCGACACCATCAGACGCCGGGTGTCGACCTCGGGCGAGCCGGCGTTCTCCCAGGCCCGCCGTCCGACGACGGTTGCCATCTTCTGAAGGTAGGAAAGGCGACGCTGCTCGTCAGACGTCAGTTCGCTCTCGAAGTCCTCGAGGAGGTGACCACCGATGCGCACGGGCAGGTCGTACAGCTCGACGAAGTAGTCATCCAGCGTGCGGATGCCGCTCTCGCCGTCCAGCAGACGCTTCCAGGTGCCGTTGGCGTCGGTCGCCAACGCGGTCGTCATGGCATAACCAGTGACGACCACGTTGGGGAGACCGCTCCCCGTCGACGACCGGGTCACGCTGCGTTTCCTCTCAGTGCGGATCGGCTGCTCAGTAGCGCCCGAAGGCTAGGGCGACATTGTGTCCACCGAAACCGAACGAGTTGTTGATGGCGTACTGGTAGTCGCCGTATCGAGGCTCACCCGCTACGACATCGAGATCGATCTCGGGGTCGGGCGTCTCGTAGTTGAGCGTCGGCGGGATGACGCCGTCGCGCAGCGCCAGCACCGTGAGGATGGACTCCAGCGCGCCGACGGCACCGATGGAGTGTCCAAGTGCCGACTTCGGTGCGTACACCGCGGCGTGCTCCACACCGGCGGACCGGATGGCGTTCGCCTCGGCGACGTCGCCGATCGAGGTGGACGTGGCGTGCGCGTTGACGTGGTCGATGTCCTTGGGGG
>NZ_JAVRQA010000086.1:0-2930 GCF_032161845.1 Mycobacterium sp.
GGCGACGACGTTCTTTCTTAGTGCGAACGATGACGGCCTTGACGACCTCACCCTTCTTGGTGGTGCCGCCAGGAATTGCGTCCTTAACGGTGCCAACGATGATGTCGCCGATTCCGGCGTAACGACGGCCTGAGCCACCGAGCACGCGGATGCACAAGATCTCCTTGGCCCCGGTGTTGTCGGCAACCTTCAGCCGCGATTCCTGCTGAATCACTCGATCTCCTCGATTGCTTGCATGTTCGGCACGGCGAGCAGCACTGAATACACTCGACGTACGCGGTCTTCGTCATCTCAAGGCACGCAGGGCTGTCCCGTGAAGAACGGCCGAGGTCTGCCCAAGGCAACCCCTACATACTAGGTGAGCTCTTGCAATGCGCCAAATCGTCCCCACCAGCGCTTTGTGCAGTGCATCCAGCGCTAGCCGCTGGTCTTGCCCCACGAATCACGCGGAAACGACGCAGCGGAAGCCGATGTGCGTGGTCGCGCTGTCCTGCGACTGCGGGGATCGGGCCGACGGCCGGTAGCGATGGCAGTACTCCGGCGCGCAGAGGTGCGAACCGCCCTTGAGCGCCTGGTTCACCTGAGGGTCCGGGTCGCGGGACGGCGTGCAGCAGCCCTTGGAGGCACCGACGTCGTGGTGTGCCGAGTACGGCGTGGTCGTCCACTCCCACACGTTGCCGATCATGTCGACGAGCCCGAACCCGTTGGCCGGGAACGCCCCGACCGGCGACGTGCCGACCCAGCCGCCGGCCCCTTCGTTGCGGTACGGGAATCGGCCCTGCCAGGTATTCGCCATGAGCACGCCGCCAGGGGCGACGTCCTCACCCCATGCATACGTCGTCGACGCCCCACCGCGCGCGGCGTACTCCCACTCCGCCTCCGTGGGCAGTCGACGGCCCGCCCACGTGGCGTAGGCCGCGGCGTCGACGTAGCAGACCTGCACGACGGGATGGTCGAGGCGATCCTCGATCGCACTGTCGGGTCCGAACGGCTGTCGCCACGACGCCCCCGGCGCCCAGTCCCACCACTGCTGCCAGCCCCGGAGATCGACCGGTCTCGCGGTCGGCCGAAAGACCAGTGCGCCCGGGAGCAGGTCCTCCGTGGGGACACCGGGGTACGCCGCGGGATCGAGCGGGCGCTCCGCGACCGTCACGTACCCGGTGTCGGCAACGAACTCCGCGAACTGGGCGTTCGTGACCGGATGGTATTCGACTGCAAGCGATCCGACGGTCGCGGTGTACACGGGGGCTTCTTCGGGGTAGAAGCTCGTCGACCCCATTCGGAAGGAGCCGCCGGGCAGCTCGACCAACTCGGTCAGCACGACGTCACGGTATGCGAATCTCGAAGTCGCCGGTCAGCGTTTCACTGATCGTGTCCATGTCGGTGACACCGGCAGGCGCCTGCACGTGCACGGCGACGAGGTAGTTCTTCGTGTTCGTCCAGACGTGCACCACGTGGTCGTCGAACTGGATCGCGTCCTGCGCCGTATTGGACAGCGTGCCCATCAACTTCTGGCCGCTGTAGTCGCACAACTCACCCGGCAGCAAGCTGAGCGCGCTGATCGCATACTTGGCCGTCACCTGGTCGGCGTACTGCCGAAAGGCTTCTGCCGCGTCGAGTTTTGTGGGGGCTATCGTCACGGTGGCCGCGAACCCGTCGGGACCTTCCATTCTCGTGGCGACGTCGCCAGATCCCCGCGCAAGCGTCCAGCCTGCCGGCACCGGGACCGTGACCTTGGGGGCCTGCGGATCGGCCACCTTGGCCACGACCATGATCCCCGGCTTGGTGGGCTGCGAGCACGTGACCGTTTGCGCGGGAATGGTCGCGCGGGTCGTCGGGACGACCCCGATCGGCGCGGCGCCGTTGCCGGCACCACCCGTCGGCAGCGTCGCACGCGGTGCTGCGGTGGCAGTGACGGGCGCCGTCGATTTGCTGACCGGCGTGCCTTCCGTCATCTTATTGCACGCCGACATCGCCGTCGCCGCAACGCAAATGGCACCCACTGCGGTCCATCGGCAGAGGTTCATCAGTCCTTCGAGAACGCCAGCGCAAGGTCACGCTCTACATCCGCGTACGGCGTACCCGAGATGTCGACGATCACCTTGGCGATGGTGCCGCCGGTGAATTCGTACGGCGCCGTGTATGCCTTCGACACCGGCTGCCCACCATTTCGGCCCACCGCGATGCCACCGCCTGCCAGGCCGAAACTGCCGGGATGAGCGCGCACGTTCGGCAGTGTGGCCACGGTGTTGCCGTCGACGTGCAGCGTGACGTCGCCGAGCGGGGTGTGGCTGCCCTCGACGGTGCCCGACTTCTCGTAGCGCACGCCGAACACGTGACTGCCCAGCGGAATCGGGTCGGGGGCGGAGAGCCTCTGCTCGTCCTCGCCCATGAAGTTGTACACGTATTGCAGCCTGCCATCCTGGACGAACAGGACGTGGCCACCGTGGCCTGCGCCCTGCTTGAACAACACGCCCTCGGCGTCGGCGCCGTCGACCGTGACCTCCGCGAGGACCGAGAAGGACTGGCCGCGACTTTCGGCGGCAGCCCCGATGCCCACCTCCGCGGTGCCGGGGTAGTAGGTGAAGTTCTTGCGGTCGACGGACAGATACGGGCGGAAGCGTCCCAGGGTCTCGAAGATGTTGAGGTCGCCGAGAGGAAGCCCGTTGTACTTGGCCGCCTCGGCGAACCACAGCTTCTTGAGCTCCTCGAGTTTCTCGGGCTGTTCGGCCGCCAGGTCGTGGCACTGGCTTCGGTCGGATTCGATGTGGAAGAGCTCCCAGCGGTCGTCGTCGAAGTGCGACCAACCGGCGGGACTCGCCGCGTGCACGGTGTTGGCGAACCAGCCGTCGTGCCAGATGCCACGAGTGCCGAGCATCGTGTAGAACTGCGTGTCCTTGCCCGTGTCTGCGGACGAATCGTCCAGCGCC
>NZ_JAVRQA010000087.1:0-15426 GCF_032161845.1 Mycobacterium sp.
GGTGGACGAGGGTGAACTGTTGCGGTTGGCCGAGGCCCGCCGGGCCCTTGGCTGGTGGCTGGTCGGTAGCTCCCGCGCAATGCTCGCGTTGGCCCGCCAGCATGCGCTGGACCGGATGCAGTTCGGCCGGCCGATCGCCGGATTCCAGGCGGTCCGGCACCGGTTGGCCGAGACGCTGGTCGCCATCGAAGGCGCCGAAGCGACACTCAAGCTGCCTGGCGCGGACAACCCCGATCTGACCGCGCTGCTGGCCAAGGCCGCCGCGGGCAAGGCAGCGCTGACCGCGGCCAAACACTGCCAGCAGGTGCTCGCAGGCATCGGCTTCACCGCCGAGCACGACCTGCACCACCACGTCGAGCGGGTCCTGGTACTCGACGGATTGCTCGGCAGCTCACGCGAACTCACGAAGAAGGCAGGAGCGGGGCTGCGGGCACGCGGCTCGGCACCCCGCCTCGCCACCCTCTAACGACCTCCCCGCGAACGTGCGCGTCCGTACGTCGACACGCCGCGGCAAGTGGCGCTCCGCGCACGCTCGAGGTGGCGCGCCAGCCACCCGTCAGCGGCGCGGTAGGCCGAGCACGCGCTGAGCGATGATGTTGCGTTGAATCTCCGACGTACCACCGGCGATGGTGCCTGCGAACGTGCGGATGTAACGGTCGGCCCAGCCGCCCCCGTAGGCATCGAGGTTCAGTGCCACATAGGGCGCGGTCACGTCCGGGTGGCTCAGTCCATCAGCGCCGCGCGAGTCGAGCGCGTGCTCGGTGGCCGCTTGGACCGTCTCGGCGCCGAGGAGCTTCAGCACCGAAAGGGCGGGGACGTCCTCGTCGCCACGCGCGGCTCTCGCCAGTGCTGCGGAGCCAAGCAGCCGAAGCGAATGATTGTCCATCACCAGGGTCGCGAACTGGTCTCGTTCGACCACGGTCGACGGCCGCCAATCGTCGATCAGATCCTGCAGGCGGTCGGCGTAACTGAGCCACAGCATGTTTCGCTCGTGGCCAAGCGACCCGCTGGCGACCGCCCAACCGTCGTTGAGCGCACCGACCAGGTTCTGCGCGGGCACCCGCACATCGGTGAAGAAGACCTCGTTGAAGTCGAGATCGCCCTTGTCGGCGGCCGACGCGAACGGCCTGCGGACGAGACCCGGTGAGTCGGTGGGGATCAGCAGGACGCTGATGCCCTGGTGCTTGGGGGCATCCGGGTCGGTGCGGACGAACGTCAGGATCACGTCGGCGTCGTGCGCCCCGGACGTCCACACCTTCTGACCATTGACCACGAAGTCGTCGCCGTCACGCACCGCCCTGGTACGCAGCGAGGCCAGGTCGGAACCGGCACTCGGCTCGCTCATCCCCAACGCGGCGGTGATCTCGGCGCGCAGGATCGGGATCGCCCACGTGCGCTGCTGTTCGGGCGTGCCGAAGGTGATGAGCGACGCCGCGATGATCCCGACGCCTTGCGAGTTGAAGCTCGGCACGATCCTGCGGCGGGCCAACTCGGTCTGATGGACGTACTGCTGGAGGATGGTCGCGTTCCGGCCGCCGAACTCCGGCGGATTGCCCGGCACCAGCCAGCCGTCGTCGAAGAGCAGTCGCTGCCATCGCCGGGCCCAGTCCGGCACGTGCGAGGACGACCGCGGCCGCTCGATGGCGTCGGCGTCGGCAGGCGCATTCTGGTCGAGGAACGCCACGAACTCGGCGAGGAAGTCGTCGACCTCGGCATCGAACGTCAGTTGCACGTCACTCCTGGAAAGCACCTTTCCCGGTAGGCCTTCTCTTAATGCGCAAATGAGAATACTATTCTCGCGATGAGAAAGTTACAATCTCAGACACGCTGCACCCGAGGGGGTCTACGGCACGATGCAACGACGTTCTCCGGTACAGTTCATGCATGTTCTCCCCGATCAGCCCACGTCAGAGGCACCGGTGACTACCAGTCCTAGCGAAGAACCGGCCTGGAAGCAGCGCGCGGTCGAACGGTCCATCAAGACCGCGAAATTGCGTGCCGCCCAGCGGGTACAGCGCTTCCTCGACGCCGCCCAGGCGATCATCATCGAGAAGGGCACCACGGACTTCACCGTGCAGGAGGTCGTCGACCGGTCGCGACAGTCGCTGCGTAGCTTCTACCTGCAGTTCGACGGTAAGCACGAGCTTCTGCTCGCACTCTTCGAGGACGCGCTGAGCCGATCCGCCGATCAGATCCGCGCCGCGACCTCGGGCCAGATGGATCCACTGGACCGGCTCAAGGTGGCCGTTCAACTGCTCTTCGAGTCCTCCCGCCCGGACCCTGCCGCGAAGCGTCCGCTGTTCACCGACTTCGCCCCCAGGCTGCTGGTATCCCATCCGTCCGAGGTCAAGGTCGCGCACGCGCCCCTTCTGGTGCTGCTCACGGAGCTGATGGAGGATGCTGCCGAGGCCGGCAAACTGCGCCCGAGCATCAACCCCAAGCGCATCGCCGCCATGACCATGCAGACCGTGATGTTCGTGGCGCAGTCCAGCGGTTCCGATGACGCGACCACCAAGCCGATTTCGGCGGACGAGGTCTGGGATTTCGTCGCGAACGGATTCGCCAGCGACTAGTTGGAGAATTACATTCTCCGTTTAGAAGAATTTTGCTTACACTGATCAGGTGCCCGACCTGTGGTCTGACCTGCTCGCGTGCCTGGCGTTCGACGTCGAGGGCTCGGAGACGCCGTTCCTGGCCCGGAATCAGCGCCTCGACTACCACCGCGTCTTCGGCGGGCAACTGCTAGCTCAGTTCGTCCGGGCCGCCTCCCTGGCGTGTCCCGACAAGGCCGTCAAGTCGTTGCACTCGGTCTTCCCCCGCGAGGGCCGCGCCGACGAACCCCTGGCATACGAGGTCACCCGCCATCACGATGGCCGGTCCTTCGGCACCCTGACCATCACCGCGACGCAGGCAAAGGGACCCATCGGGGTCGCTTCCGTCTCCATGCACACCGCGGAGGACGGCTTGGACCGGCAATCCGTAGAGCCCGTCGGCGAGGTACCAGGACCCGATCACGACGTCGCACTCGGACTCATCCCGTGGGACACCCGGACCGCCGACGACCTGAACGCCACCACCACCGGACCACCGGAGTTCGAGCTGTGGATGCGCACGCCATCCGTCGATCCCGAGCTGGCATCGGCCCTCGCGGCGTACGCCACCGACCTCACCCTGATCGGGACCGCGCTGCGTCCGCACGCCGGGCTGAGCCAACTCGGCAACGGCACCCAGTTCACCTCGGCCGTGACGAGCCACACCATCTGGTTCCATCGACCCTTCACCACCGACCAGTGGCTGCTCCTTCGCCAACACAGTCCGCTCCTCGCCAACGGCCGCAGCTTCGGCCGCGGTGACATCCTCACCAGCGGTGGTGTGCTGGTGGCGTCGTACGCCCAAGAAGCTCTGCTGCGCGTAACGAACTGAGGCACAGTGCAATCGAATTCGACCTATCGGGTATTTCAGTGGTCCACCGGCACCATTGGGGTGCGCGCGCTTCGGGCCATCATCGAGCACCCGGAGTTGGTGCTCGCAGGCGTCTACGTCCACGTTAAGGACAAAGTCGGTCGAGACGCCGGCGAAATCTGCGGGTTGCCAACCGTGGGTGTGACGGCCACCGACAGCATCGAGGACGTCGTCACGTCCGGCGCTGACTGCGTGCTGTACATGCCGAATGCGCCGGACGTCGACACCTTGGTCGCATTGCTCACCGCAGGCATCAACGTCGTCACCACGTGCGGCCTGTTCCATCACCCCGCCTCGATGGATTCCGCTGTCCGGCAACGAATTCAGGATGCCTGCGAGGCAGGCGGTGCAGCCATCCACAGCACGGGCAGCAGTCCGGGTTTCATCACCGAGGCCGTGCCGTTGGTGTTGACGTCGATTCAGCGCCGATTGAACTCGCTCGCCATCGACGAGTACGCCGACCTGTCGCGGCGCCCGTCGCCGGAGTTGCTCTTCGATCTGATGGGTTTCGGCAAACCGATGGGCCCGTTCGAGGATTTCCGCGCCGATTACCTGGGAGCCAGTTTCGGGCCGTCGTTGCGGCTCCTCGCCGATGCGGTCGGGCTTCCGCTGGATACCGTCGAAGCCAGCGGAGAGTTGGCCGCCGCGGCGCGGGACACCGCGATTGCCGCCGGCGAGTTGGCAGCGGGCACGGTCGCCGCGCAACGGATCACGATCGCAGGGATTCGAAATGGCAGCACCCTGATCCGTTTTCGAGCCACCTGGTACTGCTCCACCGAACTCGCACCCGCATGGGACTTGCTCGACACGGGGTGGCATATCTCGGTCGACGGCGACGCGCCGCTGGAGGTCGACCTCCGGATGCCGATTCCACTAGAGCAGATGGCCGAGGTCTCACCGGCCTACACCGCCAATCGTGCGGTCAATGCCGTGCCGTTCGTGTGCTCCGCGCCGCCTGGAATCAGGTCGACCGTCGATCTGCCACCGTTCGTGCCCGCGCTCGGCCCCGGAGCCGAATAAGCGCTGAGTACAAACGCTTCGGACGGTGCCGCCCGTTGACACAATGACTCCAGAATGTAAGAGTGCTGGGCAGGTGCACAGCACATGGCGCACAACGATGGAGTAGAGGTTCACATGGCAGGGCGGTTGGAAGGCAAGGTCGCGTTCATCACGGGCGCGGCGCGCGGGCAGGGGCGCGCGCACGCGGTGCGGATGGCTCAAGAGGGCGCCGACATCATCGCCATCGACATCTGCAAGAAGATCGACACGGTCGAACTCATTACCGCGGCCACGCCGGAAGATCTGGCCGAGACCGCGGATCTCGTCAAGGGACACAACCGCCGAGTCGTCACCGCGGAGGTCGACGTCCGCAACTACGACGCCCTGAAGGCCGCAGTCGACAGCGGTGTCGAACAGTTGGGCCGGCTCGACGTCATCGTCGCCAACGCGGGCATCGGCAACGGCGGCCAGA
Source organism: Mycobacterium sp. (assembly GCF_032161845.1). GTDB lineage: Bacteria > Actinomycetota > Actinomycetes > Mycobacteriales > Mycobacteriaceae > Mycobacterium. The sequence goes on from NZ_JAVRQA010000087.1 coordinate 4,934, forward strand.
CCTTGGACAAGACCAGTGAAGCCGACTGGACCGCAATGATCGACATCAATCTCGCCGGCGTGTGGAAGACCGTGAAGGCAGGTGTTCCCCACATCCTCGAGGGAGGGCGCGGCGGGTCGATCATCCTGACCAGTTCGGTCGGTGGGTTGAAGGCGTACCCCCACTGCGGTCACTACGTGGCGGCCAAGCACGGCGTCATCGGGTTGATGCGCACCTTCGCAGTGGAACTCGGCGCCCAAAACGTTCGCGTCAACTCCGTCTGTCCGACCAACGTCAACACCCCACTGTTCATGAACGAGGGCACGATGAGGTTGTTCCGCCCCGACCTCGAGAACCCAGGTCCCGACGACATGAAGGTCGTCGGCGAGTTCATGCACACGCTGCCGATCGGCTGGGTCGAACCAGAGGACGTCGCAAACGCGGCACTTTTCCTGGCCTCCGACGAAGCCCGTTACATCACCGGCGTATCACTTCCGGTCGACGGCGGCAGCTGCCTGAAGTAGCCTCGGTCCGCGCCACGGGCTGACACACTCACGGGGATGGGTAGCAACGACGCGACCGGGGAACCGAACCCGTGGGCGGAACTCGACAAGTTCAGTCCGTCGGTCACCAAACAGGTGGTCGAAAAGGTCGGTCCACTGTTGCGCCGCTGGTTTCGCTCAGAAGTGCACGGTCTCGGCGACTTCCCGCAAGACTTTGGCGCACTGGTGGTCTCGAACCACTCCGGCGGAATGTTCACCCCTGACGTAATGCTGTTCGGCTCGGCCTTCTACCGCCGGTTCGGCTACCGCGCCAGACCGCTGTACACGTTGGCGCACTACGGGGTCGTAATGGGGCCGCTGGGCGAGCTGATGGGCAAGGTCGGCGTCATCGAGGCCAGTCCCGAGAATGCCGCAGCCGCTTTGCATTCCGGCGGCGTCGTGCTGGTGTTCCCGGGCGGTGACTACGATTCCTACCGCCCGACCACCTCCGACGGCGTCATCGACTTCGATGGACGCACCGGCTACGTCCGGACGGCGATTGCCGCTGGCGTGCCGATCGTCCCCTCGGTGTCGATCGGAGGACAGGAGAGCCAGCTCTTCCTGACCCGAGGCAACACCTTGGCGAAGCTGCTGGGATTGAACAAGGCGCGCGTGGAGATCCTGCCGGTGACGTTCGGGTTCCCCTTCGGGTTCAGCGTTCTGATTCCGCCGAATCTGCCGCTGCCGACCAAGATCGTCACCCAGGTCCTGGAACCGATCGACATCGAGGCGCGGTTCGGCCCCGATCCCGATGTGGCCGAGGTCGACACCTACGTGCGGTCCGTCATGCAGGACGCGCTGGACGAGTTGGCCCGCAATCGGCGTTTCCCCATTATCGGCTGACTCAGCCGTCGCGCACCGCGGGCAGCGCAGTGTCGACGACGGCCAGCTGCTCCAATGGGGTGTAGCTGCACTCGGGGGGCCCGGCCGGGATCGACGACCGTGGTGAGGGTCGCGTTGAGTGCGGCGTGGCAGGCGACCGGCCCGGGCAGGAATTGTTCGCCATGATGGCCGCGGGCCGGATATTGCTGAAGGAGCCCGGACCAGGGGTGCGGGCTTCGGTCAGCGGCAGCTCGTGCAGCGGTTTGGCGAACATCGGTGGCGTCGCGCCGTCGAGGCCAGCGCTCTCACCTTCGGCGGAGTCGTCCTCGTCGGTAACCGGTGGCTCGTCGGGGCTGCCGTCGTCGGGCTCGGGATCGTCGGGCTCGGGATCGTCGGGCTCGGGGTCGTCGGACACTGGTGGAACGTCGGTTCCGTCGAGGGTGTCCTGGTGGGCGATGACGTAGACGACGACCCCGCTGGGGGGTGGGTTGTCGGCGGCGGGGCAGGCGTCGGTGTCGCAGAGGCAGGCCAACCGGTCGGCGCCGTGGCCCAGGGCGCCCATGGCGTCGGCGCGGCGTTGGTCGCGGGTGCGGGGGTCCGCCGGGCAGACGGTGTCGGCCAACGCGTTGAGGCGGGCGTCGAAGGCTTTCGCGTCGGGGGTGAACAAGGTGGCGAACACTGCGGCTAGTCCGCTGCCCTCCTCGACGGTGATGTCGACGGATCGGCCCCGGGCGCCGGTCTGAGTGCGGCGCACGGCGTACGGGTCGACCTGCGCGATGAACGCGTCGATGGCCTGTTCGGTGTTGTCCACTGACATGGGTTCCCAGCTGTGCAGCGCCTCAGCCAGTGCTTCATCGAGGGCGCGCAGGGCATCGGGGTCGGTGACCAGGGCGCCGCGGGTGACGATGGTGCGAACCAGGGGGTAGCCGATCAGTCCGGCAAGAAATCGCGCCGCCACCTTCGGGAAGCGGTCCCGTAGTGCGGTCGCGACGATCAACAGGTTGGACGCGGTGCCGCTAGTAATGCGTTGGGCGGCGCCAATGTGGGCGCAAACCGCTCCCCAGTTGTCCAGACACCACTGGTCGCGGTCGGCGGATCCGGTGGCGGCATGCGCGTCGTCGAGCATGGTGACCATCGCCGCCAATCGGCGGGCACACGCCGCGGATTCGACCCGGGTCCACGCATCGACCGCACCGGCCCCGCCGGTGCCGGTCGTGGAAGCCACCAGTTCATCGAACATGATTCGACTCTAAGGTCGCCATCCGACCCCGAACAGCCCAGAAACCCGATCTGTGGATCAATCACGAACTGTGCACAACTCAATGGCTACACGTCGAAATTGTCGGTGTCACATGCTAATCGGGAGCAAATGCCCCTAACGGTCGGCCTTCTTGCGACCACCCATGGCGGGAGCCGTGCCGATGATTCCGTCCACTTCCAGAGCCGCGATCTCGTCGTCGGCCAGGCCCATCTCGCGCAGCAGTTCGCGGTTGTGCTCGCCGAGCAACGGGGCCGGCGCCCGGTGGAACTGGTCGGGCCCGCTGGACAGGTTCACCGGCAACGTACTGTGTGACGCCGCCACGTTCACGGGATGACCGACCTGTTCGAAGAAGCGCCGATGCATCAATTGCGGCAGCTCGGCCTGGTGGTGCGGCTGCATCACCTTGGCAACGGGAACGCCCGCCGCCCAGAGCGTTTCGACGATGTCGTCGCCGGTGCGAGGCAGACACCACGCAGCGAGCCGTTCATCGATGTCGTCGTGATTAGCCCGACGCCCAGCCATGTCGCACAGGGGGCCGGCTATTGCCCACTCCGGTCGACCGATGGCCTCGCGCAACGCCTCCCATTGCGCGTCGGTGGCCACCGCGATCGCGACCCAGCAATCCTCCCGACCGAACTCGTCGAGCCCTGCACACCGGTAGATGTTCTGGGGGGCAGCCGCGGGCCCACGATTGCCTGCGCGCTGCAACAGTGACCCGTACGCGGAGTGCTCGATGACCTGCTCGGCGGCGATGTTGAGCGCTGCGTCCACCATTGCCGCCTCGACCAGCACGCCCGAGCCGGTCCTGCGCCGGTGTTCGAGTGCCAGCATCAGCGCGTTCAGTGCGTGCACACCCGCGTTCGGATCGCCGACCGAGTACGGCTCGTACGGGTTGCGGTCGGCATAGCCGGTGAGCCAACTGAGTCCGGAGGCGTCTTCGATGATGTAGGCGAAGGCGGGATTCTCGCGCCACGGGCCGTCGAGGCCGAAACCTGGCATCCGCAGCATGATCACGTCGTCGCGCAACTCACGGACCGACGCGAAGTCCAGCCCGAGCTGATCGATCACCCGTGGGGTGAAGTTCTCGACGATGACGTCACACGTCGGAATCAGCCGACGCAGCAGCTCGCGCCCCCGGTCGGTCTGAAAGTCCAGGGTCAGGCTCTTCTTGTTGGTGTTGAGCGCCGAGAAGATCGGTGAACGCTCCCACCACAGGTCGACGCTCGCGGGGATCCCCGCGATCAGCCGCGTCCCGTCGGGCCGCGGCGTGGATTCCAGGTGGATGAGTTCGGCGCCGAGCATGCCGAGCACGTGGGTGCACGACGGCCCCGCCCAGAACGTGGTCATGTCGAGGACGCGAAGTCCGCTGAACGGCAGGCGATCACGGTCCCTTTCGCCCGCCGGAACGGCTCGGGGGGCGCGGGCCGACTTACGCACCGATCCGGTGTGCTCGCCGAGCCGAGGCGCAGGCGCGGGTGGCCGCAGGGCGACGCCGCCGAGGCGATAGGGATGGCTCGGCTGTACGAAACCGTCCCGCGGATTGGTGGTGAAGGCCTCGCGCGCGACGAAGTGGTCCATCGTCGTGACGTTCGCGCCGTTGCCCACCGGCGAATTGGGGATGCGGAACGCCGAGGCGAGATCGCGGACGTCATCGACGCGTTGGTCGAGGAGCCACTCGTAGAGTTCCGCCGCGTGCAGATTGGACTGTTCGGTGATCGTGAGCTGGGACTGCTCGTCGATCCACTCGTCATGTCCGGACATCGCACACAGGTCGTGCCACTGCTGCGCGGTCCCACAGCCGAGCGCGACCAACCCGTCCGCGGCCTGTGCCACCCCGGGCACCGTGGGCCTTCGCTCAGAACGCCACGGCTTTCCGAGCATCTCGAAGTAGGTCACCGGATAGTAGGTGAGACAAAGGATCTGGGCCTCCATCATCGACAGGTCGATGAGCTCGCCGTACCCGTCGCGCAGTGAGCGGGCACGGAACGCCAGTGTCATCGCCGCGGCGTACGCGCCGCTGACCCAGTCCCCGACCTGCCCGCCGACGTGCACCGGCGCCCTGTCCTGCGAACCGCGTCCGATCCCGATCGCACCACCTGACCACGCCTGCAACGTGAACTCGGTGGCCGGCCGATCGTGCCAGGGGCCGTCGAGTCCGAAGGGCGTGATGGCGGTGACGACGAGATGCGGGTGACGGCGGCTGATCTCCCCTGGTGACAACGCGTCGAGTTCGGCGACCGACGAGCCACGCGACCACACCACCGCATCGGCGCCTTCCAGTAGTCGCTCGACCATGGCGACGTCAGCGGCGACGTCGGGATCGGCGACGACGCTCTGCTTGGAGCATGCGAGAAAGCTGAACAACGCGCCGTCGTCGCCGGGCGCGATGGCCGCCTCCGACGCCGACCACCGACGTAGCGAATCACCCTCCGGCGCCTCGATCTTGACGACGTCCGCGCCCCCGTCGGCGAGCAGCTTGGTGCAGTAAGCACCCGCGATGCCCGAGGACAGATCGAGGACGGTGTACCCGTCCAGCGGACCGGCCGCGTGCTCCACCGGCTAATCCTTCTTCTTGCGGTTCTTCTTGCTCAGCCTGAAGTCCGGGGGAAACTTGGCGTCGTTGTCGTTGACCGCGGCAGCCAGGCCGCTGCCGATGGCCTCTTGCATGTCGAGGTCGTGCGCGTCGTCGTTCTGCACCCCGCTTCCCATCGACTCGAAGAACGCCGACAGCAGGCTCCCCATGTACTCGCCCTGATGCTGCTTGTAGACCTCGAAGAAGAGCTTCTGCATGTAGACCGTGTCTACGGGCCGGTTACGGGCACATGCGAGCGCGTACTTCTGCGTCTCGGCCTCGAGCTCATCCCGCGTAACCACCTTGTTGAGGAAGTTGCACTTGTCCATGTCCTCGGCGGTGAACGGCCGTCCGGTGAAGACCATCTCCTGGAACTTGCGCAGGCCCATCATCTGCACCCAGGTCCACATGCGCGGACCCCACCCGTAGTAACGGAACGACGGGTGCCCGAACAGCGCATCATCGGACGAGATCACCAGATCCGCGTCGGCGCACTGATAGAAGTGCCAGCCGTAGCAATAGCCCTTGGCCTCCACGATGCTGATCTTCTTGAGTTCCTGTAGCGGCCGGTTGCCTGCCTGTGCATTGGCGTACCACCCGCTGATCGTGGCGCCATTGCGGAAGGTGCCCTTCGGCGGGTACTCGACACCCATGCCTTCGACCTTCAACTCGCGAAGCCGTAACGCGGGGTCGTCATTGCCCTCCATGAACTCCGGCAGATCGGCTCCGCTTCCGAGGTTGTCGCCAACTCCTCGGATGACGACGACCTTGACGTCGTTGTCGACGCTCGACGCGCGGATCAGATCGGCATAGCGCAGCCGCGCGTCGGAGGTCGGTGCGTTGAGGAACTCGGGCCGGTTGAACGTGATGGTCGCGATCTTGGTCTTCGGATCCTTCTCGTAGAGAATGATCTCCTCGGCCGGCGGCCGCTTCTTCTTCGACATCGTCGCTCCCTCAGAGGATTCCGGCAGCGGCGGCGGTCACCGATGGGCTTGTCGTGAGCAGCTCGGCGCCCTGCTCGGTAATGAGCAAGGCATCGCGGTTGAACACTGCACCGACGCCGGCCTCCCACACGTACGACGTCACGGCGAGCACCATGCCGGGGTCCAGGGTTTCCTCGGCAGCAGTCTGCGGAAGATCGGGCGAGATTACGGGCGGATCGAAACCGAGGCCAAGTCCGTGCGCCACCGGCATCGGCGGTAGCGACTCCCCCGCCGCTTCATAGGCGGCGAGCAGGACGCTGGCTGCGGCACCGGGGCGGCAGGCACCGAACAGCCGCTCCGACAATTCATTCGAGCGCCGATACAACGCATCGACGCCCTTCACGTCGCCGACGGCCAGGGTGCGGCCCACCTCGCCGACGTATCCGTCGGCCAACGCACCCGCAGCGAAGGCCACCAAATCGCCATCGCCGATGTGGCCGTCACGGCGTCCCACGCTCCAGGAATGCTCGCGTGAGGTGATCCAGGCACCGTCCTGGGTGGCCGAGGTACTCACGCCGCCCGCCGCCATCGCCTCCAGCATGACTCCGGTCAATGCTTGCTCGGTGATACCGGGGGCGAGCGCAGACACCGCTGCGGCGAGCCCGGTTTCGGCGACGCCGAGGGCACCGCGCAGCGCCAGGATCTCGTCATCGGTCTTGATGCGCCGCGCCGTCCGCATCGCCGACTCGCCATCGACGAGTTCTGCGTTGGGGAACGCCAACGGCAGCAATTGAGCGAACGACGGGGACATCGCATCGGTGCCGACGCGGCGGGCGGTGGCGGCGCCGTCGATGCCCTTGAGAACCTCGATGTTCGTCATCGGGTTCCACGCCAACCCGTAGAGGTGGTCGTGTCCGATCTCCTCGGGGATGCCCTCGTCCCAGCTGCTGTTGAGGTGAATCTCGCCGGTGGCGCGCACCAGCACGCAAATCGGTGCGAACGGGCGGGTTCCAGCCACCCAGAGCTGCGGCGCCCCGGTGACGTATCGGACGTTCGCCTGGCGGCCGAGCACCAGAACGTCGAGGTCGTTGGCATCCATCTGGGCCAGCGCGCGTTCGCGCCGTCCCTTGCGCAGGGCCAGGTCGTCGGCGAGGATCTCAGTGCTCATTTTTGGGGCCCATTCAGAAGTTCCCCGTACGGCGCGTAGGGGTAGTCGGTGATGGAGGTCGCGCCGTCGTCGGTGATGTACACGATCTCCTCACTTCGGTATCCGCCGGTGCCGTCCTCCCAAACGACCGGCTCGAGTACCAGGACCATGCCGGCCGGAAAGACGAAGTTGTCGTCGAACTCCTCACCGAGATCGGTTCCGATCATTGGCATTTCGGCGGCGTTGGTGCCGATGCTGTGTCCAAGGTAGAAGTGGGGCAGCCACGGCTTCTTGCCGCCGTTGGCAGCGATCGCGGCTCGGGCGAGATCCCCCGACGTCGCGCCCGCCTTGGTGACCGCGAGGACGGCGGCGAGGATCTCCCGCCACTTGGTGAACTGGGCCTGCTGGCGGACCGACGGTTCCTCCCCCACCAGCCAGGTGCGCCCGAAGTCGGAGCAGTAACCGTCGTAGGTGATGCTGACGTCCGTCCACAGCACGTCCCCGGATCGGAGCTCCTTCTCGGTGGTCAGCAATGGCAGGGCGAGGTCGCCGGTCGTTGTCCAGACTCCGCCGCTGGTCTGCGTGCTTGGCATCACCTGCCAGATGGCCTCGAGCATGTTAGCGGTGGCGCCCAGTTCGAAGGCGCGGCGGACGAATTCGGCGGAGAGGTCGATCTGGCGCACGCCAGGAGCCAACGACCTCTGGACGTCGGCGGCGGCCGCTTCTGTGATGCGGCAGGCCTTGCGAATGCTGGCGATCTGGTCGACGGTCTTGACCAACTTGGCCGGACCGACCACCAATGCTGCGTCGGCCGGGGGTCCTGCGGGAAACAGCACGTCCGTGGCCCGTCGCATCGCACCCGTCAGCTCGTCGACCGCCACCGTGGCACCCGGTCGCACCAGGCCGGCCAGTACCTTGGCGAAACTCCGCACGCCCTCGTCGAATTCGAGATAGAGCGGACCGTGCACGTGATCAGCGGGCAACTCCGAATCGAAGGCGCTGCCTTCGCGGAACGGCATGTACAGGTGGGGGTGTTCGTCGTCGGCAAGGACGACGGCGACCGGCCGCTCGACGTGCGACAGCCCCGCGTCGAGCAGCGGCCAGCTGGCCCCCGTTGCGTAGACCACGTTGCCGTTGCCGAGCAGCACCAGTGCGTCGACACCCTTGTCCTTCATGGCGTTTCGCAGTCGAGCTCCGCACTCGCGGTACATCCTGGCGCGGTCGGGCAGGTCCGGGATGTCGAACCGAACGGTATCGGTGGCAAAGGTCGTCACGAGACCCCCAGGAAGTTCTTGATGTTGGTGCTGACGATCTTCACCGCGTCATCGGGGCCGACCGCCTCGACGACGGCGGCCAGCGACTTCTCCGAGTAACCGAAGGTGCTCTCGTTGTGCGGGTAGTCCGAGGACCACATCACCTTGTCGACACCGATCTGGTCGATCAGTCGCAGCCCCAGCGGGTCCACCATGAACGAGGCGCTCATGTGGTTGTCCCAGTAGTAGCGGACGTCGTGTTCCAGTTGATGGTTGAACATGTGACGGTAGGAGGCGAACAGGTGCTCGGCGTCCTGCAGCGCGGTTGGCACCCAGGCGATCCCGCCTTCGAACCAGCCGATCTTCAGCTTCGGATGCCGGTCGAGGATGCCGGAGAAGACGTACTTGGCGAACTGCTCGCGGAACGAGTCGACGTTGATCATCATGCCGACCACGACACTGTTGTTCTCGCACGGCGTCTTCGGCGGCGTCTCACCGATGTGGTGGGCGACCGGCAGGCCGGCCTCCTCGATCTCGTCCCACACCGCATCCATCGAGGCGCTGCCGTAGTCGTAGACCTTGCCCTCGTCGTCCTTACCGGGATTCAACGGCATCAGGAACGTCTTGAGTCCCAACGACTTCAGCTCGGCCAGTGTGCTGCGGGTGCCCTTGGGGTCCCACCAGTTGATCAGCCCGACGCCGTGGAAGCGGCCGTTCGACTTTTCCTGCAGCTCGGCGATGTGCTCGTTGTAGATCCGGAAGACACGCTCACGCAGCGCCTTGTCGGGGTAGTGGAACAGCGCCAGCACGGCATTCGGGAAGGCCAGCTCCTTCTGGATGCCGTCCTCGGCGAGCTCGCGGATGCGCGCCTCGATGTTGTTGGTAGCGGCGCCTGCCAGATCGTCGTACTGCATGAGCACCCGACCGAAGTCACCCGCCACGAAGGACCGACCGTTGACGCCGACCATGTACGCGCCGTCTTCGTACCAGATCCGCGGCGCCTGCCCCTTGAGGTCATCCGGGAAGCGCTCGAAGAAGATGTCCTCGGCGACGGAGATGTGGTTGTCCGCCGAGAAGACCTCGGTGCCAACGGGCAAACCGCTGACGGAGCCCGCCGCATGTCCGCGACGGTCCTTGGGCGCGCCCCAGCCTTCGGGTGGATAGAGCGTGCTTGTTGCTGTTGGGGTTGACATCGGTGGCACTCCAATCGGGCTGTGGTGCAGGAAGGATCGGCAGGGTTACCAGGTCACCGGCAGGTCGTAGACGCCGTAGGCGAGCCGGTCGTGTTTGAAGGGGACCTCGTCGAACGGAATCGCCAACTTCAGGGTCGGGATACGACGCAGCAGTGTCTGAAACACGATCTGCAGTTCGGCGCGGGCGAGCTGTTGGCCGACACACTGGTGGCGGCCGTAGCCGAACCCGAGTTCCTGGCCGGCATCCCTGGTGAAGTCCAGCTTGTCGGGATTCGGGTACGCGGCGGCATCCCAGTTTGCGGGTGCCAGGTCGATGATGATGCCCTCGCCGGCACGGATGGTCTCGCCACCGATCTCGATGTCCTCGGTCGCGACCCGACGCTGCCCGTTCTGGATGATCGACAGGTAGCGCATCAGTTCCTCGGCGGCGTTCGCAATGAACTTCGGATCGTCCGAATCACGAAGCAGTGCGGCCTGTTCGGGGTTCTCGAGCAGGGCCAGCACGCCGATGCCGATCATGTTCGCCGTGGTTTCGTGGCCGGCGATGAGCAACCCGGTACCGAGCTGCGCGGCTTCCTTCACGCTGATCTCGCCGGCGGTCACCCGCTCTGCGAGATCGGAGACCGCGTCCTCCGCCGGGTTGGCCTGCTTCTCTTTGACCAGGTCGATGAGGTACTGGTGCAGGCTCATCGCGCCCTTTTGCATGGCATCCGCGGCCGCGAAGCGAGCCAGACCAGCGTTGGCGTGCTCCTGGAAGAATTCGTGGTCCTCGTAGGGGACGCCGAGCATGTCGCTGATCAC
>NZ_JAVRQA010000088.1:0-4328 GCF_032161845.1 Mycobacterium sp.
GCCCGGCAGGACCGCGTCGTCATCGAGCTTCGTCCGCAAGCGTGGAACAGCTTCGACGGCAAGCAAATGCTCCGCCGATAGTCAGCTCCAAGGAGCGATCGGCCCGGCTTGCCGGTGAACGGCTCACCTGGCGCGGCCCGCGGCCTTCATCCGTTCCAGGTCGGCCATCACGACGGTCTTTCCACCGGTCGCGGCAAGCGCCCTGGTGTGCCCGAGGTGATGCATGTCGAAGCACGATTCGATCGCCGTCGAGAAGCCCATGGTGTCGAGAGTCTGGTTGACGGCGCGCTTGGCCAGCCGCAACGCCCACGGATCGGTTTGGGCCACCCGATGCGCGAGAGTCATGGTGAATGACCGCAATTCGTCCAGCGGCACGACGTGGTTGACCATTCCGGAGCGCAGCGCCTCCTCGGCGGACACCGAACTCGCGGTGAACAGCATCTCCTTGGCCTTGCGCGCCCCGAATTCCCAAGTGTGAGCGTGGTACTCGATACCCATGATGCCCATCAGGCCGACCGGATCGGAGAACTGCGCGTTGTCCGCGGCGACGATCAGGTCGCACGGCCAGCACAGCATCAGCCCAGCCGCGATGCACTTGCCCTGTACCGCGGCGATGGTCGGCTTGGGGATGTCGCGCCAGCGCTTGGCGTACTCGAGATATCCCCTTGTCTCCCAGTCATAGTAGTCCTCTGCGATGAGCTTGCCGTCGGTCCGCCGGGGACCCAGAGCACGCCCGTCCGCCGAAGGATCGACGCCCGACATGTCGTGCCCGGCGGAGAAGTGCTTGCCGGTGGTGGTCAAGACGATGACCCTGACCTCGGGGTCCTCGTCGGCGCGCCGAAATGCGTCATCGAGGTCCTTGAGGATGCCCGCCGTCTGGGCGTTGGCGGCCTCCGGGCGGTCGAAGGTGATCACCGCGACCTTGTCGTCGACGTCGTATCGGACGAAATGCTCTGCTGTCATTGCTGTCTCCTTATGACGTTTTCCTGGGCGAAGGACGCCACGAGCGACCCTTCCTGGGTGTACACGGCGCCGGTGCCGAAGCCGCGGCCGCCGGCCAGCCGGGTACCGCGGGTCTCCACCCGCAGCCACTCGGACACGTCGAACGGCTGGTGGAACCACACCGAATGGGTCACGACGCCGGTCTCCAGCAGCACGTGGGCGTCGGACTGGCTGACGCCGGGCACGGCTTTGAGCAGCGTGCCGATGAGCGGCCAGTCCGAGACATAAGCGACGGTCGGTTGTGCCAGCGACGGGTCGTCGAAGCCCGGACAGCGCATCCAGAACGCGAGCTCTGCGGGCACGGCGCTCGCGTCGTCGAGACCGACTGCGCTGATCAGTCTCGACTCTCCGGGCACGACAGCGAAGTCAATGGGTTTGGCTGCCATCGGATCTCCCGACGACACGGCGGCGTACTGATAGTCGTAACTCTCCTCGGCCTGGTCGACGAGGATCGACGCGGTCGCGACGATGCGTCGGCCGGATTCTTCGTCCTGCCAGACGACGGCACGCCGGTGTCCCAGCGAGCGGCCTTCGTGAGTCTGCTCGAGATCCAGGAACAGCGGTTTGCGAGGTCGTCCCGCGCGCGGGAAGGCGACGTGCAGCGACTTCACGGACTTATTCGGTGGCGCGATCGCCGCGATCAGTTGGGCCAGGATCTGCCCGCCGAAGACCCGTTCGGAGTTCGGGTTGCGGACCGGCAGCACCAGCCGGCCGTCGGCGTCTTCCTTCCCCGTGAGTAGGGTGCGAAATTCGTCAGGTGTCATCCTCGCCCTTCTGTGATTGAGCGGTTTGGACCAGCTCGAACTTCTTGACCTTGCCCGACGGCGTCATCGGCAGGGAATCCACGAAATGCCATGCAACTGGCGTCTTCTGGCGCGCGACGCCGGTCGCCCGCAGATGCCCGGCCAGTTCGTCGGCGGAGGGGCGTGTCGCACCGTCGAGTACCACGAAGGCGATCGGAACTTCGCCGAATCTAGCGTCGGGGCCCGCGACCACCGCGGCCTGACGGACCGCGGGATGCGCTGCGAGCACGTCTTCGATGTCGCGGGCAGAGAACTTCTCACCGCCGCGATTGATGACGTCCTTGAGGCGGCCGGTGATCGTGACGAATCCGGCGTTGTCGAGGACACCGACGTCGCCCGTGCGAAACCAGCCCGCATCGTCAAGGGCGGTCCGGTTGGCCGCGGCGTCGAGGTAGCCGAGCATCCGCTCGGGTCCGCGCACCAGCAGCTCGCCCGCGGAACCGGTTGGGAGCGAACGGGATTGGTCGTCGACTACCCGCACCTCGACTCCAGGGGCAACCGCGCCGTCGGTCTCGGCCCGAAGGTCGAACGGGTAGGCCCGGTTCATCACGGTGACTGTCGGCAGTTCGGTCATGCCGTAGACCCGCGCCGCGGGAATCCCTTGCTCCTCACTACGTTCCATGATCGCGCGCGGAACCGACGCACCGCCACACGCGAACATTCGCAGCGGCAGGTGCACACGGGCGGCGCGGGCGGCGTCGGTCAGTTCCTGCAGGAACACGGTCGCGCCGGCAGTCCAGGTGACCCGTCGCCGCTTCATGTCCTGGACGGCTTCGTCGGCATCCCAGCGCTCGGCGAGCACCGCCGACGCGCCCACCAGCAGGGGGATCGTCATGGCGTTGAGCACTCCGGTGATGTGCTGTAACGGGGCCGCCATGTAGGCGACGTCTTCCCAGCTCAGGCCCCACACGTCGACGAGCTGGCGCGTTTCGGCCAACAACGTTTGCGACGAATGCACTGCGGCCTTCGCCGCCGACGTGGTTCCCGACGTGAACAGGATGAGGCACGGGTCGCCCGGCGAGGTGGTGGCAGACCGCTGACGCTGGCCGACGGATACGACGTCCTCGAACGGTGTCCAGCCGGGGCGGCAGCCTCGCAGGACAACCCTGGGTATCGCGCCTAGACCGGCGTCGGCCAGCAAGTCATCGAATGCCTCAGCGTGGGCGAAGCCCCGAAATGCTTCGGCAGAGACAACAGCCGCCGGCCGCACCTGCTCGATGACATGTCGCAACTCGTGCTCGCGATAGAACGGAGCGATCGGGCAGCTCACCGCACCGATATGCCAGATCGCCAGGCCCAGGACGTGAGCCTCCCACCAGTTCGGAGTCTGCCAGCACACCACATCGCCTGGCCGGACCCCGGATTTCGTGAGCCAACCACCCGCGTGTTCGACGAGCTCCAGCAGCTCCTGATAGGTCAGGTCCGTTCCCGACTCGACGAGGGCAGGACGACTGCCCCACTGCCGCGCGGCGCGTTCGGCGCAGGCGCTGATCGCCAGATCAGTGACGTATCCGAACCGCCGGTACTCGGTGCGCAGGTTCGCCGGAACCGCAGGCGCAACGACGTCGGCAGCGCTCAGTGGTGATCGAAACGTCGTCATCCGCCCATGCTCATTCCGCCGTCGACGGTCAGGACCGCGCCGGTGACGTACGAGGCAAGATCGTCGAGCAGGAACGCGACGGCGTGCGCCAGCTCCTCGGGTCGGCCCCAGCGCCCGACCGGGATCATCGACGTCACCGCATCCCGGTCGGTGTACACCAGCTCTGCCGACAGATCGGTGTCGAAACTGCCGGGGATCACGCAGTTCACGGTGATGCCCTTGCGGGCGACGGCGCGGGCGCTGGATCTGGTCAGGCCGACGATGCCGCCCTTGGCGGCGGCGTAGGCGATCTGCACGGGGCTGCCCATCAGGGCGGTCACCGAACCGATGTTGACCACCCGGCCGAAACGCTGCTGCGTCATGTGAGCCAGCGCGGCCTGGCTCAGGAAGAACGCTGAGGAGAGGTTCACCGCAAGCTGCCGGTGCCAGTCCTCGGCGCTGACCGCACCCAAGCGTTGCTCGATCACCATGCCGGCGTTGTTGACCAGATAGTCCAACCGCCCGTGCTGCTCGAGAACCTCGTTGACGAGAGACTGGCAGGAAGTCGGTTGCCCGACGTCGACCTGATGCAGGGAAACTTTGGCGCCGCATCGTTCGGCGTCGTCGCGGACTGCCCATGCCGCAGCGACGTCGCGGACGTACACCGCGGCCACCGTGACACCGGAGCGGGTCAACCGGTCGGTGATGGCACGACCAATCCCCCGCGTTCCGCCCGTGACGAGCGCGACCCGGGCATCGGCGCCCACTACGTCGTCCTCGCAGTCTTGGCTGCCACCCGAGCACTAAGGCGCTCCAGCTCTACGCGGTGCTCCTTGGTGTCGAAGCATGCGCTTTCGGCACGAGCACAGTCCGCCAGGATCACCGCGGCCCGATCGATGTGGGAGTTCAACAGCTGGCGCGCTTGCCGGACGGCCTGCGGCGGG
>NZ_JAVRQA010000089.1:0-12131 GCF_032161845.1 Mycobacterium sp.
CGCCGCCAAGGGCGGCGCCCTGATCGAGCTGAACTCGGAGACGGACTTCGTCGCGAAGAACGAGGAGTTCCAGGCGGTGGCCGCGCAGATCGTGAACGCGGCTGCCGAATCCAAGGCTGCTGACGTCGACGAGTTGAAGGCTGCGCGGGTCGGCGACAAGACCGTCGAACAGGTCATCGCGGATCTCTCGGCCAAGATCGGCGAGAAGCTCGAACTTCGCCGTGTCGCGTACTTCGACGGATCGGTCGAGGCGTATCTGCACAAGCGGTCGTCGGATCTGCCGCCCGCCGTCGGCGTCCTCGTCGAGTACACCGGAGGCAACGCCGAGGCTGCGCACGCCGTGGCGCTTCAGGTCGCGTCGATGAAGGCGAAGTACCTGACGCGTGAGGACGTTCCCGCCGAGGCCGTCGCCAACGAGCGTCGCATCGCCGAGGAGACGGCTCGCGAAGAGGGCAAGCCCGAGCAGGCCATGCAGAAGATCATCGAGGGTCGCCTGACCGGATTCCTCAAGGACGTCGTCCTTCTGGAACAGCAGGCCATCTCCGATGACAAGAAGAGCGTCAAGGCCGTGATCGACGAGGCCGGAATGACCGTGACACGGTTCGTCCGCTTCGAGGTCGGTCGCGCCTAGGCACAAG
The DNA here is from genome assembly GCF_032161845.1 of Mycobacterium sp. GTDB lineage: Bacteria > Actinomycetota > Actinomycetes > Mycobacteriales > Mycobacteriaceae > Mycobacterium. The sequence continues at coordinate 639 of NZ_JAVRQA010000089.1, forward strand.
ACTTGAGCGACGCACCAATTCGCTCAGCTAGGAGACCCCGCGTCCCCACCGGCGATCCCGGTCGGCGCGGGGTTTCTCCGTATCCAGGCCTCGACGACCCGGCAACGCTATTGCACACGTGTGTTGCTAGCGTCAGGCGATGACCTACGTTTCTGCGTACGAGGACGACGCACTTGGTGATTTCGACGCCACGGGAGTGGCCGAGGCCATCCGGACGGGGGCGGTATCCCGGCTCGAGGTCGTCGAGGCGGCGATCGCTCGCACACTCAAGGTCAACCCTCGATTGAACGGCCTGGCCTACGAGGCCTTCGATCAGGCCCGCGCCCGGGCATCTGCGGACACCCCCTACGGCGGCTTCTTCGACGGCGTGCCGACGTTCGTCAAGGACAACGTCGCCGTCGAGGGCATGCCGACGATGGACGGCGCCGACGCCTGGGAGCCCCGGCCGGAGACCGCGAACGGCGACTTCGCGAAGGCCTACCTGTCGACGGGCCTCAACGCACTCGGCAAGACGCAGTTGTCGGAGTTCGGCTTCAGCGCGGCCGCCGAACATCCGCGGCTCGGCGCTGTGCGCAATCCGTGGAACCCGGATCACACGGCGGGCGCGTCATCGTCGGGCTCCGGCGCGTTCGTGGCGGCAGGCGTAGTGCCGATCGCACATGCCAACGACGGCGGTGGTTCGATCCGGATCCCAGCGTCGTGCAACGGGTTGGTCGGACTCAAGCCGTCGCGTGGCCGACTGCCTCTGGACAAGGACATGCGCCAGATGCCGATTCGGATCGTGGCCAACGGAGTGGTCACCCGGTCGGTCCGCGACACCGCAGCGTTCTATCGTGAGGTCGAGAACGTCTGGCGCGGAATGAAACTCGATCCGATCGGTGACGTGACGCGGCCGGGACGGGCTCGGTTGCGGATCGCCGTGTTCACCAAGTCCGTCAAACGCGAATGCAGCCCCGAGATGCGCGATCGGACCCTTGGCACCGCCGCACTCCTCGACCGGATGGGCCATCGTGTCGAATACCTCGACGAGCCGCCGGTCGCGGAGTCCTTCATCGACGACTTCCTTCTGTACTGGGCTCTGCTCTCGTTCGCGCTGGTGCGCGGCGGCAAGGGGCGCTTCGGCCCGTCCTTCGACCGCGACAAGCTGGACAACCTCACTCTGGGCCTCGAGCACCACGCGGCCACCAACCTGCACCGGCTTCCGTTGGCGATCGCCCGGCTGTCAACACTGCGCAGGAGGATGGCCAAGCAGGTGCGCGACTACGACGTACTGCTGACGCCGACGCTCGCCGACGCGCCACCACGCGTCGGACATCTCGATCCGACGGCCGACTACGAGCAGATCATCGACCGGCTGGTCGACTGGGTGGCCTTCACACCGCTTCAGAACGTCACGGGTGACCCTGCCATCTCGCTGCCGCTGGCCGAATCAGCCGACGGTCTACCCATCGGCATGATGTTCAGTGCCCGATGGGGGCGCGAGGCGACGCTGCTCGAGCTGGCTTACGAATTGGAGGAGGCCGCACCGTTTCGGCTTCTAAAGGCCAGCAGCGGTGCGGATTCCGAAGTCCAATCACACTGATGGGCTTCATCACCCCGGAATCGTCGGCGGAACGACGACGAAATCCGTTGCGGGCGTGACACAGCACCGTAATCCGACTTAGGTTGACGTAACCTGCCGGACATCACTAGTAGCAATCGAAGAAACACGACGAGCTGACCATCCAGTTGTGGACACCACTGCGGCCACAACCGTTCGATCACCGGCGATCGCCGCTGCGTCCGGCAACACCTTCGGGTACCTGGTCCGGTTCGCCTTGGCAAACATTCGTCGTAGACCCGAACGGTTCGTGCTTTCCGTCCTTGGCATCGCGTTGGCGATCGCGTGCGTCGTGATCGTCCGTACCATCTCGTCGAGCTTCGCCATCACTGGGGCCGACTCGGTGACCGACGTCTTGGGAAGTGCTCAACTGTGGGCGGTGCCCGCCGCCGGTGTCCACTTCGATCCCGATGCCCGAGCCCTGGTCGCTGACGGCCCGGCGCCCGAACTCGTCCTACCGCCGGGTTGGACGGGCACTCAGACTCTCGCTGGTGTGACCACCATCGCTGGGACGTCGGTGGCGCTCCGCGGTAGCGGTGAGATGCCCTCCGGGCAAGCAACTTTGGGCTCCGCGCTCGCAGACCGCCTCGGCCTGACTCAGGGGGCGACGGTGGCGATCGGAGGCCAGAACCTCGTCGTCGGCATCGCAGGCAGCGGAGAGTCGGCCACCGTGTCGACCGACCTCGCCAGGTCGCTGATCGGGGACAGGGGTTGGTGGACGCTCTTCGCGCCGCCCGGTCACGAGAAGAACCGCAATCTAGGGCAGACGTTCGGCGATGCGACGGGTCTGCCGTCGACGACCGACCCCTCGGTGATGCCCGATGCGGGCGGCCAGGGTCTGATCTACGACACCGTCGGCGGTAACGGGCCGCTGACCTTCGAGCAGAAGTTCTCGGCGCTGTTCTCCGGCAAGGTCACCAGTTCGACCCTCGGGCTGATCTCGACGATCGGTCTGGGATTGGGCTTCGTGATCGCCGTGTCCTCGTTCCTGGCGGCGGTTGCCGAACGCAAGCGTGAGTTCGGCATCATGTCGAGCATCGGATTGGCCGACGAGGTGCTGTACTTCTTCCTCGTCGAATCGGCAATCGTGTTCGTCGTCGCCTATCTAATCGGGGTTGCGGGCGCGGGAGTCGCAGTGGCACTGGTAATTCCCGGGATCGCTACGCCGACCGCGTGGCTGCAGGCCTCGGGCATGGTTGCCGCGTTCCTGCCCGCCATGGCGATCGTCGGAGCGTTGGTGCCGGTCCACCGTCTGCTGCAACAGCGGCCCGTCGACTTGTTGGGAGACCGCTAGTCATGGCCGGGGCGAGCGAAGCGAGGGGGAAGTCATGTTGAGCAAGGGTTTGGCCTACGGCTGGCTCTCCGCGCGTAGACGCATCGGGGAGATGGTCCTGCCGGTGGTCACCACCGCTACCGGAGCGTTTCTCGTGGTCATCGTGTTCGGCATGTCCGACGGCATCCGCGCTCAGTCGGCCTCGCTCGGTCACGCCGAGGAGATCGGCCGGGCCGTCGTCTTGATCGCGGTCACGGTTCTGCTCGTCGGCGTCGTCGAGGTGGCCGTCGCCACCACCCGCACCGTCGCGCACCGCACCAGAGAGCTCGGAGTGCTCGGCGCCAACGGGGTCCCGCGCCAGCCCGTGGTGGCGGCGCTGCTCGTCGAACCGGTCGTGGCGGCCCTGCTCGGTGCGATCTCCGGTGCTGCGCTCGCCGCCGTCGTTGCTTTGGTGCTCGGCGCAACGGGTTTCGTCCCGACCGGCGTCGCCACTGGCGGACTCTCTCTAGGCGCCTGCATCGCCGTCGTCGTCAGCATCGTCGCCGCGTTGGCCACGAGCATCGTACCCACCTGGACCGCAGCGTCGCGGCCACCGATTCGTTCGCTCTCCTCGGGAGGCTGATTCATGACGGTCATCAACGACAAGGACGAAACCGTGGTCGACGTCGAGGCGCCGACCGCAGCCCTCGACTCGACGGCGGCACCAGTCATCGAAGTGTCCGACGTCTGGAAGCTGCACAAGCTCGGTGACGAGGTCGTGAAGGCCCTCGTCGCTGCCGATCTCAGCGTGATGCCAGGCGAGTTCGTCTGCCTGATGGGGCCGAGCGGCAGCGGAAAGTCGACGCTGCTCAACATCATCGGTGGGTTGGACCGACCGACGAAGGGGTCGGTGAAGGTCGCCGGCAAGGACACCGGACAGCTGACCGAAAGCCAGTTCGCCGCGCTGCGACACGACACCATCGGGTTCATCTTCCAGAGCTACAACCTGATTCCGTTCCTGTCTGCCGTCGAGAACGTCGAGCTTCCCTTGATGTTCGAGCCTTACGACCGGAAGTCGTTGCGCAAGAGGGCGATGGAACTGCTCGAGCTGGTCGGACTCGGTCACCGTGTGCACCACCAGCCGACCAAGATGTCCGGTGGCGAACAGCAGCGCACCGCCATTGCGCGCTCGCTGATCAGCAACCCGACGCTCGTCCTCGCGGACGAGCCGACGGCCAATCTGGACCACAAGACGGGAGAGACGGTCGTGCGCATGCTGCGCGACCTGTGCTCGACCATGGGCGTCACTGTCGTCGCCAGTACCCACGACCCGATCGTCGCCGAAGAGGCGAGTCGCGTCATTCGGATGAGAGACGGACAAATCGTCAACTAGCTCGGCCCCGTGAGGGATTCGATTCGATTGGGAGAGAAGCAATGACACAAGAACTCGAGGCGGCGCCACCAGCTGGTCGCGACGCGCTGATGACCACCGAGCTGGTGCCGGAACAAATCCTGCCCAAGGTGCTCGGCACCTTCGGCCTGACCGCCACCTACGTCTTCATCATCTGCTGGATCACCGGGTCGTCGATCATGGCGGGCGGTGGTTGGACGGCGATTCCGATGTGGATCCTGGGAATCATCACCTTCCTTGTGCCCGCGGGCCTCGCAGTCGCGGAGCTGGGCAACCTGTGGCCTGGCCAGGGCGGTGTGTACATCTGGGCGTTCCGCACCATGGGCGACAAGATGGCATTCCTCGGCGGCTACCTGTCGTGGGTGCCCGTCGTCCTCAATACCGCATCGTCGCCCGCCATCGTGCTTCAGCTCGTGCTCCTCGCATTCCACGCCGAGCTGGGGCTGACGCTGAGCATCATCATTCAGTTGGTGATCCTGTGGTCGGTGGTCGGGCTGGCGCTCGCCAAGCTGGCCGCCAACCAGAAGATCATGAACTACACGTTCATCGTGTACATCGCGCTGACCCTGACCATCATCGTCTCGGCCGTCGTCCACGTGATGGGCGACGGATCCGCTCAGCCGTTCAGCTGGCACGAGGCGTTGGTGCCCAACTTCGTCGGTGCAGGCTTCCTGTACGGCACGGTGCTGCTGTACCTGGTCGGCGTCGAGACACCGTTCAACATGGGTGCCGAGTTCCTGTCGGTGAAACGCAGCGCCACCAAGATGATTGCGTTCGGGTCAGCTGCGCTGATCGCCATCTACCTGCTCACCACGATCGGGACGATGATGGTGCTGCCCGTCGCCGACATCGATCCGGTGACCGGCGTCATCGGCAACCTCGGTGTGTCGGGCTTCCCCGGCCTGATGGAGATCGCGGCGATCATCTTGGCCGTCATCGTGTTCGTCGCGATGACGACCTATCAGGTGGCCTACTCGCGCCTGATCTTCGTGTCGGGTCTGGAGCGCCACCTGCCGCGCATCTTCACCCATCTCAACCCCCGCACCCGGAATCCGGTGACGGCCATCCTGATCCAAGGCGTGCTGTCGTCGCTGATCCTGGTCGGGCTGTACTCGCAGAGCAGCATGGCGAACGTGACGATATTCCTGCAGGGCGGCCTCAGCGTCGTCTGGCTGATCTCGGGCTTCTTCTTCTTCATCCCGTTGGCCATCGCCAGGAAGAAGTATGCCGATCGTTATGCCAACGAGGACTTCTGGCGAATTCCTGGCGGCATGGTCGCGGTGTGGACGGTGGTGGCCGTCGGTGTGGTGGCGACCTGCGCCGGCATCTACTACTCGTTTGCCTCGCCATGGATCCCCGGTATGGAGCCGGCTCTCTGGATGACGTGGGTGGGTTCGATTGCGGTCGGCATGTTCGTGCTCGGCGGCATCGTGTACTTCTTCGGCCGGCGCTCGGCGGCCAAGGTGACGAAGGAGGACTCGCTGGCACACCTGGCCGTCCTCGACCTGACCAAGACCGAAACGACAAGCCAAGAGGGAGCCTGACCCATGACCCTGGACAGCACCACGCTCAGCGCGGACGCTACTGAGGACAAGGCCAACTATCCGCTCGACCCGTTGTCGGGAGCCGAGATCGAGGCGGCCGCGGCGATCATAACCGCATCCGAATATGCTTCGCCGACACTGAAGTTCGTGATGATTCAGCTCGCGGAGCCGGCCAAGACCGCCGAGCTGACGTTCTCCCGCGCTGACGTGCCGCGCTGCGCGTTCGCCACGATGTACGACGCCGCCGCGAAGATGATCTACGAGGCGGTCGTCGATCTGGGCGCCAGCATGATCGAGTCGTGGAAGGCGATTCCTGGCCGCTTCCCGTCCTATCTCGTCGAGCACATGACCGGCGTGGAGGAGAAGGTTCGTGAGGACCCTCGGTGGCAGGAGGCGATGCGCAAGCGCGGCATCACCGACTTCAGCCTGGCGATGATCGACCCGTGGCCGGCCGGCTACTACGGTCAGGGCGACCACTACGACAACTCGCCTCTTATCTGCCGTCCGTTGACGTTCATGCGGGCCGCGCCTTCGGAGCACGGCTATGCGCGACCGGTCGAGGGTCTGATCGTGACGTTCGACCTCGACAACATGGAGGTCATCGACATCGAGGACCATGGCGTGGTGCCGATGCCGCCGACGGCGGGCAACTACGACGAGCGGTACATGTTCGACCCGAACAACCGCCCTGCGTTCACCGAATTCCGTTCGGACGTCAAGCCGATCGAAATCACCCAACCCGAGGGCCCCAGCTTCACCGTCGACGGGTGGCAGGTGACGTGGCAGAAGTGGTCGTTGCGCATCGGCTTCAATCCGCGCGAGGGCGTCACGATCCACGAGGTGACCTACACCGACCGCGACGAGACCAGGCCCATCCTGTACCGCGGCTCGCTGTCGGAGATGGTGGTGCCCTACGGCGACACCTCGCCGACGCACTGGAACAAGAACGTCTTCGACATGGGTGAGGTGGGCATGGGCTTCTCGGCCAACCCGCTGACGTTGGGTTGCGATTGTCTTGGCGAAATCCACTACTTCGACGGCACGGTCAACGACTCCGACGGCAATGCCGTGACGATTCCCAACGCCATCTGCATGCACGAGGAGGACTACGGAATCTCCTGGAAGCACACCGACTTCCGCACGTCTGAGGTGGAGGTCCGCCGTTCGCGCCGACTGGTCGTTTCGATGATCTGTACGGTCGGCAACTACGAGTACGGGTTCTTCTGGTACTTCTACAACGACGCGTCCATCGAGGTCGAGGTCAAGCTCTCGGGCGTGCTCACCACCGGCTCCATCCCCGACGGCGAGATCCCACGCTGGGGCAAGCTCGTCGCACCGGGTGTCTATGGGCCGAACCACCAGCACTTCTTCAACTTCCGCCTCGACATGAGCGTCGACGGCCCGGGAAACAGTGTGTACGAAGTGGATTCGATTCCAGAGCCCGATCCGGCGCTCAATCCGCACCACAACGCCTGGATCACCCAAGACACGCTGGTGGCCTCGGAAGCCGAGGGCGCTCGCGACTGGGACTGGCAGACCGGTCGGTATTGGAAGGTCTCCAACCCCTCAAAGAAGAACGAGCTCGGAGCTCCGGTGGCCTACAAGTTGGTGCCCAAGGAGATCGTGCCGGTGATGGTGCAGGAGGGCTCATACATCTACGACCGGGCGCGGTTCGTCCAGCACAACCTCTGGGTCACCAAGTACGACGAGGCGGAGAAGTTCGCCGCGGGTGACTACATGTACCAGTCGGCCGATGCTCAGGGGCTACCGGAGTTCGTCGCGGATGACGCGCCGCTGGAGAACACCGACGTGGTGCTCTGGTACACCCTCGGTGCGCATCACGTGGTGCGACCGGAAGACTGGCCGGTGATGCCTTGTGCCTACACGGGATTCCATCTCAAGCCGATCGGCTTCTTCGACGGCAACCCGGCACTGGACATCCCGCCGACGCCCCCCAAGGCGTGTCACGGGGCGCACCACTGATTCGGTGGCTTTCAGCCAAGGGCGGCGAGCAGCTTCTTCAAGTCTGCTCGCTGCTCTTGGCGTAGTGGTGCCAGCACCTTTCGCTCGGCGTCGCGAACTCCTACGTCGGTCCGCTTCAGCAGGTCGACGCCGTCACGGGTGAGTTCGGCGGGCAATGAGCGGCCGGAAGACACCGTGTCCGGTCGTGTCACCAGCCCACGTTCCTGAAGGCTTCGCACCACCATGTGCATCGCCTGGGGCGAGACGCTCGCGTCGCGGGCAAGGTCGGCGTTGGAGCGACCCGGCGCCTTGGACAGGATTCGCATGCAGATGTATTGAGGGAAGGACAGCTCCAGCGGTTCGAGCACCGCGGAGGTCACCTCGGTGCGCAGCTTGGCCGCCACCTTCGTAAGGAGGTATCCCAAAGGTTGGTCCCCGGCGTCGCTCATGTCAATCATCTTGACACATATCAACTAAGTTGATAAACAGGGTGGCATGACTCATTCGACAGATGAAATGTTCGATTCCGCTTACCGCGGCGAGGCCGAGGAGATGGGACTCGGTACCAGGCCGCCGTGGAGTATCGGTGAGCCGCAGCCCGAGATCGCGGCGCTCATCGCCGCGGGCAAGTTCCACGGCGACGTGCTGGACGCCGGGTGCGGCGAGGCTGCGACCGCGCTTGCGCTGGCGGAGCAGGGCTACACGACGGTCGGCCTCGACCAATCGGCGACCGCCATCAAGCTGGCTCGCGAGGAGGCTGCCAAGCGGGGCCTGAGCAATGCCACCTTCGACGTCGCCGACATCAGCGCATTCACCGGATACGACGGTCGGTTTTCCACGATCGTCGACTCGACGCTCTTTCACTCAATGCCTGTCGAACTCCGTGACGGCTACCAGCAGTCGATCGTCCGTGCGGCCGCTCCTGGTGCGTCATACTTCGTCCTCGTCTTCGATCGGGACGCCTTGGGCGACAACGGCCCAGCGAATCCCGTCACCGAGCAGGAACTACGTGACGTGGTGTCCAAGTACTGGGTCATCGACGACGTCCGGCAGGCCCGCATCCACGCCAACGTCGCGGAGAACTTCAGCGGGTTCAAGGACTTTGCGGGTGAGGGCATTCGGGACGAGGGCAACGGCCGGATGTCGGTGGGCGCCTGGCTGCTGTCCGCGCACCGCTGACGAGCGCTCGCGCGAGGAAACATCCCACCGCTGACGAGCGCTCGCGCGAGGAAACATCGCACCGCTGACGAGCCTTCGCTACCCCTTCGTGCCCCCAATCCAGCCGTTTGGCAGGATTGGGGGCGTTGCCCACTCGCGTGCGGACCCGAAGGAGCGTCATGGCGGAAACGGTCCTGGCCGACCCAGCCGACCAGTCGGGTTACTCCCGCGTCCTGCTCAAACTGGGCGGAGAGATGTTCGGCGGCGGCCAGGTGGGCCTCGATCCCGACGTCGTCGCACTGGTCGCCCGGCAGATCGCCGAAGTGGTGCGTGGCGGAGCGCAGGTCGCTGTGGTCATCGGTGGCGGCAACTTCTTCCGAGGCGCACAACTCCAACAGCGGGGGATGGAGCGCAGCCGCTCGGACTACATGGGCATGCTCGGTACTGTGATGAACAGCCTTGCGCTGCAAGACTTCCTGGAGAAGGAAGGCATCGACACCCGCGTGCAGACCGCCATCACGATGGGCCAGGTCGCCGAACCGTACATTCCGGGCCGGGCCCGCAGACATCTGGAGAAGGGCCGCGTCGTCATCTTCGGAGCTGGCATGGGTCTGCCTTACTTCTCGACCGACACCACCGCCGCGCAGCGGGCACTGGAGATCGGTGCCGAGGTGGTGCTGATGGCCAAGGCCGTCGACGGTGTGTTCACCGCCGATCCCCGGACGCACCCCGACGCCGAGTTGCTGCGGTCGATCACGCATCGCGAGGTCATCGATCGCGGCCTTCAGGTCGCCGACGCCACGGCGTTCAGCCTCTGCATGGACAATCGCATGCCCATCCTGGTGTTCAACCTGCTAACCGACGGAAACATCGCGCGCGCGGTCGCGGGTGAGAGGATTGGCACACTGGTCACCACCTAGACGGTGGACGACCGGGCGAGCGCCAGCGGACGGGAGAAGAACAAGTGATCGACGAAACCCTCTTCGAAGCCGAGGAGAAGATGGAGAAGGCGGTCTCGGTAGCGCGCGACGACCTGTCGTCCATCCGCACCGGTCGCGCCAATCCCGGCATGTTCAACCGGATCAAGATCGATTACTACGGGTCGCTGACGCCGATCACGCAGCTCTCGAGCATCAACGTGCCAGAAGCTCGGATGGTCATCATCAAGCCCTACGAGGCGAACCAACTGCGCAACATCGAGGATGCGATCCGCAACTCCGACCTTGGCGTCAACCCCGGCAACGACGGCAACGTCATCCGGATCTCGATACCGCAGCTGACCGAGGAGCGTCGTCGCGACCTCGTCAAGCAGGCGAAGTCGAAGGGCGAGGACGCCAAGGTGACGGTCCGCAACGTCCGCCGCAAGGCGATGGAGGAGCTCGCCAGGATCAAGAAGGACGGCGAAGCAGGCGAGGACGAGGTCGGGCGGGCCGAGAAGGATCTCGACAAGAGCACCCAGACCTACACCGGCCAGATCGACGATTTGGTGAAGCACAAAGAAGGCGAGCTGCTGGAGGTCTAGGTCGCCGCAGACCAGACCTTCAGCAACAGCACGGTGGCTAACACCGACACGGCGCCCGAGCCGAACAAGAAGCAGGGGCGGGCCGGGCGCAACCTCCCCGCCGCCATCGGGGTCGGGGCGTTCCTCGGGTTCGGCGTCATCGCCATCCTGGTGTTCGCGCCGCTGGGCTGGGTTCCGGTCGTGGCAGTGGCGATGGCCATTGCGACCCATGAGGTAGTGCGTCGGCTGCGGACCGCGGGCTACGCGATCCCGATCATCCCGCTCCTCGTCGGCGGCCAGGCCATCGTCTGGCTGACCTGGCCCTTCGGCCCAGCGGGCGCGCTGGGTGCCTTCGGCGCCACCGTCGTCGTATGCATGATCTGGCGACTGCTGTCCGGCGGCCTTGCGAACGCGCCGGAAAACTACCTCCGCGACGTCACCGCGACGATCTTCCTGGCCACCTGGATACCGCTGTTCGGTGCGTTCGGTGCCCTTCTGGTCTATCCCGAGGACGGCCGCTGGCGGGTGCTCTGCTTGATGCTCGGCGTCGTCTTCTCCGACATCGGGGGATACGCCGCCGGGGTGCTGTTCGGCAAGCACCCGATGGTTCCCGCGATCAGCCCGAAGAAGTCGTGGGAGGGCTTCGCCGGCTCCCTGATCTTCGGCACCGCCGCGTCCGTGCTCGCCGTGACGTTCCTGCTGGAGAAGCCCGCCTGGGTCGGTATCCCACTCGGGCTGATGCTCGTCGTGACCGGTACCCTCGGCGACCTCATCGAGTCTCAGGTGAAACGGGACCTCGGAATCAAGGACATGGGTACGTTGCTACCGGGCCACGGCGGACTGATGGACCGTCTCGATTCGGTCCTGCCCTCGGCCGTCGCGACGTGGGTCGTCCTGACGCTTCTGGCCTAGCTTGGCGGCCCGCGAGTTGATCCAGCACGCCAATGCGCCGAGCACCAGACCGACCCCGACTCCGACGTCCACCCGTTGGCCGAGCATCAGCCAGGACAGCACGCCTGCGACGGCGGGGATGACGCAGAACAGCATCGACACCGCGGCCGCGCC
>NZ_JAVRQA010000090.1:0-27185 GCF_032161845.1 Mycobacterium sp.
TGGTCGCCCGTGTTCTGGTCTTCGGGCTGGTGCTGGCCTTCGTCCTCGGGGGTGCCCATCTCGTCCGGTTCGCACCACGGTTGGACGCCATGGCACCGAAGCCGGTGCGGTCCGTCCCGAGGTGGGAGTGGGCGGTCCCCCTCGGCGTGCTCGACGCGTTGTTCGTTGCGTTCGTCGCCGTCCAGGCCACCGTTCTGTTCGGCGGCCACGACCACGTCCTCGAGACCGAAGGGCTCACCTACGCCGAGTACGCGCGACAGGGCTTTTGGCAGCTGCTCTGGGTTTCCGGGCTGACGCTGCTGGTGATCAGCGTCGTCATTCGGGTGGCCGGACGTGTCGGCACCGCCGACCGGCGGCTGTTGCGAGCACTGCTCGGCACGACGTGCGCCACGTCAGTGGTGGTGGTCGTCTCGGCGATCCACCGGATGTGGCTCTATCAGCAGGCATACGGGTTCAGCGTGCAGCGGATCATGGTGATCGCGATCGAGTCGTGGCTCGGCGTGGTGTTCGTACTCATCGCACTGACGGGCATTCGAATGACTGCGCATTGGCTGCCGCGGGCCGTCCTGGTCGCCGGCGTGGTGACATTGCTCGGCGTGGCAATGATCAATCCCGAGAGGTTGATCGCCGAGCGCAACATCGACCGCTACGAGCAGACCGGCTCGCTGGACACCGACTACCTGCTCTCGTTGTCACCGGACGCCGAGCAGGCACTCCAGCGGTTGCCAGAATCGATTCGACAGTGCGCCCGATACCGTGCCGACGAACCGGATCCCTGGTACGTGTTCAACCTGTCGCGTTCGCGCGCGAGTCACGATGGAACGCCGTCGGCGGACGCGTGCCTCGAGTACTGGGGCTACAGCTAGCCGAGCAAGCGCTTGGTTGATACTCTGGTCAGGTGGACAAGGCGCTTCCGAGTCGCCGCGACGAGCTGCTGGACCTCGCCGCGGCGATGTTCGCCGAGCGCGGTCTACGGGCCACCACGGTGCGCGACATCGCCGACTCCGCGGGAATCCTGTCCGGCAGCCTGTACCACCACTTCAAGTCCAAGGAGCAGATGGTCGAGGAAGTCCTGCGCGACTTCCTGGACTGGCTCTTCGGTCGGTACCAGGAGATCGTCGAGACCGAGACCGATCCGCTGAAACGCGTCGAAGGTCTGTTCATGGCGTCGTTCGAAGCCATCGAGCACCGGCACGCCCAGGTCGTCATCTATCAGGATGAAGCCAAACGGCTTTCGTCGCTGCCGCAGTTCGCCTTCGTCGACGAGCGCAACCGGGAACAGCGGACGATGTGGATAGACGTCCTGAAGCAGGGCGTCGCCGAGGGAAGCTTGCGCGCCGACCTCGACGTCGACCTGGTGTACCGATTCATCCGCGACACCACCTGGGTTTCCGTCCGCTGGTACCAACCAGGTGGACCCCTCACCGCCGAGCAGGTGGGCAGGCAGTACCTCGCCATCGTGCTCGGCGGAATCACCAAACAAGGAGATTGAACAATGGCTGACGCGTACATCATCGATGCCGTACGCACCGCGGTGGGCAAGCGCAACGGCGGTCTGTCCGGCGTTCACCCCGTCGATCTCGGGGCTGCTGCTTGGCGTGGACTCTTCGACCGCAACGACGTCGACCCGGGTGCCGTCACCGACGTGATCGCCGGCTGTGTCGACGCCATCGGCGGGCAAGCGGGCAACATCGCCAGGCTGTCGTGGCTCGCCGCTGGCTTCCCCGAGGAAGTGCCCGGCGTTACCGTGGACCGACAGTGTGGTTCGAGCCAGCAGGCCATTTCCTTTGGCGCACAGGCGATCATGTCCGGTACCGCCGATCTGATCGTCGCGGGCGGCATGCAGAACATGAGTCAGATCCCGATCTCGTCGGCGATGATCGTCGGCGAGCAGTTCGGTTTCACCTCGCCGACCAGCGAGTCGAAGAGTTGGCTGCACCGCTATGGCGATCAGGAGATCTCGCAGTTCCGCGGCTCGGAGATGATCGCCGAGAAGTGGAAGATCTCGCGCGAGGAGATGGAGCAGTACTCGCTGACCAGTCACCAGCGCGCGCAGGAGGCGATCCGCGCCGGCTACTTCGAGAACGAGATCATCGCGGTAGACGGCTTCGTCACCGACGAGGGCCCACGCGACACGTCGCTGGAGAAGATGGCCGGGCTGAAGACCCTCGTCGAGGGCGGCCGGCTGACGGCGGCGATGGCCAGCCAGATCTCCGATGGCGCCAGCGCCGTGCTGATTGCGTCCGAGCAGGCCGTCAAGGACCACGGCCTCAAGCCCCGCGCCCGCATCCACCACATCAGTGCCCGCGGCGCCGACCCCGTGTACATGCTGACCGGCCCGATCCCTGCGACGCACTACGCGCTGGAGAAGACCGGCCTGTCGATCGAGGACATCGACACCGTCGAGATCAACGAAGCCTTTGCGCCCGTCGTGATGGCATGGCTGAAGGACACCAAGGCCGATCCGGCGAAGGTCAACCCGAGCGGTGGTGCGATCGCACTCGGGCACCCGCTCGGGGCCACCGGCGCAAAGCTCTTCGCGACGATGCTCAACACGCTAGAGCGCACCGGCGGTCGGTACGGCCTGCAGACGATGTGCGAAGGCGGCGGAACCGCCAACGTGACCATCATCGAGCGGCTCTAGGCCCCCGCCTCCACCGCCGCCGCGCCACGACCCCCGCCCCGCCGAGTGTGAATCTCACGACGGTTTGAGCCGAAATCCGTCGTGAGGTTCACAGTGGGCCCTAGTGTGCCTGTGGATAACCACCCGCTGCACAAGCGATCTCGTCGGGTGTAGCCCGGATGATGCCGTCATGTCCGTCGTACCGTGGCCGTTCATCGGTGCCGAAGCGCTGTCGAATCGCGTCATCCCCGAGCGCGCCATGCGCAAGTCCTACGAACCGTTGTACCCCGGTGTCTTCATACCGCGTGGCGTTCAGCCGTCGGCCGCTCAGTGCGCCGAGGCGGCGTGGCTATGGTCCAGGCGTAGCGGAGTCGTCGCCGGGCAATCTGCGGCTGCTCTCCTCGGGACGAAGTGGATCGATGGGCGACAACCTGCCGAATTGATCCACGAGAACCGCAAACCACCGGCCGGGCTGGTCGTTCGGACCGAAGAGCTTCACCCCGGCGAGCGCTTGGTTGTCAACGCGATGCCTGTAACCACCGCTGCGCGAACGGCATTCGACATCGGTCGACATACGGTTTCGCGAGTCCAGTCGGTGCAGCGACTGGACGCCCTGGTCAACGCCACTGGTGTGACGGTCGCGGACGTCGACGGTGTTGCCGCCGCTCATCCGGGAGTGAGGGGTCTGCGGCGGCTGCGCGGCGTACTTCCCCTGATCGACGGCGGCGCCGAGTCGCCACAGGAGACGGTCGCCAGGTTGGCTCTCGTCGACGCTGGGCTGCCCGCGCCGCAGACGCAGTTGGAGGTCTTCGGGCAGTACGGTGAGTTCGTCGCCCGGATCGACATGGACTACCGCGAGGTCAAGGTCGGCATCGAGTACGACGGACCCCAGCACTGGACCGATCCGGCTGTGCGGCAGCGTGACATTGACAAGCAGTTCGAGCTGACGGCGCTCGGCTGGATCATCATCCGGGTGAGTCGCGACCTGCTGCGGTATCGGCGGCCGACTTACGTCGCGCGGGTTGAGGCCGCGTTACGCGAGCGGGGCCTCGTGTGGTGATCGAGTGTGGATCTCACGACGGAATTCTGTCGAAATCGTCGTGAGATTCACGCTCGGCGGGGGCGGGGGCGGACGCTCGGCGGGGGCGTCGGCGGGGGCGGGGACGGCGGCGGGGGCGTGGGCGGGGCGAAGCGCGTGGGCGGGGCGAAGCGCGCTAGTGCACGGCCGCCACCAGAGCCAAGCCGCCGAATGCCAACATCCAGCTGGCGAAGCTACCCACCAGGAAGTATTCGGTGACGTCGTCGATGCCGACCCGCTCCGGGCTGCCGTTCTTGTCACGCTTGGCGCTGATCTCCGGGAATCGGATGATGCTCTTCGCCGCGACGACGGCCGTGGCCAAAGTCAGCTGACCAGCCAGTCCCAGCCCGACGATCAGCAGGCGTTCCATCGGTCCGAGCAGTCGACCACCCTTGAGTTGATCCGACGCCTGCGGCTGTCCTGCGGGTCTAACCGCGCCGACGGAGCCGAGAACGAGGCGTACCAACTCATTTGCCGTTCCCAGCTGGGTCAGCACGACGCCGACGACCATCAGCGTCCGGTTCGGGCTGACGGCGTAGCCCGTCCAGGCCAGCCAATGCGCAATCAGGCCATCGACGTCGGATCCCAAGCCGGACAACAGGATCAATGCCGCGACTGCGACACCGAACACCGTCAACGGTAAAGCTTGGTGCCTGCCAGTTTGCTCGGCGCGGTCGCACAGCAGAAGCCACGCGACGCTGGCCGCGGCGGCGATGGCGACCAAGGGAAGGTCGCCGACGTGCCACAGTGCGCCAAGCAGCAGGCAGGCCAAGATCGCCACGACGGCTGCCGATGGCGCCACCCACCGGACGGCGACCAGGCGCCGGCACACATCGCCGATTCCGACGGCGATCAGCAGCACGGCCAGTGCGCTCATCGAATCTCCGAAAGCCGCTGCGACGCCGCGACGATGAGGTCCAGCCCGTCGCGCGCCGCGCGCTGGGATACCGCCGAGGCGCTGATGCCCTCGTCGGCGGCGAGTTCGCGCTTGGACCGGTTGTTCACTAGACCTCTCAGAATGCGGATGGACCTTTCATCGAGTGATCCAAGCAGGTGGTCCCGACACATCAGCGCGGCGTTGATCGGGTCCGCCACGGGTGCTGCGGCGTCGGTGGTCCGGTACGACGTGCGCACCAGCGCGAGGCCGGCCTGTTTCTGCGCGGCGGCGGTCCATTCGATCGCCTCGCGTGCCGCCCACCAGCCGGGTCCGTCCTGGATGCCGGTGTCCGGGTCGAGCATGGTGGCCCCACCCCAGCCGATGCCGAATCGGACGTCGACGTCTGGCGCGACGGCGAGCCGGAGCGCCAGGGCAGCGGCGATCGCGTCTCCCACCGATGCGTAGCTGCCTTGAAACTCATCGCCGACCGTGAAGGCCGGGGCATCGACGGCGTTCGACGCAATTGCCTCCAGCGCCCTGGTCAGATTTCGATGCAGGGCGCGCCGATCGGCGGCGGCACGGGAGCCGACGACGTCACCGATCAGCATTGCTCTCGATGAAGTCGATGGCTTCATGTCGTCCATATGAAGATCATAGCTTCATTATCTGAAAAAGAAGCTATTTACTTCATCGATACCTGGGGGAATCAGTCGACGATGTGTCCGGAGGCCGCGCGAAGGTGGTTCACCGCATCGCTGACAATCGACTCGACCAGTTCGGCGCACGACGGCAGGTCGTCGAGAATTCCTGCGACCTGACCAGAGGCCAGCACGCCCGCTTCGGTGTTGCCCTCGACCAGGCCCGCCTTCAACAGCATCGGGGTGTTGGCCGCCATCACGATCTGCGACCAGGTCAGTTCCTTGCCGTGTCTCATGGCAAGGCCGTCCTTGATCATCGACCGCCACGTCATGCCGGACATCTTCTTGAACTTCTGGGCATTGAGAATGGCTGCGCTGAAACCCCGCGCACGCGAGCCGCTCTCGAGCTTCTCGACCAACCCGGTCCGTAGTACCCGGTGCGGCATGCCGTCCACGCGCTTGGACACGATGGTCGCATCGAAGGCGGACTCCAGGTAGCGGCGCTTGACCTCTTCGGGCACGGTCGAATCAGACGTCAGCAGGAAACGGGTGCCCATCGCGACGCCCGCGGCGCCGTAGGACAGGGCAGCGGCCAGGCCGCGACCGTCGAAGAATCCGCCTGCCGCCACGACGGGGATGTCCACCGCGTCGAGCACCGAGGGCAGCAGCAGCGTGGTCGCGACCGGACCGGTGTGGCCGCCGCCCTCGCCGCCCTGCACGATCACCGCGTCGGCGCCCCAGCCAGCCACCTTCTTGGCGTGTTTCGCCGCGCCGACCGACGGAATGACCACCACCCCTGCTTCTTTCAGCTTGGCGATCAGGTCGGGTTTCGGCGCCAACGCGAAAGACGCCACCCTGACGCCTTCGCGGATCAAGAGGTCGATTCGATCGTTCGCGTCACCGGCGTCGGCGCGGATGTTGATGCCGAACGGCTTGTCCGTGGTCGCCTTGACCTTGGTCACCGCCGTCGCCAGCTCCTCGAGCGTCATCGTCGCCGACGCCAGGATGCCGAGCCCACCCGCATTCGACGTCGCCGCCACCAGTCGCGCGCCTGCCACCCAGCCCATCCCTGTCTGGACGACGGGATGCTCGATGCCGATCAGTTCGGTCAGCGGGGTGCGCAGGTGACTCATACCTTGACTTCCTTGTCCCGCAAGCCCTTCGGATCGATCGCTTCCTGGATGAGCTTCAACTCATCGCCTGACGGCAGCCGGGAGGCGGTCGCCGAGTCCAGGCCGTGCACGTCGAACGACGTGTTCTCCGCGACTTGCGCGGGTTCGACGCCGGGGTGCAGTGACACGGCCCGCATCTGGTGGTCGGGTCCACCGAAGTCGAAGACGCCGAGGTTGGTCACCACTCGGTAGACGTTCAGGAACCGGTACGCGGGATTGTCGGAATCAACCTTGTCCCAGCCGACGCCCGACACGATGTCGACGGTGTCGCAGAAGACCCGCTTCGAATGGTTGCCGACCCAGTAGCTGGTGGCATGGTTGATGGCGTTGCCCGGCGCGCCGCGGACGCCGAACATCTGGCGGGTCGGGTGCTGAATGGGCCCGAACGCCGACAGATTCTGATTGCCGTAACGGTCAATCTGGTTGGCGCCCATGACGACGTGCCGTCGTCCCCAGGACAGGGTCTCGAAGACCCGGTTGAACGGCATCCACCCCTCGATCGCCGCGGGGGCGCCGATCGGGGGCGTGTCCGCGATCAGTCGAGCCTCCCCGTCGGTCAACAGAATGTCGGGGGAGAACGTCAGTCGGGCCAGGCGCGCACCGATGGACACGATCGTCGTCATCGGGCTCACCATGATCTCGCCCGCGTCACGGAAGAGGTCCGCGCACGCGATGGTGCACACGTCGGCTCGGGAAGCGGAGATCATGCTGAACCTTCCTTGCGCGCAGACTCACTGAACTTGCGTACGGCGGCCTGGTAGTCGGCCTCACTGCCGGCGAGGTAGGTCTTGACGAACTCGGCCCACGTCTCGTCGGAGGCCGCGGCCTCGGCGTAGTGGCGCTGAAACTTCTCGTCGCGGCGGTAATCCGGTTCGTTGGTGGTGAAGTGGGCGCCGCCGGGCGCCTCGACGACCGCGTCGACCATCATCCGATTGATCAGCAGTGCCTGCGGTGGCACCGCCTCGATCAGCTCCTCCGTGGACACGACGCGTTCCACCGAAAGGAAGCGCTTCTCGGCGGCCATCATGAAGAGGTCGTCGAAGTAGGGATCAATGCCGGTGTAGGCCGCATTGCCCCGCTCGTCACCGAGGTTCATGTGCACGAACGCGGCGTCCAAAGTCAGTGCGGGCATGGCGATCAGCTCCTCGAAGCCGCCCGAGGAAGCCGGGTACGGAGACGTGACGGTCTTGAGTTCGTCACCCCAGAAGGTGCGGACGTCGCTGCCGAGGCCGGCGCGGATCGGCAGGAACGGCAGCCTCTGAGCCGCCGCTTGGAGCCCGCACCGCACCATGCCCTCATCCATCTCGCGCGCCTCGATGGCGCCGGTGGTGCGCGCCTTGGCGAACCACGGATCGTAGAAGGGCGGCGAATCCAGTGACACGAAGCCGTAGTAGACGCGCTTGACCTTGTTTGCCGAGCACAGTAGCCCGACGTCGGGTCCGCCGTAGCTGACGACGGTCAGGTCGGTGACGTCGGTGCGCAGCAGCGCGCGGATGAAGGCCATCGGCTTGCGCCGTGAACCCCAGCCGCCGACGCCGATCGTCATGCCGCTCTCGATCGACGAGACGGCCTCGTCGAGAGTGGTCCTCTTGTCTGTCATGCCTTTTCAGATCCCTTCGAGGTCCCGGCGAACGCGTCGCGGTGCTCGTCGGAGACGCCAGCCAGGTTGAGCTCAAAGGTAAACCCTTGTTCCATGCGGTATCTGGCATTGGGTGGTTGCACGTCGATGAGGTTCAACGCCTCCTTCGCCGCTCGGATGACGCGGGTGTCCTTGACGGCGATGTCGCGGGCCACCCGCAGCGCGGACTCGTCGAGGTCGGCGCGCGGCACTACCTCGTGCACGGAGCCGAACTGGTGCAGCGTGGCAGCGTCGACTGTGGCGGCCGTGAAGAACAGCCTGCGCATCATGTGTTGCGGGACCAGTCGGGACAGGTGGGTGGCCGCGCCGAGTGCGCCGCGTTCGACCTCGGGCAGGCCGAACTTCGCGTCGTCGGACGCAACGATCACGTCGGCGTTGCCGACCAGTCCGATGCCGCCACCGACGCAGAACCCGTTGACGGCCGCCACGACGGGAACCTCGCACTCGTACACCGCGCGGAAGGCGTGAAAGCAGCCCCGGTTGGCGTCGATGAGCGCGGTGAAGCCCTCGGTGTTCTGCATCTCCTTGATGTCGACGCCCGCGTTGAAGCCGCGACCTTCGGCCCGAAGGATCACCACGTGGGTCGCCATGTCGCGCCCGGCGGCGGTGATCGCATCGCCGAGCTCGAACCAACCGCGTGACGGGATGGCGTTCACTGGCGGGTAGTCGACGGTGACCGAGACGATCCCCGGTTCGATTGTCTTGGTGGTGATCGTCATGCGAATTCCTCGGCTACTCCTGGGGCGGCTACCTAAGCAAGCACTTGCTTGGTACGCTAGCACAGTGACCGACATGGCTGACAGGGCAAGTTCCGGGGCGGGTGTGAACCTCCAACTGGACGGTCGCGTCGTTCTGGTGACCGGCGGTGTGCGCGGGGTCGGCGCTGGTATCAGCGCAGTGTTCGCGGGTCAGGGGGCGACGGTCGTGACGTGCGCCCGCCGTCCCGTCGACGGCCTGCCGTACGAGTTTCTGCCCTGCGACGTCCGCGACGACGACTCGGTCAAGGCGCTCATCGACACCATCGTCGAGCGTCACGGTCGGCTCGACGTCGTGGTCAACAACGCGGGCGGTTCGCCGTACGTTCTCGCCGCCGATGCCTCGGCCAAGTTCAGCACCAAGATCATCGAACTCAATCTGATTGGCCCGCTTTCGGTTTCGCAGCACGCCAACGAACACATGCAGAATCAGCCCAACGGCGGGTCGATCATCAACGTCGCCAGTGTCAGCGGTCGTCGGCCCACCCCTGGCACGGCGGCCTACGGCGCGGCCAAGGCGGGCGTCGAAAGCCTCACCAGCACACTGGCGGTCGAGTGGGCACCAAAGGTCCGGGTGAACTCCCTCGTCGTCGGCATGGTGGAGACCGAGCAATCCGAACTCTTCTACGGCGACGCCGAGTCGATCGCCGCCATCTCGGCCAACGTTCCGCTGGGGCGGCTGGCCAAGCCCGCCGACGTCGGTTGGGCGGCCGCCTTCCTCGCCAGCGATGTGGCCTCCTACATCAGCGGAGCGTCGCTCGAGGTACACGGTGGCGGAGAACCGCCGCACTACCTCGCTACCACCAGTGCAATCAAATAATCGAGGAGACAACACAAATGGGCTTGCTTGACGGTCGAGTGGTCATCGTCACGGGATCGGGCGGCGGAATCGGGCGGGCGCATGCGCTGGCCTTCGCGGCTGAGGGGGCGCGGGTCGTCGTCAACGACATCGGTGTCGGCCTCGACGGCTCACCTGCCGGTGGTGGCAGCGCAGCCCAGAGCGTGGTCGACGAAATCACCTCCGCCGGCGGCGAAGCCGTCACCAGCGGTGCCAACGTCGCCGATTGGGAGCAGGCCGAGGGTCTCATCCAGACCGCAGTCGACGCCTTCGGCGGGCTCGACGTGTTGGTGAACAACGCGGGCATCGTCCGCGACCGGATGTTCGCCAACACCAGCGAAGAGGAATTCGACGCGGTCACCGCCGTGCACCTCAAGGGGCATTTCGCCACCATGAAACACGCGGCGGCCCATTGGCGCGCGAAGTCGAAGGCTGGCGAAGCAGTGGACGCGCGCATCATCAACACGAGTTCCGGCGCAGGCCTGCAAGGCAGTGTGGGACAAGCGAACTACAGCGCGGCCAAGGCGGGTATCGCCGCTTTGACCCTGGTGGCTTCCGCAGAGATGGGCCGCTACGGCGTGACCGTGAACGCCATCGCACCGTCGGCCCGCACCCGGATGACCGAGACCGTGTTCGCAGACATGATGTCGACCCAGGACTCCGCCTTCGACGCCATGGCGCCGGAGAACGTCTCGCCGCTGGTGGTGTGGTTGGGCAGCGTCGAGTCGCGCCACGTCACCGGCCGGGTCTTCGAGGTCGAGGGTGGCATCATCCGCGCCGCGGAGGGCTGGGCCCACGGACCGCAGATCGACAAGGGCGCCCGCTGGGATCCCGCCGAACTCGCGCCCGTGGTCACCGATCTGCTCGCGAAGGCGCGCCCGCCGGTGCCGGTCTACGGGGCCTGAATAGGCTCGCACACCACCAACGGGATCACCCGGTCAGTGGCGTCACGGTAGTTCTTGTACGGCGGATACAACTTGATGAGGACCGGCCAGTAGCGCCGACGCTCTTCGTCGGTCGCGTCCCGCGCCGTCATGGACAGTCGCTGGTCGCGCACCTGCACTGCAACGGCGGGATTGGCCTTCACGTTGAGGTACCACGCGGGGTTGCCGTCGCGGCCGCCGAACGACGCGGGAAGCACCACCTTCTCGCCATCGCGCAGGTACAGCGTCGCCGTCGTGCGCGGCTCCCGCGACTTGCGTCCGGTGGTGGTGAGCAGCGCCGCCGGGAACCACAGCAGCTTCGCGCCCAACCTGCCGTTGGTGCGCTGGTAGAGCGCGACGTGTCCGCGAGCGAAGTACTTCAGCGCCCGCGCGAGCAATCCCGAATTGCGGATTCGTTCGGAGACGTCGGCCATGCCGTGTACTTAGCCGGGCCGAACCGATCGCAAACGTGCGAGTTCGTGGGGCCACGGCTCCGCCGCCGGCGCGCGCCTATAGCAGCTCGAGTTGGCGCAAATCGGCCACATACTTGGCGATCAAACTTGCCGATAAATGCGGAATGTCGCCGTCTGGTCCAATGCCCGACATCCGTACCCCGGCACGGAATGCGTCCGACGGCAGCGCTGGGCCGTGCAGAGCCGGCGCGGGCGGTTTGAATCCTTCGAGCAGGTTCAGCTCGGAGTGTTGGCGCTGCCTGTCGGGTAGAGCCCGCATCGCGGATTCGAAGCGCGTCAGCCAATCGGAGTAATCGTCGACGCGTTGGATGGGATGGCCCGCCGCGATCAACCAGTCGACGAACCGATCGAGGGATATGCCGTCGTCATGCGGATTCACCACGTTGTAGGTGTGGAATCCGTCGAGGGCGTCGACACCAAGCGCGACGATCGCCTCGGCGATGAAGTCGACGGGAAGGCCGTCGTAGTGCGCTCTCTTCCCGCGTGTCTGGCCGTCGAAATCATAGAACGAACGCGGTGCGATGCCCGTGGCAACCAGGCTCAGCATCAGTCGCGTGAAGAGGTCAGAGACATTCAGCTGACCGGTATAGCGGCTGTGAGCCAGGATCATGTCGCAGCGGAAAACTGCGCCCGGCAGACCGCAGAGGTCATTGGCTTCCCGTAATAGCACCTCGCTGGCCCACTTGCTGTTCGAGTAGCCATTGGCGTACGTGTCGTCGACCCTTCGCACCGCGCTTGCCGTGCGAATGTCGACATCCTCGCCGAGGCCGCGATCGCCGTCGAAGGCCACCGCAACCGTGGAGACATAGTTGAACGGCTTGAGCGTCGAGGTCAAAGCCAAGCGAATGAGCTCCGCAGTGCCCACCACGTTGGGGCCGAACATCTGGCTGTAGGGAAGCACGTGGTTGACGAGCGCCGCACAGTGGACGATCACGTCGGCATCGTCGGCCAATCGACTCCAGGTGGCCGCGTCCAAGCCCATCTGCGGCTCGTCGACGTCACCGGCCACCACCTCCAAGTGATCCGCGGCCAGCGCGTGAAATTCACGCGTCAGCTCGGCGTCGCCCCTGTCGAAGGCAGCCGCGATCCGTGCTCTTGCTGCGCCAGCATCGCGTCCCCTGGCGATGCAGATCAGCTTCCCGCCGGATTGGCTCAGGCGCTGTAGCCATTCCATACAAAGGAACCGACCGAGATATCCGGTCGCACCGGTCAACAAGACCGTCGTAGGAGCTCCACTTGGACGCGCCAGTTCAGTCGCGTCGGCCAGCGTCTTGGGGTCGATGAACTTATCCAGCGTGAGATCGCGCGCGCGCACCTCTGAGGTGTTCTCGCCGTGTACCGATGCGAACGTCGGCCGACCCTGTCCATTATTGCGCTTCAGCTCAATGTAATTGGCCAGCCGATCCAAGTCGTTGGTTGGGTCGAGGACCACGCCTACCGGTACCGCGGTGTCGAAGACCTCTTCCAGAAGTGCCGAGATCTTCAACGCGGATAGCGAATCACCACCCATGTCGGTGAAGCGCACACCGCCGTTCAGCTCATCGGGGCGACATGCCAGCGTCGCCTGCACCGCGAGCCGGACCGCCTCGGCCACCGGCTGAACGGCACCACCGCGTCGCAACGCGCTCAACGACTTCGCTTGATCTTCGGCGCCGACGTCCGGGGCGGGCGCGCTGGCTGCGAACCCGTCACGCAGTAGGAACTTCTGAACCTTGCCCGACGGAGTCGTGGGAAACACGTCGACTACGAGCCAATGAAGCGGCACCTTGTGAGGCGTCAACCGTTCGAGGCAGTACGTGCGAAGTTGGTCGGGATCCGGCGTGCGTCCGTCAGCGGGTCTGATGAACGCGGCTACCTGTTCGCCCCACGTCGGATCGGGGACGCCTACCACCGCCACGTCGGCGACATCGTCATGCCCGAACAGCACCTGCTCGATTTCGCGGGGATAGATGTTCTCGCCACCGCGGATGATCATGTCCTTGAGTCGGCCGGTGATTCGGCAGTAGCCACGGCTGTCCATCGCGGCCAGGTCACCGGTGTGCAGCCAGCCATCGTCGTCGATCGCCTTAGCCGTGGCGTCCGGGTTGTCGAAATAGCCCGCCATCACGAAATAACCACGGGTGCAAAGCTCCCCATCGACATCGGGGGCAACAGTTTCGCCCGTCTCGGGGTCGATCACCTTCATGTCGGTCTGAGCCACCGCTCTGCCTATGGTGTTGTATCGATCTTCCGGCTTGTCGTCGGGCACGACCTGAGTAACGCATCCCGACGTCTCCGTCTGACCGAAGCCAATACAGAGCCGCGCATCGAAGGCGTCTTCGACGCGCGACACCAGGGCAGGCAAGACGGGGGCGCCTGCCGCAACGACGACCTTCACCGAAGACACATCCGAATCAACTAGCCGGGGATGCTCGAGACAGGCGATCAGCATGGTTGGAACGCCGAAGAAGCACTCCCCGCGCTCCTCTTCGATGAGCTGGACCAGTAGGCCCGGGTCGAAGTACGGCAGCACGACGAGAGTCCCCGCATTTGCGATCGTGCCGAGGACCGTGAGACCGCATCCGACGATGTGGAACAACGGCATGCCACACATCTGAACCGTGCCGGGTTGCAGGCCGAGCGCATCGACATATATGCGCGCACTGTTGACGACGCCACGGTGATGGAGGACTGCACCCTTTGGTCGTCCGGTGGTGCCGGAGGTATAGAGGATCTGTGCGGCCGAACCTGGATCGACGTCGGGCAGGGCCTGAGTTGACGAACCGCTGGCGCAGAACGCTTCCCAGTCAGCGAAGGAGACCTTCTCGCGCAGTTGGGGCAGTTCACCCTCGATCTCCGCGAGAATCGGGGCCATGCGCAGGCCTTGAAAATCAGGCACGTAGAAGATGCCATCCGACCGCGAATGACCCAGCACGTACGCGACTTCGTCCGCGCGCAGAACGGGGTTGACGGTGACAAGCGTGATCCCAGCCAGCCCGGCCGCAAGTTCGAGGAACACCCATTCGGGAATGTTGTTGGCCCACAATGCGACACGATCACCGGGGACGAACCGTCCGAGTAGCGCGCGCGCTGCAAGTTCGGCCTCCTCAAGAAGTTCGGCGTACGTCCACCGGCGTCGGTCGGCGGCCTCGGGCATGCCGGTCACTAGGGCGACGGCATCGGGTGCGCGCGCTGCCGTCTCGCGTAGCAAGCCTCCGATGGTGAGTTCGAGGATCGGCACGGAGTCGTTCGCGATCCACTCCGCTGTTGAAAGCTGCACCATCGTCGGTCCCCCCGGCTAGAGCAGTTCGAGATGTCCCAGGTCGAGAGCGCCAGCAATCAGAACGACCGCATCTGGCCCGCGCGTCGCCGGCTCGTGCAGCAACCGTCCGATGCCCAGTTCCTGTGCCCCCACGGACCGATGCTTCGAGCACTGCAGGATCGAAAGTACGACCATGTACAGCATTATGACCCCACGCCGTCAAGAAGGATCCAGGAAGAATCAGCTAATTCTGGAGACCTTGCGATGGCAATGAAGTCTTCACCAAATTGACGTGCTGGTTACGCTTTCATCCGCTGCGTGCAGCGACGCCTACGGCTCGCACACCACTAGCGGTATCTTGCGCTCGGTCCAGGACTGATAGTCCTCGTAGCCGGGGTACATCGCGACGAGCTTGGGCCAGTAGAGGTCCCGCTCGGCCTCGGTCGCCTCGCGTGCGGTGAGGCTCAACTTCTCGTCCTTGATCTGGACGGTGACCTTGGGGTCGGCCTTGAGGTTGAGGTACCACATCGGATGCTTGTCGCTGCCGCCCCTTGACGCCGCGACGATCACCTTGTCGCCATCGCGGTGGAAGTACAGCGGGCTGTCGCGGGGCTCCCCGGACTTGCGGCCCGTGGTGGTCAGAATGGCGACGGGAATGCCCTGGAAGTTGCCGCCGAGCCCCTTGCCGTCACTGCGTCGGTACATGAACGTGTTGATGCGTGACATCCACTTGACGGCGAAGTCGCCGAAGGCGGTGTCCATGTACTTGGGTCTGTTGCCTGCCATGGGAGAAACCTAACCCTTGAGCAGGAACGGACGGATGTCAGCCTTGATGTGGTGGATCAAGCCGTCTGAAGTGGGAATCAGGAAGGTCTCGTCGATGTGCGCACCGACCCGTCGACCCGCCAGGGACGGCTTGGTCTCCAGGTCGAACCTGGCCCGGATGTGATCACCGTCGACGGTGAACTCCGGGTGCGTCGTCGCGCGGATGACGCGGTACTGCAGTCCGCCGGTCAGGCTGCGCCGCAGGTGATTTCCCGAGAATCCCGTCTTCAGCCCGACTTCGACGCGGGTGCACCCCGGAGCGAACGGCACCGCACTCGCATCATGGCTGGCCAACGCATCGATGTAGGCCTGGGCGGCCGCGATGCGCTCGCTGTCGGAGACCGTCCGCGGGGCTGAACCTGATTCCCCCGTCGCTTCGCTCCTGCCCTCCGGAGCCACTAGATGCGCTCGATGATGGTGCCGGTCGACAGGGCCCCCCCGGCACACATCGTGATCAGGGCGGTGCTCTTGTCGCTGCGCTCCAGTTCGTGCAACGCGGTGGTGATGAGCCGGGCTCCGGTGCTGCCCACCGGGTGTCCGAGCGCGATGGCCCCGCCGTTGACGTTGACGCGGTCCATGTCCGGCTCGTGCACCCGTGCCCAGGACAGCACGACCGAGGCAAAGGCCTCGTTGATCTCGACGACGTCGATGTCGCCGATCTTCATTCCGGCCTTCTCCAGCACCTTGGCCGTCGACTGCACCGGCCCGTCGAGGTGGTAGTACGCCTCTGAGCCGACGTTGGCCTGGCTGACGATGCGAGCGCGGGGTTTCAGTCCGTGCGCCTTTGCGACGTCTTCGTCCATCCACAGCACCGCTGCGGCGCCGTCGGAGATCTGCGACGAGGTGCCCGCGGTGTGAATCGCGCCTTCCATCACCGGCTTCAGCTGTGCCAGGCCCTCCAAGGTGGTATCACGCAGGCCTTGGTCGCGGGTGACGAGTGCCCACTCGGACGTCGGACGTTTGTTCTCGTCCAGCACCGGCGCATCGATCGGTGAGATCTCGCGATCGAACCGGCCCTCAGCCCAAGCCTGGGCCGCCTTGCGCTGCGAGTCGAAGCCGAACTGGTCGATCTGCTCGCGGGTGATGCCGCGCCGCTTCGCGATCCGTTCTGCGGCGGTGAACTGATCGGGCATGTCGATGTCCCACGACGAGGCCCGGATGACCGAGCGGTCGGGTCCCGCGTTGGCGCCAAGGCCGACCCGGCTCATGGCCTCGATGCCGCAGGCAATGCCGATGTCGATGGCGCCGCCCGCGATGAGTCCATGGACGAGATGGTTGGCCTGCTGCGCGCTGCCGCACTGGCAGTCGACCGTCGTCGCGCCGACGTGTTCGGGCAATCCGGCGGTGAGCCAGCCGACGCGGGTGATGTTGTTCGACTGCTCGCCGAACTGCGTGACGCACCCGCCGATGAGCTGCTCGACGTCGCCTGCGTCGATGCCGGCTTTCTCGACGAGGGCCTTCTGAACTGCGCCCAGCAGTTCCGTGGCGTGCAGGCCGGACAGCCAACCGTTGCGCTTGCCGATGGGGCTGCGGGTGGCTTCGACGATGACAGGGTTACCCATTCCGTCAGGCTAGAACACGTTTCATTACTCTGACAAGCTGCGATGCGGCCGCGCCTTTGATCTGCAGTGAAGCCATGTTTTACTGGCACTAGAACACGTTGCAATTAGGAGCGCATGCATGGCACCCCTCGATATTCCCTCGGATTTCGACTTCCTCGATCCGGACGTCAACCTCGTCGCCCTGCCCGTCGGAGAATTGGCAGAGCTCCGTAAGTCAGAGCCGATCCACTGGGTCGACATCCCCGGCGGCGCCGGCGGGTTCGAGGACCACGGGTACTGGCTCGTCACCAAGCATGCCGACGTGAAGGAGGTCTCGCGTCGAAGCGACGTCTTCTCCAGCTGGCAGAACGGCGCCATCCCCACCTGGCCCAAGGAGATGACCCGCGAGAACGTCGAGTTGCAGCGCAGCGTCATGCTCAACATGGACGCGCCGCACCACACCCGGCTGCGCAAGATCATCTCGCGTGGGTTCACCCCGCGAGCCATCGGTCGCTTGGAGGAGGAGCTGGCTCAGCGCGCGCAGAGCATCGCCAAGACGGCTGCTTCGGAGGGCTCCGGCGACTTCGTCGAGCAGGTCAGCTGCGAGCTGCCGCTGCAAGCCATCGCCGGGCTGCTCGGCGTTCCTCAGGACGATCGCGACAAGCTGTTCCGCTGGTCGAATGAGATGACCGGCGGCGAGGACCCCGAATTCGCCGACGTCGATCCGGCGCAGTCGTCGATGGAACTCATCATGTACGCGATGGCGATGGCCGACGAGCGGGGCAAGAACCCGACCGATGACATCGTCACGACGCTCATCCAGGCCGACATCGACGGGGAGAAACTCTCCGACGACGAGTTCGGCTTCTTCGTGATCATGCTCGCCGTCGCGGGCAACGAGACCACCCGCAACTCGATCACGCACGGCATGATCGCGCTGGCGAACAACCCCGATCAGTGGGAGCTCTTCAAGAAGGAGCGTCCGTCCACCACCGCCGACGAGATCATCCGTTGGGCCACCCCGGTGTCGGCGTTCCAGCGCACCGCCAACGAAGACACCGAACTGGCCGGTGTGCAGATCAAGAAGGGTCAGCGGCTGGTGATGTCCTACCGCTCGGCCAACTTCGACGAGGACGTGTTCACCGATCCCCACTCGTTCGACATCCTGCGCGACCCGAACCCGCACGTCGGCTTCGGCGGCACGGGTGCCCACTTCTGCATCGGCGCCAACCTGGCCCGGATGACGATCAACCTGATCTTCAATGCCGTTGCCGATCACATGCCCAACATCAAGGCCGTTGGTGAACCGGAGCGGCTACGGTCGGGATGGCTCAACGGCATCAAGCACTGGCAGGTCGACTACACCGGCGCTGCGCACTAGCTCTCAAACTTCCCAAAATCAAGGAGGATTCGGGTGGACTTCAGTCCTGACGAAGGACAGCAGGCCGTCGCCGACGTGGTGACGTCGGCGTTAGGACGAGAGAACAGCTGGGAAGCGCTCGTCGACGGAGGGGTCGTCGCGTTCGGCCTGCCGGAGCGACTCGGTGGGGACGGACTCGGCCTGCCAGAGATCACTTCGGCGTTGACCGAGATCGGTAGGTTCGGCAACATCAGTCCCGCCTACGCCACGCTCGGGCTCGGCCTGATCCCGTTGCTGGACCTGGCGTCTGATGCGCAGCAGGACCGATTTCTCGCCAGCGTGGCCAAGGGTGGCGTGCTGACCGCGGCGCTCAACGAACCCGGCAACGCACTGCCCGAGCGGCCCACCACCCGGCTCTCCGGCGGCAAACTCACCGGCACCAAAATCGGTGTCCCCCATGCCGAACGAGCGGAGTGGCTCATCGTCAGCACCGACGACGGTGTCGCAGTGGTGTCACCCAAGGCCGATGGCGTGACGTTGACCAAGACGCCGACGGCGAATCACTCCGACGAATACGTCGTCACCTTCGCTGACGTCGCGGTGGCCGACGCCGACGTACTCGGTGGCGCCGACGCGGTGCATCGGGTCAACCAGTTGGCGCTGGCGGGGACGGGGGCCTACGCGGCCGGACTGGTGGCCGGTGCCCTGCGGCTGACCGCCGACTACGTCGCCACCCGTAAGCAGTTCGGCAAGCCGCTGTCGACGTTCCAGACGGTGGCGGCGCAACTCGCCGAGATCTACATCGCCTCGCGCACGATCACGCTCGCGTCGACGTCGGTGGTGTGGCGGCTCGCCGAGGGGCGGGACGCCGCCGAGGACCTCGACGTGCTCGGCTACTGGGTGACGTCGCAGGCGCCGCCGGTGATGCAGCTCTGTCACCATCTGCACGGTGGGATGGGCATGGACATTGCCTACCCGATGGACGGGTACTACTCGACGATCAAGGACCTGACCCGACTGCTGGGTGGTCCGTCACGGCGGCTGGATCTTCTCGGGGCCTCGACGATGGCGGGAGCGTAATGTACATCGAACTGACGCCCGAGCAGAAGCAGCTGCAAGCCGAACTGCGGCAGTACTTCTCGAACCTGATCTCGCCCGAGGAAGCCAAGGCGATGGAGTCCGACAGGCACAACGAGGCCTACCGGACGATCATCAAGCGGATGGGTTCGGACGGCAAACTTGGGGTCGGCTGGCCGAAGGAGTACGGCGGCCACGGCTACGGGCCCATCGAGCAGTCGATCTTCGTCAACGAGGCGCAGCGGGCCGACGTGCCTCTGCCCGCCGTGACCCTGCAGACGGTTGGACCGACCCTGCAGCAGTACGGCACGGATGCGCAGAAGAAGAAGTTCCTGCCTGGCATCCTGGCCGGTGAAGTGCACTTCGCCATCGGCTACACCGAGCCGGAGGCGGGTACCGACCTCGCGTCGTTGCGCACCTCGGCGGTGCGCCACGGCGACGAGTACGTCGTCAACGGCCAGAAGGTCTTCACCACCGGCGGACACGACGCGGACTACGTCTGGCTCGCGTGCCGTACCGACCCGGAAGCGGTCAAGCACAAGGGCATTTCGATCCTGATCGTCGACACGTCGGATCCCGGCTACTCGTGGACGCCGATGATCCTGTCCGACGGTGCGCACCACACCAACGCCACGTACTACAACGACGTGCGGGTGCCCGCCGACATGCTCGTCGGCGAGGAGAACGCCGGCTGGCGACTGATCACCACCCAGCTGAACAACGAGCGGGTGATGCTCGGGCCCGCAGGCCGGGTCGCGTCGCTGTACGACCGCATCCACGCGTGGGCGTCCAAGCCGGGCAGCAACGGAGACACGCCGCTCGACCACGACGACGTGAAGCGCTCGCTCGGTGAGCTCAAGGCCATGTGGCGCATCAACGAGTTGCTCAACTGGCAGGTCGCGGCGTCGGGGGAGAACATCGACGTCGCCGACGCGGCCGCGACCAAGGTGTTCGGCACTGAGCGCATCCAGTATGCGGGCCGACTCGCCGAGGAAATCGTTGGAGCACATGGCAATCCGGCGGACCCGGAGACGGCGGAGCTGTTGGAGTGGCTCGACAGTCAGACCAAGCGCAATTTGGTCATCACCTTCGGTGGCGGTGTCAACGAGGTGATGCGCGAGATGATCGCGGCAGCGGGGCTCAAGGTTCCGAGGGTTCCCCGATGATGAGCGCTTGCGCGAAGAACAGAGAATCATGACGAACACGGACGACATTCAGGCGGCGGCCGAGCGGGTCAAGGCGGAGGGCCGCAGCAAGCCGCGGGTCGGTCGCCATCCGGTCAACCAGCCCATGATCGACCATTGGACCGACGCCATCGGTGACAAGAACCCGATCTACGTCGACGAGGCAGCCGCCCAGGCGGCCGGTCATCCCGGTGTCGTCGCACCGCCCGCCATGATCCAGGTCTGGACGATGATGGGTCTGGGCGGCGTCCGCCCGGATGACGATCCATTGGGCAAGGTCATCGAATTGTTCGACGACGCAGGCTATGTCGGCGTGGTCGCGACGAACTGCGAGCAGACCTATCACCGCTACCTTCGTCCCGGCGAGGAGGTCAGCGTCGCGGCCGAGTTGACCGACGTGGTCGGCCCGAAGCAGACCGCCCTGGGTGAGAGCTTCTTCATCAATCAGAAGATCACCTGGCAGGTCGGTGACGAAGACGTCGCCGAAATGAACTGGCGCATCATGAAGTTCATTCCCCGGGACAAGCAGGACGCCCAACCTTCGGCGTCATCGGTCCCCGACGATCTGGATGCCGACTCGGCGATGCGGCCAGCGTCGTCGAAGGACACCAAGTTCTTCTGGGACGGCGTCGCGGCCCACGAACTGCGCATCCAGAAGCGGGCCGATGGCACCCTCCAACACCCACCGGTGCCCGCGCTGTGGCTCGACAAGGATCGAGAGACCGACTACGTCGTCGCATCCGGCAACGGCACGGTGTTCAGCTTCGTCGTGCACCATGCGCCCAAGGTGCCCGGCCGCACGCTGCCGTTCGTCATCGCCCTCGTCGAACTCGAAGAGGGCGTGCGGATGCTCGGAGAGCTGCGCAACACCGACCCGGCAACGGTGAAGATCGGAATGCCGGTGCGCGCCATGTACATCGACTTCCCGGCCAACGACGTCGGACCGGCATGGACCAACTACGCATGGGAGCCCGACGCATGAGCGCGGCCCAATCCAATGTCGCCGCCGGGGCGGCTCCGGAAATCCAAGTGGGCGCCAAGCTGCCCGCCCTCGAACTGTTCGGCGACCCGACGTTCATCGTCTCGACCGCCATCGCGACTCGCGACTACCAGGACGTCCATCACGATCGGGACAAGGCGCACGCGAAGGGGTCCAAGGACATCTTCGTCAACATCCTCACCGACACCGGTCTGGTGCAGCGCTTCATCACCGACTGGGCGGGCCCGCAGGTGATGATCAAGTCGATCGGACTGCGCCTCGGCGTGCCCTGGTACGCCTATGACACCGTGACGTTCAACGGTGAGGTGACCGGTGTCGAAGACGGCCTCATCACGCTGAAGATCGTGGGCAGCAACAGCCTTGGCGATCATGTGATCGCGAATGCCACGCTCACCATGGGAGGTGCGGCCTGATGCCGGGTGACCTGTCGGGCAAGGCGGCGATCGTCGGGATCGGCGCCACCGACTTCTCGAAGAACTCCGGCCGCAGCGAGCTGCGCCTTGCCGCCGAGGCCGTCCTCGATGCGCTCGACGACGCGGGTCTGACACCGGCCGACGTCGACGGGATGACGACGCTCCCGATGGACTCCAACACCGAGGTCGCCGTTGCGCGGGCCACGGGCATCGGCGACCTCAAGTTCTTCTCGAAGATCCACCACGGCGGCGGTGCCGCCTGCGCCACCGTGCAGCAGGCGGCGATGGCCGTCGCCACCGGCATCGCCGACTGCGTCGTGGCCTACCGGGCGTTCAACGAACGTTCCGGTATGCGATTCGGTCAGGTGCAGATGCGGCTGGTGGAGAACGCCGACTCGACCGGAGTCGACAACTCGTTCTCCTATCCCCACGGGTTGTCCACTCCCGCAGCTCAAGTCGCGATGATCGCCAAGCGGTACATGCATCTGTCGGGGGCGACGAGCAAGGACTTCGGTGCGATCTCGGTCGCCGACCGCAAGCATGCCGCCAAGAATCCGAAGGCGTACTTCTACGAGAAGCCGATCACCATCGAGGAGCATCAGGCGTCGCGATGGATCGCCGAACCGCTTCGCCTGCTCGATTGCTGCCAGGAGACCGACGGCGGGGTGGCACTGGTGATCGTGTCGGCCGAGCGGGCCAAGGACTTGAAGAACCGGCCCGCCGTCATCGAAGCCGCGGCGCAGGGCGCCAGCCCGGACCAGTATTCGATGGTCAGCTACTACCGGCCGGAACTCGACGGCCTGCCGGAGATGGGTCTGGTCGGCAGGCAGATGTGGGCGCAGTCCGGCCTCAAGCCGACCGACATCCAGACGGCGGTCCTCTACGACCACTTCACCCCGTTCACGCTGATCCAGTTGGAGGAGTTGGGGTTCTGCGGTTGGGGCGAGGCGAAGGACTTCATCGCCGACGGCGCCATCGAGATCGGTGGGCGGCTGCCCATCAACACTCACGGCGGCCAGCTGGGTGAGGCCTACATTCACGGCATGAACGGCATCGCCGAGGGGGTCCGGCAGTTGCGGGGCACCTCGGTGAATCCGGTACCGGACGTCGAGCACGTCCTCGTCACCGCAGGTACCGGTGTGCCGACGTCGGGCCTCATCCTGGGATAGTCGTGCTTGGGATAGTTGTGCGCACCGACACCTCGCAGCGGCGGTAATCTCGACCCACGTGGCAAAACGCTGGGAAGGGGGCGTGATGGGTGTTCCACCCGACAGCAGCCCGTTCGGTTCGCAGACCGTGATGGGACCGGGCTGGCCGAATGTCGATGAGGAGGCCTTGTCCGCGGCGGCGGCGTCGTACGAGGCGCTGGCGGCCAAGCTGAGCGGTTCGGTGGTGCCTCAACAGCAGGGCCAGCTGATGCAGATGGCCGATCAGTGGAAGGGCACCGGAGCGTTGGCTGCCGGTGGCGAGGCCACCACGATCATTGCGGGCCACGAGGCCAATGCTGCTCAGGCCGCTGCCATCGCCCTCAAGTTGCGCAGCATGGAGGCCACCGTCGCCAAGACGAAGGTCCTGGTGAACGCGACTGCACTCGAAGTGCAGCAGGAGTGCGAAGTCCTTTCGAGCATGCCCTTCGGCAACGCTCAGGAGCTGGTGCAGAGCCGCATCAAGATGGGCCTTTCCCAGAACATCGCGATGGTGAACGCCAACTCGGCCGAGCTGGCGTCGGGTCTCGGCGTCCCGCCCAACATCCCCAACCCGGGTGCCCCTCCAGGCGCGGCTCAGGCCTCGCAGGCGGCGGGCAAGGGTTCGGATCAGGCGATGCAGATGATGATGCAAATGGGCCAGATGGCGATGCAGCTACCGCAACAGATCGGTGGCATGTTGACCCAGGCACCTCAGCAGCTCATGCAGCCCCTCCAGCAGATCATGCAACCGTTGCAGCAGTTGATGTCGGCGGGCGGCAAGGGCGGCTCCAGTGGAGCGGCGATGCCGTTCTCGTCGTTCTCCAATCACCCACTGGCCGGTGGGGCGGGTGCCGGCGCAGGCGGGGGCATGGTGAAGGCGGCGTCGCTGCCGGGGTCCGGTGGACTTTCGCCGCAGTCACCGGCGTTGGCCAGCCTGGTCGGCAGCTCCGGCGACGTGGCGGTGCGCCCGGCAGGTGCTGGCAGCGCGGCCGTCGGCGGGCTGGCACCCGTGAGTGCCGGCGGCGCGGGCATGGGCGGCGGCGGCATGGGCATGATGGGCCAGCGCGGCGAGAGTGGCGGTACCGGTGCATCGTTGGCGGCTCCTGCGCCCCTCGACTATGGGGATGAAGAGGTCGACGATGACTGGTGAGTTCATGGAAGGTGCTTGCTGATGTCACTGGACCCGATGCACACACCGGGCGCGTTGAACTGGGATCCCGCCAGTGTCGAGATGCCCGAGATCCCGATGCTCCCGCCCGGCGAGGATGCGATGAGCATGACGATCTCCGCGGTGCTCCCGACGTTGACGGCCCCGATGGCGGCGAGCGTCGCCGCCCTGCAGGCCAAGGAGACCATGTTCTCCGGCAAGTTGGGTTCCGCCCAATCTGCGTACGAGAACGCCGATGATCAAGGCGGTCAGTCGGTCGGCCAATTCGGCCAGATGTTGGGGCAACTCGGCCAGATGGCTCAGCAGGCCGGAGGTCCCGCCCAGCAGGCCGGTCAGCAGGCGGGCCAGTTCGGCTCGATGATTCAGCAGGCGATGCAAGGCAAGGGCGGTGGCGGTTCCCCGAGCGGCGGCGTTTCGCAATCCGGCGGCTCGCAGGGCGGCGGCTCACCGGCTGGTGG
This sequence comes from Mycobacterium sp., assembly GCF_032161845.1. Classification (GTDB taxonomy): domain Bacteria; phylum Actinomycetota; class Actinomycetes; order Mycobacteriales; family Mycobacteriaceae; genus Mycobacterium. The sequence continues at coordinate 24,471 of NZ_JAVRQA010000090.1, forward strand.
CCAGCCCGCAGGCGGTCAGCCATCGGCGGGCCAGGGTTCGGGTGGCGCGGGCGCGCCGCCGCAACAGGCCCGTGATGACGCCTCCGCGCCGGGCCAGGATCAGCAGTCCGAGCAGAGCGACCGCGAGGCCAGGGAGGAGGAAGCCAGGGACGGCCGAACGCCGCTCGACTCCGCCGCTTCCGGCGCCGCGCCCCACGGCGCAGGTCCGGCGCCCGTCGCACCGCCGCATCGCGCAGATGGTGACGATCTCGAACGCCGGATGTAACCCGGCTCGACACACCGGCGTCCCCACGCGCACTACCCTCATAACTGACGCGTTGGCATCGCCGCGGGCATGGGGCAGTGACACAGAGGACTCGGAGGTACGGGCATGAGTTCGCCGCTGCCGCCGGATGAGTGGCCGTCGCCCCCGGCCCTGCCCGACGATGAATTGGCCGGCGGCCAGATCTTCGCCGGGTACCAGATCATCGGTCTGCTGGGCTCCGGAGGCATGGGCAGGGTGTATCTAGCTCAGCATCCTCGACTTCCGCGCCGTGACGCGTTGAAGTTGCTCCCGTCCGCCTGGTCGGTCGATACCGAGTACCGCGCCCGCTTCAATCGGGAAGCCGATCTCGCGTCGACCCTCTGGCACCCCAACATCGTCGGTGTTCACGACCGTGGCGAGGCCGACGGCCAGTTGTGGATTTCGATGGACTACGTCGACGGACTCGACGCCGCCCGACTCGTTGCCGAACGCCATCCGGCCGGGATGCCTGCCGACGAGGTCGCCCGCATCGTCACTGCGGTCGCCAGCGCGCTCGACAGCGCTCACAAGCGGGGTCTGCTGCATCGCGACGTCAAGCCCGCCAACATCATGCTGACCCACCTCGACGACGACGGCGAGCAGCGAATCCTGTTGACCGACTTCGGAATAGCCCGCGATGTCAACGACGTCGACGACGGCACGGCGACCGCCATCGGTACGGTCGCCTACTGTGCGCCCGAGCAGCTGACCGGAGAAGAGGTCGGTGTCCGCGCCGACCAGTACGCGCTCGCCGCGACGGCCTATCACCTTCTGACCGGCGAGCCGCTGTTTCCCAGCTCGGACCCCACGGAGGTGATCAACGATCACCTCAACTCGAAGCCGCCTTCGCTGGCTGCGAAGCGACCGGAGCTGGCGGCGCTCGATCCGGTGCTGACCATCGCGCTGGCCAAGCGACCCGAAAGTCGTTTCGCCCGTTGCTCGGACTTCGCCCGCGCGCTGACCGAGAAGATCACGGCGATGGGGCCGGGATCGGCGGTCGCACCACCGAACTACGGCCAACCACCGGTGGGAGATGCCTTCGCGAACCTGTACACCGAACCGCTGACGGTCGATCCCCGGGCGGTGACGGCCAGGCCCAAGTCCTTTCCCGTAGCTCCCGTCGCAGCAGCCGCCGCGGCGGCGGTGATCATGGCCGTTCTCGCGGCGTGGCTGATGTGGCCGTCCTCGGATCGATCCGATTCATCGATCGCCACGGCACCGTCGTCCACGGCACCGCCGGTGAATTCTCAAGCACAGCAACGGCTTCGCGGAGCATTGCCGCCGGGTTATTCATCCGACGCGTGCACGCCCGCGGACGTACCCCAGGCCGCCGTCGCCAAGTTCAGCTGCACCAGGAACTCCGATGCGGGTGGGCCACCGGCGTCGACGTTCACCGTGTTCACAGACGAGACGGCGCTCGACTCCGCGTTCGGGGCGGTGGTGGGCAACACCCAGGTGGTCAACTGCCCCGGCAACATTCAGTCGCCAGGGGCATGGCGCCGCAACGCCACCCCTCAGCAGGTAAGTGGGACGCTGGTCTGTGGATTCCGCGCTGGCATCCCGACCCTGACGTGGACCGATGGCGACAAGCTCTTGCTCGCCTCGGTCGACGGTGCCGAGGACGGCCCCAATCTCGACCAGTTGTACGTGTGGTGGTCGAGCCACTCCTGATGCTGGATCAGGCGGGGGGAGGCACGATCACGGTCGTCGTGGGAGCCGCCGGCGCAGGAGTGCCCGCGGTCGCCGGTGTGTTCGCGGGCAGCGGCGTGCCCTGGCTGCCGGTTGGCGCGGTGCCCTCCTGGACGCTGGCCGGCTGAGGCGAACCCTCGGTACCTGCCGGGACGGGCGTGACCGGGGTGGCCGCGGGTACCGGGGTGCCCTGGCTGCCCGGTGCGAGCGGCGTGCCCTGGCTACCTGCCGGAATCGGGGTGCCCGCGCTGCCCGCAGGCAGCGCGGTTCCCGGTGCGGTGGTGCCCTCGGCGCCGATCGGCGCGCCGGGGACTGCTCCGGGCGTTGCGGGCGTTGCGGGCGTGGTCGTCGCGGTCGGCGATGCCGACGATGCGGGTGACGACGAGTAGCTGCCTCCGCCACGCTGCGTGGGCAACTGCGGTGGCGGCTGCACCCACACCAGAAGGTCGTGGCCGCCTGCGTTGTAGACGACGCTGTCGGGAGTGGGGCCGACGACGTCGAAATAGACCTTGCCCGTGGTCTTTTGGCCCTCGGCGAGCGTCGCCGGGTTCACGCCCTGCGGCGTCGCGACGCCGTACAGCACGCGGTAGGTCTCGCCACTCTTGGCGCGGGCGTTGAGGTTCGACACGATCGGCGTCGCGCTGCCCTCGATGGCCTGATCGGTGGCGGTGGCTTCCCACAGCGTGCCAGCGACCGGGTAGGGGATCTGATCCGTGCTGGTCTTGAGATTGCTGATGGTCCAG
>NZ_JAVRQA010000091.1:0-3913 GCF_032161845.1 Mycobacterium sp.
GCATCGTCCACGTCACCGCCAAGGACAAGGGCACCGGCAAGGAGAACACGATCAAGATCCAGGAGGGCTCCGGCCTCTCCCAGGAGGACATCGATCGGATGATCAAGGACGCCGAGGCGCACGCCGACGAAGACCGCAAGCGCCGTGAGGAGGCCACCGCCCGCAACGATGCCGAGGCGCTGGTCTACCAGACGGAGAAGTTCGTCAAGGAACAGCGTGAGGCCGAGGGCGGCTCCAAGGTTCCCGAGGAGACGCTGACCAAGGTCGAATCTGCGATCACCGAGGCGAAGGCTGCGCTCGAGGGCACCGACATCGCCGCGATCAAGTCCGCGATGGAGAAGCTGGGCGTCGAGTCCCAGGCTCTCGGCCAGGCGATCTACGAGGCCACTCAGGCCGAGCAGGGCGCAGGAGACGGAGCCGGCGGTTCCGCTTCCCAGGCCGATGACAACGTGGTCGACGCGGAGGTCGTGGAGGACGACGAGCAGGAGCGCAAGTGACCCAGGAGAACGATCCGCACGAGCCGGTGACCATCACCGACAAACGGCGCGTCGATCCCGAAACGGGTGAAGTCCGTGAGACCGCCTCTTCGGCGTCGGCCCCCAGTGGGCCGGCGCCGGATCCGGCGGACGCGGGCGCGGCTCCAGGGAGTGATGAGGCCGCCGAGCTCAAGGCGACGCTGCAACGCGTCAAGGCGGAATACGACAACTACCGCAAGCGGTCCGTACGACAGGAACAAGCTGCCAGCGAACGGGGCAAGGCCTTCGCGGCCACGCAGTTGCTGCCCGTGCTCGACGATCTCGAGCGCGCCCGGCGCCACGGTGACCTGGAGTCCGGTCCGCTGAAGTCGGTCGCCGACAAGCTCACCGGCGCACTGCAGGCCATCGGACTGGTGGCCTACGGCGTCGAGGGCGACCCGTTCGACCCGTCACTGCACGAGGCCGTGCAGCACGAGGGCGACGGGACGAACCCGGTCATCGGAACGGTGATGCGCCAGGGCTACCGCCTTGGGGAAGGTCCGGTGCTCAGGCACGCGATGGTCGGCGTCGTCGATTCGGTCGACGAACCCGACACGACCGAGGGTTCGGGCGGGCAAAGCGCGCCAATCGGCGACGAGAATCCAGAATCAGATCGATAGTCGAGCACGAGCGGAAGGCAAGGAGGTGACGCAGCATGGTCCAGCGAGAATGGGTTGAGAAGGACTTCTACAAAGAACTCGGCGTCTCCTCCGATGCCTCCGAGGACGAGATCAAGAAGGTCGCCCGAAAGCTGCTGGCCGAGACTCATCCCGACCGCAACCCGAACAACCCCGACGCCGAGCGGCGGTTCAAGGCCGTCGGCGAGGCCAAGGACGTGCTCTTGGACAAGACCAAGCGCAAGGAATACGACGAAACCCGTCGGCTCTTCGCCAATGGCGGCGGTCGCCGCTTCAGCGGTGGAGGTGGCGGCGGCAACTTCGGCGGCTTCGGCGGCGACGGTGCCGAATTCAACCTCGGCGACCTGTTCGACGCGGCCCCGCAAACGGGTGGGGCCAACATCGGCGACCTCTTCGGTGGGCTGTTCGGTCGCGGTGCCCAACAGCCGCGGCCCAGCCGTCCGCGCCGCGGCAACGACCTGGAGACCGAGACGGAACTCTCGTTCCTCGAGGCGACCAAGGGCGTTGCCATGCCGCTGCGGCTCACCAGCCCGGCGCCGTGCACCAATTGCCATGGCAGCGGAGCCCGCCCGGGCACCAGCCCCAAGGTGTGCCCCAACTGCAACGGTGCGGGCGTCATCAATCGCAACCAGGGAGCCTTCGGGTTCTCCGAGCCCTGCACCGAATGCCGGGGGAGTGGCTCGATCATCGAGGAGCCGTGCGACGAATGCCACGGCACCGGCGTGACCACCCGCACGCGCACCATCAACGTGCGGATTCCACCCGGCGTCGAGGACGGTCAACGCATCCGGCTCGCCGGTCAGGGCGAGGCCGGGTTACGCGGCGCCCCATCGGGTGACCTGTTCGTGACGGTGCACGTTCGGCCCGACAAGGTGTTCGGCCGCAGCGGTGACGATCTCACCGTGACGGTGCCCGTCAGCTACCACGAACTCGCTTTGGGCACAACCCTTTCGGTGCCGACGCTCGAAGGCAAGGTCGGGGTCCGGGTACCCAAGGGAACCTCCGACGGGCGAATCCTGCGGGTCCGGGGCCGCGGGGTACCCAAGCGCGCGGGTGGCCACGGCGACCTGCTGGTCACCGTCAAGGTCGCGGTCCCGCCGAATGTCGACGGCGAGGCGGCCGAAGCGCTCGAGGCCTATGCCAAGGCCGAGCGGGCGAGCGGGTTCGACCCGCGGGCCGGATGGGCCGGTGCGTGATGGCAGGCAAGCGGAGCAGTGACGAGGCCCGCACCTTTCTGATCTCGGTGGCCGCCGAGCTCGCAGGGATGCACGCGCAGACGTTGCGGACGTACGACCGGCTCGGCCTGGTCAGTCCGCAGCGCAGCTCGGGCGGCGGGCGTCGCTACTCCCAGCACGACGTCGATCTGCTCCGCGAGGTACAGCGGCTGTCCCAGGACGAGGGCGTGAATCTTGCTGGCATCAAGCGGATCATCGAATTGACCAACCAGGTCGCAGCCCTGCGCTCGCGGATTAGTGAGATGGCCGACGAGGTCGAGCGGCTGCGCGCCAACCAGCGTCGTGACCTGGCGGTCGTGCCGAAGAGCACGGCGTTGGTGGTCTGGCAGCCCCGCCGCGGCAGCAGATAATCGGCTAGCTCACCGACCTCCGGCGGCCCAACTCGGCGGGTAGGGTTTCGGCGGTGTGGGCCCCGGTGGTGATCTTCGCCGTCATGGCGATGTGGGATCCAGTTCGGGTCGGGGTGGCGGTTTTCGTGGTGGCCCGGTCCCGGCCCGTCGCCAGCCTGTTCGTGTTCTGCGTCGGCGGCATCGCGTCGAGCCTTGCCATCGGCCTCGGTGCGGTCTTCCTGCTGCGCGGGACCACCGAGAGGTTCATCCGCGACGCGGCATCCACGGCAGGCTCCGTTGGGGCAGCGCACGTCAAGGTCATGCTCGGCGGGCTCGCGCTTCTGATCGCGGTCGCCTTGGTCGTCCGTCAGCGGACGCGAATGCCGGTGCCTCACACTGGGCTGCCGGATTCGCCGCGTCCGCGGGCGTCCGCGCCGACGTTGATGTCGAGGATGTCGGCGCGGGGGCGGGCATTGCTCCAGCACGAGTCGCTCTGGGTGGCGTTCGTGGCAGGGCTCTGGGCGGGCCCAGGTCCGCACGTCGAGTTGATCGGAGCGCTCGGCGTCATCCTTGCGTCGCGGGCTGACGCGGAAACTCAGGTGGCCGCGGTGGTGGTGTACGCAGTCATCTCGTTCGCCTTCGCCGAAATCCCACTCGTCAGCTATCTGCTGGCGCCGGCCAAGACGTCGGCATTCCTGAACCAAGTACCTGGATGGTTGCGGGCCCGCCGCCTCAGGGTGGTGGCCGCGGCTCTAACGATTCTCGGGCTGTACCTGGTGGCGACCGGCGTGTGGGGTTGAGAATCCGGCGGCGTTGCCGGAGGAAATCCGCAACCCGGCGTTCGCTGAACTCACCGCCCTCGCCGTAGTGATCGGGGCTCGAGGAATCAGCGTGTTCGGCCGTCGTGGTTCGGCTATTTTGCCACCTCCTTAGCAAGCAACGGGTACTCGGCGCACAACGAAAAGTGGAGCGGCTGAGGCTGTTTGCGATTCCTGCGGATGGGGTGCGAAGAGCCCGTCAGGCTACTAGGTTGAGGCGGCATCATGACCGCCCTGGGAATCTCGAATGACCGCAACCGAGTCGGACACCGCCGACTCTCGCGGGTGGGCGCAAGCATCCAGGATGTGGCGCCGCTGGTGTTGGGCGTCAGCGCGATCCTGGCCGTCGCCGTAAGCACGGCCACCGACCCGATCGAC
>NZ_JAVRQA010000092.1:0-6697 GCF_032161845.1 Mycobacterium sp.
CGCCGATCGGGATCGCGCCGCAGGTGCTGGCCGAGGCGGTCGCGGCAGACCCCGAAGCGTTGGCGGTCGTCGACGGCGCTCGCAACTTCTCCTACCGCGAGCTCGACGAATGGTCCACGCGGTTGGCGCGGATGCTCATCGAGCAGGGGATCGGTCCGGAGTGCGCCGTCGGCGTGGCGACGGACCGGGGTGCCGAACTGGTGGTGGCCTGGTGGGCGGTGGTCAAGGCAGGCGGCATCTACGTGCCGGTGGACCGCACCCACCCCGTCGAACGCATTGCCGCGGTGCTTGATTCGGTGGTGGCCCGGTGCGTCTTGACCTGCGGCAGCGATACGGTCGCAGGGGCAGGGCCACGCCCCGTGTTCCGCATCGACGGTCTGGACGTGTCCGGACGCAGTGCGGAGCCGATCACCGATGGTGACCGGGTCGCCGCCCTCGGGGTGAGTGACACCGCCTACGTCATCTTCACGTCGGGATCGACGGGCGAGCCCAAGGGAGTGGCGGTCAGCCACGCCGGCCTGCTGGGAGCGGCTGCGGCACAACGCAAGACGTACGGGCTGGGTGGACTGTCCCGGGTGTTGATGGTGGCCGCGCCCACCTTCGACGCGTCACTGTTCGAGATGTTGCTGGCGACGGGATCGGGGGCGGCGTTGGTCGTGGCGCCCCCGGACGTCTACGCCGGTGAGGCACTGACTGCGCTGATGACCGAACAGAGGGTCAGCGCGACGCTGCTGACCCCCACGGTGGTGGCGTCGCTGGATCGGGCGCGGCTCGATGGGCTGACGACGCTGATCACCGGTGGGGAGGCGTGCCCCGAGGAGTTGGTGCACGCGTGGGCACCTGGCCGGCACATGTTCAACGCCTACGGTCCCAGCGAGGCCACCATCTGGGCCACCGGCGCGCCACTGTCGCCGATGCATCCGGTGAACATCGGCACCCCGATTCCGGGAGTGCGCACGCTGGTGCTCGACGCACAGCTGAACCCGGCGCCCATCGGCGTGATGGGTGAGCTGTACCTCGCCGGACGCGCGTTGGCGCACGGGTACGTGGGTCGAGCGACGCTGACCGCAGAACGGTTCGTCGCCAATCCCCTTGCGGGACAAGACGAATTCAGCACCCGGATGTATCGCACCGGCGACCTGGCGCGGTGGAACTCCGATGGCGCGCTGGACTATCTCGGTCGCGTCGACACCCAAATCAAGCTACGCGGACAGCGGATCGAACTCGGTGAGATCGAGAGCGCCCTGCTGGCGTGCCCAGGGGTCGGGCAGGCCGCGGCCACCGTGCACCACGGCACCACCGGTTCCCAGCTGGTCGCCTACCTCACCTTCGAGCACGCCACGAACACCAACCGCGACGCCCAGCACGACGCGACGGTCGTCGGGGAGTGGCAGAACATCTACGACGAGCTCTATGGGGCGCAGCTCGAGTCCCGCGGCTTCGGGATGGACTTCCGTGGCTGGAACAGCAGCTACACGGGCGACCCGATTCGCATCGAGGAGATGGAGGAGTGGCGGTCCGCCACGGTGGCCAGGATCATGGCCCTGCAGCCGCGGCGGGTGTTGGAGATCGGCGCGGGCACCGGGTTGGTGCTGTCACAGATCGCCCCGCAGTGCGAGCACTACGTGGCCACCGACGTCTCGGCGACGGTCGTGGACACGCTCGCACGGTCGTTGCAGGAGTTGCAGATTCCGTGGCGCGACCGGGTTGAACTTCTGACTCGACCCGCCCACGTCACCGACGGACTGCGGCGGGACTACTTCGACACCATCATCGTGAACTCGGTGGTCCAGTACTTTCCGAACGCGGCCTATCTGACCGACGTGATCGACAAGGCGGTGGAGCTGCTGGCCCCCGGCGGGTCACTGTTCATCGGCGACGTCCGCAATCACGACCTGCAGAACGCGTTCCAGACCGCGATCGCGCTGGCGCGCACCGGTGCGACCGCCACCACCGACGTGGCCGTGATTCGCCAGCGGGTCCACCACGCGGTGCTCGGTGAGCCCGAGTTGATGTTGTCGCCTGCGTTCTTCAGTACCTGGGCAGCCGGTCACGCGTCGGCGGCCGCACTCGACATTCAGGTCAAACGCGGATCGGCCGACAACGAGCTGAGCCGCTACCGCTACGACGTCGTCATCGTGAAGGCGCCGGCCCAGGTGCGCTCGTTGGCCGTCGTGCCCACCTGGACGTGGGCCCAGTGCACCGACCTCACCGGGCTGCGAAGTCGGCTGAACGCGCAGCGCCCCGACACCGTCCGGGTCGCCGGCATCCCCCGCGCCGGGGTGACTACCGACGTCCGGCTCGAGCACGCCCTCGCGGCGGGGCAGTCACTGGCTGACGTAATCGCCGAGACGGCTGACACCTTCGCGGCAACCCCCGACGAGTTGCACCGCGTCGGTGAAACCCTCGGCTACCACGTCGCCGTCACGTGGGGTGCGCAACCGGGCACCGTGGACGCCGCGTTCGTCACGGCCGTCGAAGCCCCGCGGCCCGCGCCGGCGCTGACCGACCTCTACCTGCCGCCGACGGCGGCCCATCAGCACGCCGTGCACGCCAACGAGCCCCATAGCAGCACCAAGATCAGCGCGGTCCGGCAACGGCTCAGCACGTGGTTGCCCGACTACATGGTGCCCGCGCACATCGTGGTGCTCGAGGAGATGCCATTGACCTCCTCGGGCAAGCTCGACCGCAAGGCCCTGCCCCCACCCGAGCACTCCGACGGCGACGGTTACCGGGCACCGGCCGGTGCGGTCGAAGAGATTCTCGCCGACGTCTTCGCCCAGATTCTTGGCCTGCAACGGGTCGGAGTCGACGACTCCTTCTTCGACCTTGGCGGAGACTCACTGTCCGCCATGCGACTGGTCGGTGCCGTCAACACCAGCTTGGACGTCGACCTTTCGGTACGCGCCCTGTTCGAGGCGCCGACGGTCGCCCAGTTGGCGCCGTGGATCGGCGGCGACGCCCGTCGGCTGGAGCCGCTGGTGGCGGGTGAGCGGCCGCCGGTGGTCCCATTGTCGTTCGCGCAGAGCCGGTTGTGGTTCTTCGAACAGTTGCAGGGGCCATCACCCATCTACAACATGGCGGTCGCCTTGCGGCTGCGCGGACGCCTCGAGGTCGACGCGCTCCACGCGGCGCTCACCGATGTGGTGGTGCGTCACGAGTCGTTGCGCACTCTCTTCGCCGCTCCCGACGGGTCTCCTCAGCAGGTCGTCGTGCCCGCCGAGAGTATCGACATCGGATGGGAGACAACCGATGCCGGGGGCTGGCAAGCAGCCCGGCTGGATGAGGCCGTCAGCGCGGCCGCACGACACATCTTCGATCTAGCCGCCCGAATTCCGTTCCACGCCCGACTCTTTCGGGTGACCGACAGCGAACACGTGCTGGTGGCGGTGGTCCATCACATCGCCGCCGACGGCATGTCGATCACCCCGTTGGTGCGTGACCTCGGGCTGGCGTACGCCAGCCGGTATGTCGGGCGGCCGCCCGCCTGGGCGCCATTGCCGGTGCAGTATGTCGACTACACGCTGTGGCAGCGCGCGCAGTTTGGCGAACTCGACGACAGCGGCAGCCCGATCGCCGCGCAGCTGGTCTACTGGAAGGACGCCCTGGCCGGACTGCCCGAACACCTGCAGCTTCCGACCGATCGGCCCTACCCGCCGGTGGCCGACCATCGAGGTGCGCGGGTCGCCGTGCAGTGGCCGGTGGAGTTGCAGCAACAGGTCCGTCGCGTGGCGCGGGAACACAATGCCACCAGCTTCATGGTGATCCAGGCCGCGTTTGCCACGCTGCTGTCCAAGATTGGCTCGACTTCTGATGTGGCGGTGGGCTTTCCGATCGCCGGCCGCCGTGATGCCGCGCTGGACGACCTGGTCGGCTTCTTCGTCAACACCTTGGTGCTGCGCGTCGACTTGGGCGGTGATCCGACGTTCGTCGAGCTGCTTGCCCAGGTGCGCAGGCGCAGCCTGGCCGCCTACGAGCATCAGGACGTGCCCTTCGAGATGCTCGTCGAGCGGCTGAACCCGACCCGGAGCCTGACCCATCACCCGTTGATCCAGGTGTTGTTGGGCTGGCAGAACTTCTCCTGGCAGGCAAGCGATGCCGCCGGGTTGGCATTGGGCGATCTGCAGGTCACACCCCTGCCGGTGGACACCAAGACCGCGCGGATGGACCTGGCGTTCTCGCTCGGCGAGCGCTGGGATGAAGGCGGCGAGCCCGCCGGACTCGACGTGATGGTGGAGTTCCGCACCGACGTATTCGATGCGGACAGCGTCGAGGCGCTCGTCGGGCGGCTGCAGCGAGTGTTGCTGGGGCTCACCGCAGCTCCGGGCCGACGGCTGTCCACCGTCGATCTGCTCGACGACGTCGAGCAGGCGCGACTGGAACGCTGGGGCAATCGGGCCGTGCTGAGCCGGCCGACGCCCGAAGCGTCGGTGGCTTCGTCGTTCGCTGCGCAGGTGGCCCGAGACCCCGCTGCGGTCGCCGTGGTGTGCGGGGACCGCTCCTTGACCTACCGCGAACTCGACGAGACGGCGAACCGGTTGGCGCACTTGCTGATCGATCGTGGAGCCGGTCCCGGCCAGTCCGTGGCGCTGCTGTTCTCGCGATCCGCCGAGGCGATCGTCGCCATCCTTGCGGTGCTGAAGTCCGGGGCGGCCTACCTTCCGATCGACCCGGCGTTGCCGTCGGCACGCATCGAGTTCATGCTCACCGACGCTGCGCCGATCGCCGCCGTCACCACCGACGCACTGGCGCACCGGTTCGACGGGTTGGACATCACGGTCGTCGACGTCGGTGACCCCGCTGCCGACCTCAAGCCCAGCACTGCGCCACCCGCACCCGCACCCGACGATCTGGCGCACATCATCTACACGTCCGGTACCACGGGCGTGCCGAAGGGCGTTGCGGTCACGCAGCACAACGTCACCCAGTTGTTCGACGGCCTCGAGATCGGCGTCGACCTGACGCCGGATCAGGTGTGGACGCAGTTCCACTCCTACGCCTTCGACTTCTCGGTCTGGGAGATCTGGGGTGCGCTGCTGCACGGTGGGCGCCTGGTGGTGGTGCCCGATGCGGTGGCCCGGTCCGCCGACGACTTCCATGCCCTTCTAGTCAGCGAACGGGTCACCGTCCTCACCCAAACCCCCTCGGCTGCAGCGGTGTTGTCCACCGACGGTCTGGAATCGACGGCACTGATCATCGGTGCCGAGCCCTGCCCGCCGGAGATGGTGGATCGGTGGGCACCCGGCCGGACGATGGTCAACGTCTACGGCCCGACCGAGACGACGATGTGGGCCTGCAAGAGCACTCCGCTGACGGCGGGTTCCGGGGCCCCGCCGATCGGGTCGCCAACCGCAGGCGCGGCATTCTTCGTCCTCGATGAGTGGTTGCGGCCGGTGCCAGCTGGCGTGGTCGGTGAGCTGTACCTGGCGGGTCGCGGTGTCGGCGTTGGCTATTGGCGGCGCACGTCTTTGACCGCCGCGCGCTTCATGGCCTGCCCGTTCGGGGCGCCTGGCACACGGATGTATCGCACCGGGGATCTGGTGTCATGGGGTCCCGACGGGCAGTTGCGCTATCTGGGCCGCGCCGACGAGCAGGTCAAGGTGCGTGGGTATCGCATCGAGCTCGGTGAGGTGCGGTCGGCGTTGGCCGCGCTGGACGGCGTCGAGCAAGCGGTGGTGATCACCCGCGAGGATCGGCCAGGCGACAAACGCCTGGTGGGCTACGTCACCGGACGCGCTGACCCGGCGACGACGCGCGCGGCGCTCGCCCGGCGACTGCCCGCCTACATGGTCCCTGCGGCGGTGGTCAGGGTGGACGTGCTGCCGGTGACGGTCAACGGCAAGCTCGACACCCGCGCCCTGCCCGCGCCGGACTACCAGGACGCTGCGCGTTACCGCGCCCCGTCCGGCGCGGTCGAAGAGATTCTGACGACCATCTATGCGCAGCTGCTCGACGTCGACCGGGTCGGTGTCGACGACTCGTTCTTCGACCTTGGTGGCGACTCGCTGTCGACGATGCGCCTGGTCGCCGCGATCAACGCCGCATTGGACGTCGACCTTCCGGTGCGTACGGTGTTCGAAGCGCCCACCGTTGCCCAGTTGGCGCCACGGATCGGCGAGGGCGCGGCCCGACGGGAGCCGTTGGTCGCAGCCGAGCGGCCTGCCGTGCTTCCGCTGTCCTTCGCCCAGAAGAGACTGTGGTTCATCGACCAATTGCAGGGCCCGTCACCGGTTTACAACATGGCGGTGGCGTTGCGGCTCCGCGGCCGGGTCGATGCCGATGCGCTGCGCGCGGCAGTGGCCGACGTGGTGGGCCGTCACGAGAGCCTGCGCACCGTGTTCGCGGCGACGGACGGCTCACCCCGGCAGGTGGTCATTCCCGCCGATCGGGTCGACATCGGCTGGGACACGGCCGACGCCGGGGAGTGGTCGACGGACCGGCTCGACGGCACCGTCCGCGCGGCCGGGCGGCATGCATTCGACCTGGCCGCAGAAATCCCGTTGCGGGCCAGCCTCTTCCGCGTGGGCGATGGCGAACACGTGCTGGTGGTCGTGGTGCACCACATCGCCGCTGACGGGTGGTCATTGCGGCCACTGGTGGCCGACCTAGGGCTGGCCTATGCCAGCCGATCGAATGGGCTGGCTCCCGACTGGGTTCCACTACCGGTGCAGTACGCCGACTACACGCTGTGGCAGCG
>NZ_JAVRQA010000093.1:0-6112 GCF_032161845.1 Mycobacterium sp.
GGCTCGAGTGCGACGACGTGGCCCAGCCGGACGACGTCGTCGATCAGTCGCAACCGTTCGAGCTCTCCGTGCGACACGATCGCGCACCGGTACATCGATGGCTGCACCGCCTCGTCGATGCGCAGCAGACAGCCTCTTTCAGCCAGCCGCGCGAACAGGTCGTCGACGGAATCGGCCGCGTTGATCGCCCGCCACTGTGCGGAGAAGTCGGCCAGTACGCGTCTGGCGAACTGCGGCCCGGGTTGAACCGAGGCGCGGTCGAGCAGCCAGGAGTCGCGCGGCTTGATCCACGTCAGCCGCTCGGGCGGGATCCCGTGCCGCAGCAGCCACAGACACGCGTCCATGGAGGTCTTGCCGCCACCCACGATGACGTAGCGGTCGCGAACGGCTTCCTTGGGCAGGCCGTTGGGCGGGATGCAGTCGACGCCGGGGGCGACCCCGTATGGCGGGGGTCGCATCGAGGGCGCGACGACGCTGAGATAGGTGGCGTCCACGACTCGGCGCCGGACCTTGACGTGGTAGACCTCCCCGGCCAACGTTCGAAAGCGGTTGTCGCCCAGGTATTCACACATGGGGTAGTACGCGACGCGGCCGCTCGGCAGCAGGTGGTGCCGCATCACCGCTTCGTAATAGGCGCAGACTTCACTGCCGCCGGCCAGCTCGTAGAAGCCCTCGTTCCACCCGCTGGCATCGATCGAATCGCTGCCCAGTGGCCGCGAGTTCACGCCGTAGTACGCCGACGGCTGATGCAGCCGGACGTAGGGGTACGCGTTGATCCAATGTCCGCCGGGCTGGTCGTTGCGGTCGACGAGCACGACGGTCGCGCCCGTTTCGGTGATCAGGGTGTCGACGAACGCCATGCCCATGGCGCCCGCACCGACCACCAGATAATCGGCTTCGATCGTCTGCATCGTGACAGCTTGCCAGGCGGTCAGTTTTGGCAAAGCACGCCTTCCCCGGTGGGATACTGGCAACGATGGCCCGTAAGCCGGAGACGCATTACGCGAAGGGCCCGGGGGGAGAGATCGCCTATCAGGTCGTCGGCGACGGCCCGATGGATCTGGTGATCGTTCCGGGTTGGATCTCGCATGTCGACTTGATGTGGAACGACCCTGGATGGACCACCTTCGTCAGCGAGCTCGCGTCGTTTGCACGTGTGATCCTCTACGACAAGCGCGGCACCGGCCTGTCGGATCCCAGCGACACGGTTCCCACCCTTGAGAGTCGAACCGACGACCTGCGCGCCGTTTTGGACGCTGCAGGGAGCCAGCGCCCGGCCCTGTTCGGCTACTCAGAGGGTGGTCCGATCGGAATCCTGTTCGCCGCAACGTATCCCGACCGGGTGCGGGCGTTGGTGCTTTTCGGGTCCTACGCGTGCGGGTCACTCGAGGACGACGGTTCGCCAGCCCGGAGGAAATGGATCGAGAGAATCGCGTTCGTCCGGGAGACGATCGACCACTGGGGTGAGGGACGCTCGATCGATTGGGTGGCACCGAGCCTAAGACACAACACCCTCTATCGGAGAGCGACCGGGGCGTTCGAACGGGCCGGTATGAGCCCGAGAATGGCGCGACTGACCCTGGACGCGGTTCTTACCCAGGTCGACGTCCGGGGAATCCTCGGCTGCGTGCGAGTGCCCACACTCGTGTTGCACCGCAAGGACGAGGCGATACCGGTTGAATTCGCGCGCGAGATCGCCGCCGAAATGCCCAACGCACGTCTCGTCGAACTCGAGGGGGTCGACCACTGGCCGGCCGTCGGCGACATCGAGTCGATCACTGGCGAGGTCGAACAGTTTCTCACCGGGCAGCGTCACGCGCACTCGCCGGACCGGGTCCTGGCCACCGTCCTCTTCACCGACATCGTCGACTCGACGCGGCGGGCGGCCGAGCTCGGCGACCGACGCTGGCGCGAGCTGCTCGAGCGCCACGACGAGATCACACGTGCCGAGCTCGCCCGTTTTCAGGGCCGCGAGATCAAACACACCGGCGATGGATTTCTGGCCACGTTCGACGGTCCGACGCGCGCGGTCCAGTGCGCCACGGCACTCGCCGAACACATGCCGGAACTAGGCATCGACGTTCGCAGTGGCCTGCATACCGGCGAGTGCGAGCTGCGGGGTGACGACATCGGCGGAATCGCCGTCCACATCGGGGCACGGGTCGCCGCCCTTGCGCAGGCACGTGAAGTGCTCGTGTCCAGCACGGTCAAGGACCTGGTGAACGGTTCCGGGATTACGTTCGAAAGCCGCGGTTCGCACGCGCTCAAGGGCGTCCCCGGCGAGTGGACGCTGTTCGCTCCAGTCGGTGAGCACGATCCGATGGGAAGGGTGCAAAGCACTCACCAGGAGCCAGTCCCAGATCGCTGGGCCGATCTCTTGAGGGGGCACCCCCGCGTCGGGCGCATGCTGCTGCGGACGGCCCGTCCGCGTTGACTGTTAGCCCTTCGGCGGCGTGAACTGACTGAGGACGAGCTCCGCGCCCTGGGGATCTCGGATGGTCGCCGTCTTGGTCCACTCCGAGTCCTCGGAGGCCAGCACGGTGGCGCCAAGGCCTTCCGCGGCGGCCGCGGACGCATCGCGATCCGCCACGGCGAAGGTCACCTGCCAGCGTTCGGGATGCCCCTCGGGGATGAGGCGCATCCAGGCGACGACGTCCTCGAAGCCGGCTGGCGCCGCGATGTCGGACAGCCGTTCCCTGATGTCGGGGTCGACGGTCGCGGCGAGGTGGTCCCCGTATCCGGGTCTGCGGACCATCGTCGCGTACCCGACGTCGTCCACTTCCCAACCGAACAACGACGAGTAGAACGTGGCGGCCTGGTGCGGATCGGTCGTCTGTAGGTCGCTGAAGTTCCACGCACCCGGGGCGTTGACGAGTTGCGCACCGAGACGCTTACGCGCCTGCCACAGCCGGAACTCGGCGCCGCGGGGATCGACGCACACGGCCTGACGCCCACCGGGGCCTGCCTCGACGGGGTCCACGGTCACGGTGCCGCCGGCCGCTTCGACGGCTTTCGCGGTGGCGTCGGCGTCGTCGACGGCGACGTAGGTGTGCCACATCGCGGCCTCGTCGTCGGAGTCGGGTGACGCGATTGCCGCGACGTCGTCACCGCCGATCGTGGCGATCAGGTAGTTGCCCGGCGCCTCGGCAGGCATGACGTCGGTGAACGTCCAGTCGAAGAGGCCGGCATAGAAGCGCTTTGCTTCGTCGAGCTCGTGGGCGACGATGTCGACCCAACTCGGGACGCCGGATGGATAGGTCCTTGGTTCGGTCATCGGAACATTGTTCCCGCGGGGACCGACACGCGAAACAATCAGCGGTACACCAGGCCCGACAATCGCGACGCGAGCGCCCGCGTGATCGGCGGGATGCGGCCGATGATGGCGAGGGCGACGTTCCGCACCGGGCGGAGGGCGCGCGGCAGCGTGGCGAGCTTGGTCAGCCGGTCGGTCAACGCGACCACCTGCTGGGCGATCGGGCGTCGGGTGGCGCTGTACTCGTCGAGCAGCGAGTCGGGGCCGCCGGCAAGGACCGCCGCCAGCGCATCGGCGAGGGCGACGGCGTCCTGGATGCCGAGGTTCATGCCTTGGCCGCCTGCCGGGCTGTGCACGTGGGCGGCGTCGCCGGCGAGCAGAATCCGGCCCGCGCGGTATGTGTCGGCGACGCGGTGGTGGATCCGGAACCGCGAACCCCAGGTGATGTCGGTGACGGTGATGCCGCCGGGCCCCCGGGTGTCGAGGATCTGTTGCACGAACGCCACCGAAGGAACCTCGGGTGCGTCGTCCACGGGTGCGACGATTCGGAAGTCGCCATTGGGCAACGGGGCGACGACGGTGAGGCCTTCACTCGCCCAGAACAGGCGGACTTCGTCGGTAGGTGCGTCGCCAATGAGTCGGGCGTCGGCGAGCACGAACGAGTGCTCGTACGCGCCGCCGGAGAACCCGATGCCCGCCTGCTCGCGGACGGTGCTGTGCATGCCGTCGGCTCCGACTACGTAGCGGGCCCGAACGACGTCGCCGTCGTCGAAGGTGGCGGTGACGCCTGCCGCGTCCTGCGTGATGGTGGCGAGCACCTTGGGGCGGGCGACGTCGCCGCCGAGTTCGCGCACGCGGTCGAGCAGGAGCCGTTCCGTCGTCGACTGGGGTACCAGCAGGGTGAAGGGGTACGCCGTCGCCAATCCGCTGAAGTCGATGGAGAGCAGCGCCTTCGCGCCGTCCCGGATGGCGAATCGCGGTGCCTCGATCCCTTCCTTGACGAGGCGGCGCGTCACGTCGATGCCTTCGAGCACCTCGAGTGTGCGGGCGTTCACCCCGGCCGCACGAGAGGTGTTCGCGCCTTCGGGCTGCCTGTCGACGAGCGTGACGTTGGTGCCTTTGAGCAGCAATGATGCGGCCAGGGTCAGGCCGGTGGGGCCGGCTCCCACGATCAGTACGTCGGTGTCGTTCACGGTGATCTCCTCGGTTGGAGTAAATGCCAACGCGCGTTGGTATTTGTATCGTGCGCCTCGTTTCGGCAAAAGTCAACAGTTGTTGGCCTACACTCGTTGGCATGGGTACCAAGGCCGATCAGACTAAGGCCGTCATCCTGGCTGCGGCCAGGGAACGGTTCGCCGAATCGGGGTATGAGGCCGCCACCATCCGGGCCATCGCGGCTGACGCCAACATCGATCCGTCGATGGTGATGCGCTACTTCGGCAACAAGGACCAGCTGTTCGCGGCGGCGGCCGAATTCGACCTGCAATTCCCCGATCTGTCGGACGTTGAACCCGAGGAATTGGGCCACGCCCTGGTGTCGCACTTCCTGACGCGCTGGGAGGACGACGACGCACTCGTCGTGCTGCTCCGATCGGCCACCACCAATGCCGAAGCGGCGCAACGCATGACGGATATCTTCGCGGGTCAGCTGTTGCCCGCGATCACCAAGTTCGTGGCCGACGACGCGCCGCGCCGGGCTGGCCTGATTGCTACCCAGGTGCTCGGCATGGCGCTGTGCCGCTTCGTCCTGCGGCTGCCGCCCGTCGTCGCATTGAGCCGCGATGAGCTGATCGACTGGCTCGGGCCCACGCTGCAGCGCTACGCGCTCGGTTAGAACGGTGGGATCGAGGTGTCGGGTGCCTCGTCGGCTGCCGCTTCTGTCGTCGGCTCGGGTGTTGTCGGCTCGGCTGGCAATTCGGTGGCGGTGCGGTTGTTTTCGCGTTCGTCGTTGATGCGGCGGGCGCGGTCTTCGGCTCGGGTGGTGCGGCGCCGCGGCATCGTCAAGCCGGCGGTGTGAGCCGGGGGTGGTGTGCCGGTCGCGACGATGGGTGCGGTGGGTGCCGACAGGGTCGGAAACAGCAGCCGGCTTGCCGGGGTGGTGGTGTACGTGCGGCCATCCGGTGCAGTCCAATGGATGGTTCCGTCCGGCATTTGTCGATCCCGCCAGCCGCCGTCACCACCCCAGAACGTCTTCAACAAGTGGTGAAAACGGCAGAGACACTTCAGGTTCGACGCACCCGTCGCCCCGTACGGCCACGGAATCGTATGATCCACATCACAACTGGTGGCGGGCTGGTGGCAGCCAGGGAAACGGCACGTCAGGTCCCGACACCGGACGAACTCGGCCAGCCGCTTCGAGGGTGTGTAGCGGGGTTCGGGCGGCGCTTGCCCGGGGTGGACGATCGGGCGGATCTTGGCGTTGCGGGTGGCGCGGCGGGTGAGGGGTCCGGGGAGGAAACCACCACCGAGGATGGCGCCGGGCCGAATCTGACTGGGTTGTCCGGGGGTGGGGGTCATCGCCTCGGCCAGTGTCACGTCGCGGAGCGGCTTGGTGAACATCGGCGGTGCCACACCGTCAAGCCCCGCGCACTCATCAACGGGGGCCACCGGCTCGGAGTTCGTGGATTTGGCTTCATCGCCAGCGTTCTCGGCGCATCGGTCGGCAGCATCAGCGTCGGCGACGGTGTCCCCGGGACCGGCGGATCCGCTGGGTCCGGTGGGCTCGTCGGGCTCGGGGTTGGTGATGGTGTCCTGGTGGGCGATGACGTAGACCACCACACCGCTCGACGCCGGGTTGTTGGGGGCGGGGCAGTCGTCGGTGTCGCAGAGGCACATCAGTCGGTCGTTGCCGTGGGCGAG
>NZ_JAVRQA010000094.1:0-12305 GCF_032161845.1 Mycobacterium sp.
TCACGCGGAATCGTGCAGGCGAAGGAGACGGTCTTCTCCTATGCGGCGCAGGCCCGCGATGAGCTGGCCAAGCTTCCCGACGTGCCGGGACGGGTGGCATTGGCCAACCTCGTCGACTACACGATCAACCGCCACGGCTGATTGGAACCGAAGACGGAGTCCCGCGCGTTGGTGCAGCGAATGACTTTGTTTAGGAGGGTCACATGACCTGGCATCCGCACGCGAACCGGTTCAAGACGTTCCTGTTGCTGGTCGTCTTCTCCGGGCTGATCGTGGGCGTGGGCGCACTGTTCGGCAGATCGATCATGTTCCTTGCCGTGCTGTTCGCCGTCGGCATGAACGTCTGGGTCTACTTCAACAGCGACAAGTTGGCGTTGCGTGCGATGCATGCCCAGCCTGTCAACGAGGTGCAGGCTCCAGCGATGTACCGAATCGTGCGCGAGTTGGCGACGACGGCGCATCAGCCGATGCCGCGGCTGTTCATCAGTGATACCGCCGCGCCCAACGCGTTCGCGACGGGTCGCAACCCGCGCAACGCGGCGGTCTGCTGCACCACCGGCATCCTGGACATTCTCGAAGAGCGCGAGTTGCGGGCGGTGCTGGGCCACGAGCTCTCGCACGTCTACAACCGCGACATCCTGATCTCGTGCGTCGCAGGCGCCATGGCGTCGGTCATCACGGCGTTGGCGAACCTGGCCTTCTTCGCGAGCATGTTCGGCGGGAACCGCGAGGGCGGCACGAATCCCTTTGCCATCCTTCTGGTTTCACTACTCGGTCCCATTGCGGCGACCGTCATCAAGATGGCGGTGTCGCGGTCACGGGAGTATCAGGCCGACCAGTCGGGTGCCGAGTTGACCGGTGACCCGCTGGCGTTGGCGAGCGCGTTGCGCAAGATCAGCCGGGGTGTGGAGTTGGCGCCGTTGCCGCCCGAGACGCAACTGGCCGACCAGGCGCACCTCATGATCGCGAACCCGTTCCGGGCGGGCGAGAAGATCGGCAAGCTGTTCTCGACGCACCCCCCGATGGAGGAGCGCATCGCGCGGCTAGAGCAGATGGCGGGCCGGGGGCCTGGGCAGTACTGATGAGCGGTACCGGTGCGCGTTCAGGGGTGACCCTCTAGGGTGAGCGTGTGCTGACCAGAATTTTGATCGGCCTGGTAGCTGCCGCGGCAGCGGTGATGGGCGTGCCCGGGGTGGCCTCAGCCGATCCGGAACCAGCGCCGCCACCACCGCCCCCGTTGAATCTCAATGCGCTCACACCCGTGAAGCCGTCGGAGTTCTCCATGCAGAACGGCGAAATCTACGGTTTCGCGGTGCCGGGCGACATCGCGTGCGTGATGAGCCGCGGAACCGGCGGCTACGGCTGCAGCGGCCCGATTCCCGCGGCACCGGACGGCGCCAACGCGGTCACGGGTGCGCAGCAAGGCCCGCCCGGGTTCGCCAACGCCGATCGGCCGCTGTACGTCTTCGACACGTTGCCCAACCGGCTGCCTGCCGGATCGCGCATCAGCTTCCGCAACGTGACGTGCGGAACCGACGGCACGACCACGATGTGTACCAACGCCTATGACGGGGCGGGCTTCGTCATCAGCCCTACGGGCAGTTTCGTTCTCGAGCCGAACAATCCGCTGCTGCTGAACACCGGTGAGGGGCACAACCCGTACTTCAACTGACGGGTGCGGTGAAGCCGCCTACCATCGCGTGGTGACTTCCGTAGCAGTACTGGGGGGCGGAGTCGGTGGCCTCAGTGCCGCCCACGAGCTCGCGACGCGTGGATTCGACGTCGTCGTCTATGAGGCGCGCGACGAGTTCGGTGGCAAGGCGCGATCGATTCCGGCGCCCGAACCCGGCACGGACGGCAGGGCACCGCTGCCCGGCGAACACGGTTTCCGGTTCTTTCCCGGCTTCTACCGTCACATCAACGAGACGATGGCGGAGATTCCGTATCACCACGGGTCGACGGTCGCGGACAACCTCGTTGGCGCCACCCAGATGCTGCTGGCTCAGGACCACGGCCAGAACGAAATCGTCGCTCCCACGAACTTCCCGTCGACGTTGGGCGACCTCGGCAGGCTTGCGCGCTTCGTGCACACGATCGCGGTGCGGATGAAGATCCCGCTTCACGAGTACGTCCTGTTCTTCAATCAGCTCCTGAGCTACCTGACCGCATGCGACGAGCGAAGGCTCGCCGAGTTCGAGCCGGTGGACTGGTGGACCTTCGTCAGGGCCGAGGAGTGTTCACCGGCATACCAGGAGTTCCTTGCCAAGGGCATGACCCGCGCGCTCGTTGCGGCCAGGGCCGAGGAGATGTCGGCGCGGACCGGGTGTGCCGTGCTGTGTCAGCTGCTGCAGGACATGGCCCGGGTCGACGGCCGGGTCGACAGGGTCCTCAACGGCCCGACCAGCGAGGTGTGGGTCGAGCCCTGGATCGACCTTCTTCGCGGCAAGCACGGCGTGACGTTCGCGCCAGGGCACCGGGTGACCGGAATCCATTGCGCTGCAGGCAAAGTCTCCGGGGTGACGGTGGAGTCCGCGAACGGCCGCGAGGAGATCCACGCCGATTACTACGTCGCCGCGATGCCAGCCGAGAAGCTGGCCCCGCTCACCGCAGGCGGCCTGTCGGCGGCCGATCCGCGGCTGGCCAGGGTGGGCGACCTCCTCACCCGCTGGATGACCGGGGCGATGTACTACCTCGACGTGGATCGCCCATTGGTCAACGGCCATGTCATCTTCCTCAATTCGCCGTGGGCGCTCACGGCGATCTCGCAACAGCAGTTCTGGGAACTCGACCTGGAGAACCGGGGTGACGGACGGGTCGAGGGCATCCTGTCGGTGGACATATCGGATTGGGACACAAAGGGTTCCAGTGGCAAGGCAGCCGCGGACTGCACGAAGGAGGAGATCCTCGACGAGGTATGGAAGCAGATGGTCGCCCACATCGACGACGGCAGCCTCGACGCGGCGAACGTGCTTACGAGGTTCCTCGATCCCGCGATCCACTTCGACCCCGTGACCAAGAAGCCGACGGGCAACGACGATCCGCTGTTGATCAACAAGAAGCGATCCTGGGCCAACCGGCCGGACGCGGCGACGGCGATTCCCAACTTCGTCATCGCGTCCGACTTCGTCCGCACCAACACCGATCTCGCCACCATGGAAGGCGCCAACGAAGCTGCGCGCCGGGCGGTCAATGCCGTTCTCGACGCGGAGTCCTCCACCCAAAAGCGGTGCAAAGTATACAATCTTGACGAGCCAGCATTGTTGGCGCCGTTCCGTGCGGTGGACGCGTTGCTGTGGAAACTGGGCGGGCGGGGCCCACGGCTGTCCCTGATCGGCGTCAACGAAGCGGGCAACCTGGTGATGGACCTGTCGGTCTGACGGCTCAGGCGAGGAACGCCGGGTTGATCGGCTGGGGGGTTTCGGCCCCCTCGTTGAGGCGGGCGATGATGGCGGCGACGTCGCGGCTCTCCGCTTCGGCGATCCAACGGACACATTGCCCGAGTTCCCCTGGTGGGTAGAGGTAGAAGGTGGCCAGCGAGCCGGCCCAGGCGTCGTGCAGGTCGACCAGTTCCTGGAAGCGGTCTTCCGGCTCGTCGCTGAGGGCTAGGGCGAACTTCCACGCCAGATCGCGGAATGCCTGCAGTAGCTTGTTGATTGCCGCCACTTCCACGGCGTCGGGAATCTTGTCGCGCAGCTTCTTGATGTTCGGCGAGACGTCACCGAGCGCGCTGAGAACCGCCTGAACCTGGCTGGCGAGGATCGTGTTGACCATGTCGAAGTCGGCGCGCAGATCGGGCATCTTCCCGCGCCCAATTCGGGACGCCGCGATCCCGAGGTCGAGGTTGACGTGTGCATCCACCGCCGTGAGTAGGTGCTGAAAGACGATCGGCTGTTCGTACTCGAGGCCCACGAAGTGCCACTGCCACACGTGGGTTGGCCGCTCGAACCTGCGAGGATCCAGGTACGCGTTGAGGGCGTCGAAGTAGCGCTGGGAGAAGATCATGGCGAATCGCGCCATGGTCTCCGGGTGCCGGAAGGTCTTTCCATCCCTTATCGCCGCGTCGATCGCGATGGTCGCGCGCCGGTACATCGTGGCGAAGTAGCCGATCCCGCTTGGTTCTACGATGGCCCACGCGACCACCGTGTCGAAATTGGCGATCACCTCGGCGAGCGACTTCGCGACGGGTAGGCGTGCCGGGATGGTAACGGGCGGCGGTGGCGCGGCGGCGCGCCGTTTCTTTGCTGGCATGCCGCGAGTATCGCTGGAAAGTCAGTCCGCGTTCGGCAATTGGGCGAGGCGCCTGCCGAGTTCCACCCGAGATCGGATGCCGAGCTTCGCGTACGTCCGGCTGAGATTCGTCTCGACTGTCTTGGGATGGACGAAGAGGGTGGCGGCGATGTCCCGGTTCGTCATACCGGAGGCGGCCAGTTCGGCAACGCGACGTTCGGCGGGGGTCAACTGCGTCGAGTCGCCGCTGTGGACCTTGGTCCTGGCCAGTTCCTCGCGAGCTTGGTTCGCCCACAACGGAGTACCCATCTGCTCGAACTCGGCGAGGGCGGCGACGAGTGTTTCGTACGCGGCCAACCTTTGCCTGCGGCGGCGTTGCAACTTGCCGAGAAGGAGCATGGTGCGAGCGCGCTCGAACCGCATCGGCGTGCGGTCGTGCTCGACTAGCGCCGCCTCGGCGACCTCGATCGCCGAGGCGACGTCGCCCGTGGCAGCCAGCCACATCGCCCGGCAGCGCGCGCCGGCCGCCAACATCCACGAACGGTCGAGTGCTGCGCCGTTGCGCTCCAGGGCGCAGATGAACGGTTCGGCCTCCTGCAGGCGGTCGACGACGATCATCGCCTCCGCGGCATTGGGGATGTACCAGCCCGACATGATCTCGGTGCCGGGTACCACGCCGAAGTGGCTCGTCAACGGCTCGAGCGTGGTCAAGGCTTCGGCGTGCCTGCCGAGTGACACCTCCAGGAAACCCTTGGCCATCAGGGGCCATTCGGCCATGCGAGGTGCGTCGCACGCTTCTGCGGCCGTCAGCGCGGCGTCGGCGTCGGACAGCGTTTCGGCTTCGCGGCCCCTATGCGCGAAGATCGACGCGCGGATCGACAGCGCGATGACGTCGACGGCACCGCTGCCGAGTTGCTCGGCTCGTTCGACCGCCTCGTCGGCGAAAGTGGTTGCAGCGGCGAAGTTCCCGCTCCACATCTCGATGAGCGCAAGATAGGACGCCACGTTCATCACGTTGTGGTCGGAGCCCCGCTCCTGATAGTGCTCGCCCACCGCAAGCATCTTCGACCTGGCCTCGTCGAGTCGTCCGACATAGGCATCGATGAGTGCGTCGCAGGCGCTGGCCTTGAAGGGAATCGGGACGTCACCGTCGTGCGGCTCGAGCTCCAAGGACCGGCGCAGGCTCTCGTCGTCGACTCCGTAGCCGTGCATGAACTGCGCGCTGACCCAGTGGGTGAGGGCTTGGCTCTGCAGTCCGGGCATGCCCGACTTCTCGGCGACGTCGACGGCTTCGCGGGCGTTGCGCAGCACACCGTCGAACATCCCCTCCGGCGGCGTGCCGTCGGCGAAGGAACCGAGCCCTTGGGCGAACGACAGATGCATCAGCGTTTGCACCAGGATGGGCGGTACGTCCTTCGCGTCGTCGACGGCGCGGGTGAGCAGATCCGCCGCCTTGACGAAGTTGTTGTCGTAGATGCGAATGGCGGCAAGCAGATTGAGTGCCACGGCGCGCAGCACCCCTGGCCGTAGTTCGTCGACGAGGGGAACCAGGAGGTTCTCGGCGTGGTCGGTGCTACCCGCCTGGAAGTGGTCGGCAGCGGCACGGAATCGTCGCGACGGTTTGCCGCCACCCAGTCCGATCGCGAGGTCGAGAAGTTCCGCCGCGGCTCCAGGGGCGCCGCGGGCGCGGGCAGAGTCGGCGGCGGCGTCGAGGGCGGCCAAGGTGGCCTCGTCTTCACTGGCCGCCGCCAGGGCCAGGTGACGGGCGCGGAGTTCGGGTTCGACCACGACTCCGGCCAGCGCCCGATGGGTCGCGCGCCGCCTCGCCGGTGACGCGTCGGTGTAGACGCCGCGCGCCAGTAGGGGATGGGTGAACCGGATCCGGTTGCCGACGATCGTCACGATGCCGTCGGTTTCGACGCCCGCCAGCAGGTCGACGAGCTGATCCGTCGTCACGCCGTGCAGACGGGCGATCAGGTCGGTGGTGGGTGCCGCCACACAGGCAATGGCCAACAGTGCGGCTCGCACGTCGTCATCGAGTCGACCGATCCGCAGGCGCACGAGTTCCGAAAGCGTGTCGGGCAGTGCGGGCTCGGACGGCAGCGGCGCGTCGATCGCCGATCGCGCCAATTCGACTGCGTAGAAGGGGTTTCCGCAGGAGACGTCCGCAATCCTGACCATGACCGATCGGGGCAGTGAACGTCCGAGCCTGGCGGAGACGAGCGAGTGCAGGGCACCCGTGCTCAACGGGCCCAGCCGGATCAGCTCGAACGCCCCGAGCTGCTCGAGGTGCAGCCAGGACTGGGTGGTGCCCCTGTCCGCGTCGCACCGCTCGGTGACGAGGATTCCGACGGGGCCACGGAACCGGCGCACGGCGAACGCGAGGATGGTGCGGCTCGACGGGTCCAGCCACTGGACGTCGTCGACGGACACCAGCACCGGTCCGTCCTCGGCCAGCTTGTTGACGACCGACGCGAACGCTGCGGCCACCATCCGCTGGTCGGTGACGAGCGCTTCGCTGCCGGCGCGCAGAAGCACGCGGTCGACCGCCAGACGTTGGAGGTCGGGCAGGTGTGCGAAGGCCCGCGGCTCGAGATCACCGAGGAGGTCGGCGACTCCCGAGTAGGCGAGCACGGTCTCGGCCTCGGTGACCTGTGCGGCCAGCACGCGGAAGCCGAGTTCCTGCGCTTGCTCGTGGGTGGCGAGCCAGAGCGTGGTCTTGCCGATGCCCGCTTCGCCTTCGAGGATCAGGCTCGCGGGCGCCGACCGTGCCGCGTGCAGGATGTCGGCTATCGCGCGTCGTTCGATCGAGCGGCTCAGCAGGCTGCTGGTCACCTTCGGATGGTCACTAGAAACCAGACCCGTGAACCTCGTGGCCGGGCTTCTCCGCGGCGAGCCCGTGGTACGCCTCCTCGACGGTGGAGCCGTGGTTGATGACGCGGTCCACTTCGCGGGCGATCGGCATGTTCAGTCCGTACTTCTCGGCGAACTCCATGATGACGCTGGCGGCCTTGACGCCCTCGGCGACCTGGTTCATGGCGGCGATGATCTCGTCGATGCTCTTGCCCGAGCCCAGTTGCTCGCCGACGTGGCGGTTGCGGCTGCGTTGGCTGGTGCAGGTGACGATGAGGTCGCCCATGCCTGCCAGGCCGGCGAACGTCTCGCGCTTGCCGCCCATGGCTTCGCCGAGCTTGGACATCTCGCTGACGGCGCGGGCCATCACCATCGCGCGGGTGTTCTCGCCGATGCCGAGCGAGTAGCCCATCCCGACGGCGATGGCGTACACGTTCTTGAGCGCACCGGCCATCTCGACGCCCACCACGTCGTCGGTGGTGTAGGTGCGGAAACGCTTGGTGCGGAACAACTTTCCTAGGTCAGCGGCGAGTTTCGTGTCGGGCATCGCGAGCACTGCGGCGGCGGCGTATCCCTCGGCGACCTCGCGGGCGATGTTGGGTCCGGCCAGGATGCCCGCCGGGTGGCCGGGCAGCACCTCGTCGACGATCTGGCTCATTCGCATGTTGGTGCCCTGCTCGAGGCCCTTCACCAACGACACCACCGGCACCCACGGCCGTAGCTCCTTGGCCAGGTGTTCGAGTACGCCGCGAAACCCGTGCGACGGCACTCCCATGACGATGACGTCGGCGCATTCGGCGGCCTCGGTGAAATCAGTGGTGGCCTGCAGGGTGGGCGACAGCGCGACCTCGTCGCCGAGGTACTTCATGTTGCGGTGCTTCTCGTTGATGTCGGCCGCGGTTTCCTCCGAGCGCACCCATTGCAACGTCGGCCCTCGCCGCGCACAGATGGACGCCACGGTGGTGCCCCAGGAGCCTCCACCGAGGACGACGACTTTGGGTTCGCGTTGACCGGTTGCCATGGCGATCAGGGTATTGCCGACGGCCGGCCCCCGAGGGAGATTCGATCGTTGCTAGCGGTAGTTCACGAACTGCAGCGCGATCTCGAGGTCGGCGCCCCGCAGCAGAGTCTGAATTGCCTGGAGGTCGTCGCGCTTCTTGGAGCTGACCCTGATCTCGTCGCCCTGGATCTGCGCCTTGACGCCCTTGGGCCCCTCGTCGCGGATGAGCTTGGTGACCTTCTTGGCGTCCTCGCTGGTGATGCCCTGCTTGATGCTGCCGATCACCTTGTAGGTCTTGCCGCTGGCCTGCGGATCGCCCGCGTCGAAGGCCTTCATGGAGATGTCACGCCTAATCAGCTTCTCCTTGAAGACGTCGACGGCGGCCTTGACCCGCTCCTCGGTGGACGAGACGAGAATGATGCCCTCCTCGCCCTGCCACTCGATGGTGGTGTCGGTGCCACGGAAGTCGAAACGGGTCGACAGCTCCTTGGCGGCCTGGTTCAGGGCGTTGTCGACCTCTTGGCGATCGACCTTGCTGACGACGTCGAAGCTGGAATCCGCCATGGATTCGCTCCTTCCTATGTTGATGCGTTTTCGTCTTGAGACCATCCTCGTTGTACCCTGCTAGTCGCACCAAACCGGGCTCCGGATTGGTGCAGACCCGGCAGGTTGCCCGAGCGGCCAATGGGAGCGGACTGTAAATCCGTCGGCTAACGCCTACACAAGTTCGAATCTTGTACCTGCCACGCACGTCAGGCCCCCTTTCGAGGGGGCCTGACTGCGTTCGGCGGCAGTGAATTGTCACGGATGTCACAGCGCACCACTTCCGACAAGTCCTCACCCACGATGACCGCCCCGTGACCATGCACGAAATCGCTTCACATACCGACCGCGAATATCTGCCCGGCGAAATCGCAGACATCCTGCAGCGCAACGAACACCGCAGAGCGGACCGCTGTGCGGAGTGTCGGAAGCACATGGCCACGGCGCGCACGTTCCAAGCTGGGGTACGAACAGGCTGCCGCAAGAGCTCGCGCCATTGGCATGGACCGGGACGCCCACCGGGTTAGACCTCTGATGGACCCAGTCATTCGCGCACTTCGGGGGAAGACCATTCTGGGTTCCCGAAGATCGCTCGTTTGCCTTGCATTCCGGCTGTGATGGCGGCGATCTGGTTGGGTTTACCGAGGATGCCGACCTGTAGGTCGGTCTCGAGCACCAGGGCCGCCGCGCTGTTGTTGCCGGTCCATGTCTCGTTGTAGAGCCGCTTCGCCGCGCGAATGGCATCTGGGGACTGCCGCGCGATGTCGTCGGCGAGCGTCAACGCTGCGGCAAGCGGATCGTCATTGACGCGCGTGATCAACCCAAGATCGCAACCCTCGCTGCCGGAGACGATCCGGCCGGTGAACGTCAGTTCCTTGGCGACGTCAATCGGCAGCAGGCGTGGAAGCGTCTGAGTGATGCCCATGTCCGGTATGAGGCCCCATTTGATCTCCAGGATGGAGAGGCGCGCACTTGGCGCCGCCAGCCGGATGTCAGCACCGAGGGCGATCTGAAGGCCGCCGCCGAAACAGTTGCCGTGGATCGCGGCAATCACGGGCGCGCTGACCCGCGACCAATCGCAGGTCACGCGCTGAGCGAAGTTCGCAAGCTCGCCGCCCTTGCGAATCAATAGGACGTCGGTGCCCCCTCCGCGGGTCATGAAGCTCGCGACGTCCAGACCGGAGCAGAAACTCTTGCCCTCGCCATGGATCACGACCGCGCGAACCGTCACGTCGCTTGCCAATTGTTCGGCGGCGTTGATCAACCCTTCGAACATCGGTTGATCAAGCGCGTTGTGCTTATCGGCGCGAGCCAACGTCACCGTCGCCACGCCGTTGGCGCCGATCTCGACACGCACCCGCTCTTCGCTCACCGTGACCATCTCCCTCCGGGCGCGTCCCCGACCTCGCCGTGGCTTGACATGGCCTTCAACGTTGCCAAGAAGCTAGACTCCGATTCGCATCGTGCTTGCCTGCCGCTCTCCCGGGGCCAGTTCGTCGCGCTGCCGCAGTGGGGCAATGGCTTCCGATTAGTCACTGGCGGGCAGCGGCTTGCTTTCCTTGAGCTGCAGCGGACCATCACCGACGCTCAGAGTGCCGGCGCCCGCCTTGGTGACAAGCACCTCTGAGCCCGCCTCGTCGACGTAACGTTTGCCCATCACAGTGCCGGCGGCGAACCTAGGGTCGACGACCAGGCCTTGCGGCGTCGCCTCGTCGAGAGGCAGCATCGGTACGCCGCCGCACCGAAGGTCATCGAGATCACCACCGCCGCGCACGACGATCACCTGTGTCTCACAAACCTGACTGTGCAGGCGGGTCCCGTTCTTAAGCATCCAACGATATTACGCATATAATATACTTCTGCGGTAAGTCCAGTCAGCCACCGCCCCAGCTGCCCGAGTGCGAGGCGTTGATGGTCGGTGAGTACTTCGCAACCAAGCGTTCACACCGACCTCGCCGCCTCGACGAAGGCCGGACTGGGCACCAACGTCATTTGGGACCGACGACGCGGAGGCAACCCCCTTGAGCCTGCTGCCGCGTCTGTCCGCCGATCGCAAGGCCATCGAGACGGTCGACCCCACGGTCATGGACCTCACCGACGCGGCCTTCTGATCGAAGAAGTCACAGTGGCGCGATCCGATTGCGCAACAGTGCTTCTGAACGGTCGGCACCGCGAACCTGCGTGGACCGTTAGCTGCTGGCGACACACCATTCGCATCGCAGCCCCATTAGTTGGTGGGGGAGGGCTCCGCGACCACGGGGTTCTCGATGGCGCCGATTCCCTCGATCTCGACCCGCACCCGCTGACCTGGCTGTAGCAGCCGCCCGGAGAACACGCCGACGCCGCCAGGCGTTCCGGTGGCGATCAGGTCGCCGGGCTCCAGCGTGCAGACGCGGGACAGCGCCGCGATCATGTCGCCGATCCCGGTAACCATCTCCTTCGTAGAGCCGTCCTGGCGCAGCTCGCCGTCGACCCACGTACGGATACCGAGACCCGCGGGATCCACCTCGTCGGCCGTGACGACCCACGGCCCGATCGGCCCATGGGTGTCAAAGCTCTTGCCCGGCCACATCGTCGGAGTGTCCTGCTGCCAGTCCCGCACCGACACGTCGTTGCCCACTGTGTAACCGGCGACGGACGCAAGCGCCGTGGCGGCGTCGGCGCGCCGGACCCGTTGCCCGATGACCGCGACGAGTTCTCCCTCGAAGTCGAGCATCGGCGAGTCGTAGGGCGCGAGGATCGGGTCGTAGGGTCCGGTGATGCACGAAACCTGTTTGTTGAAGAACGTCGGCAGCTTCTGGTCTGGGAACGCCGCGCGCAGATGTGAAAAGCGCTCCATCTGCTCGGCGAACTGGGGCTGCTTTGCCGCCTCTTGAATCTCTGCTAGGTGTGAGGTGAAGTTGAAGCCGATTGCCAGATACTTCGACGGCGCCGGAATCGGCGCTCGCAGAACGACTTCCGAGAGCGGCGTCCGCTGCCGGGCGTTGTTGGCCTTGCGGGCCACATCCGCCTTGACGTCAGGACCGGCGGCCAGTACAGCCGTGACGTCGGTGGGGGCATCGTCGAGCGCGCTGAGTGCGACCACGTGGTCGTCGACGACGACTCCTGCGCTCACGCCGACACTGCCGAGTTCGTAACGTACAAGCTTCATTTCGTCTCCTTTGTGGTGTACAGCGCCTCAATCTGCGAGGCGTACTTGTTGGTGATGGGCCGGCGCTTCAGCTTCATCGTCGGCGTCAGCTCGTCGGAGTCGGGCAGCCATTCGTCGGTGAGGATGGCGAATCGCTTGATCTGCTCGACGCGCGCCAACCGTGCATTGGCACGGTCGACGCCGGCCCGAACCTCGGCCTGCCGTTCGGCATCCGTCGGGTACGCAGCGGCGATTGCAGGATCCAGCACGATCAGCGCGACGTTGTACGGTCGCCCGTTGCCGAACGCGCACGCTTGGCCGATGAGCGGACTGCCCTCCTTGAGGCGGGCTTCGATGTTGGCGGGGGACATGTTCTTTCCCGCTGCATTGATGATCAGTTCCTTCTTGCGATCGACGATGCGCAGGTGCCCGTCGGCCTCGATGCGGGCGATGTCGCCCGTGTGCAGCCAGCCATCGGCGTCGATCGCCTCGGCGGTCGCCTCCGGCCGGTTGCGATAACCCGCCATCAGCAGCGGCCCCCGAACCAGAAGC
>NZ_JAVRQA010000095.1:0-9012 GCF_032161845.1 Mycobacterium sp.
TGACCGACGGAGTCGGCGAGTCGAAGCAGAGTGTCGGGCCCGGGCTTCCCGACGACATGGACTTCTCGCTGCTCGGCAAGATCATGGCCCCGCTGCCCCTCGAGGACGGTGCGATGTTCGCCAAGCCCGACGCGGTCGCCAGTGTGGTGGCCATGCTCGGCTCCCCCGACGCCTACTGGGTTACCGGCACCGAAGTGCGGGTCGACGGCGGCACCCACATGTAGCTCGGATCCGGCAATCGCGGGGGCGGGGCACGGGCTGGGATAGGTTGACCGCACGTCGTCGACCGACCAGGTTGGCATTCATCCGAAGGTTTCTCGAGGCATGCGAGTTGACGGGCGGGACATCGCCGTTTCCGGCGACCTGCTGCAACCGCTCATCCGTCGCACCAACGACATCTTCCGATTGGGGTTGGCAGCTGCGTTTTTGGCTGCGGTCATCACCAGTTCGCTGATCACCCGCCGAGATTGGGTGGCCCTCGAGCGGTCGATTTCGGGGATCGTGGCACTGCTGACCCCGACGCAGTCCAACCTGGTTTATCTCGCCTACGGGGTAGCGATCCTGGCATTGCCGTTCGCCATCCTGATCGGGCTGATCACCGCCCGGCAGTGGCGACTTCTCGGCGCCTACGCCGCGGCGGGTCTGATCGCCGTCCTCGCACTGTCGATCAACTCGAGCGGCTTCGCGGCGCCGCGCTGGCACTTCGATCTCGACGACCGACTGCGGACCTTGCTCTCGCAGTTCCTGGACGATCCGCGCTGGATCGCGATGCTGGCTGCCGTACTCACGGTGTCGGGACCGTGGTTGGAGGCTCGCTGGCGCCGATGGTGGTGGGTCCTGCTGCTCGCCTTCGTACCCATTCATCTCGTGGTCAGTGCCGTGGTGCCCGCCCGGTCTCTGCTGGGACTCGCGGTGGGATGGTTCGTCGGCGCGTTGACGGTGCTCGTCGTCGGGACCCCCGCGCTGGAAGTCCCGCTCGACGGCGCCGTGCGGGCGCTGGTGCGTCGAGGATTCGCCGTGACGGGACTGACGGTGGTGCGCCCCGCCGGGCCGGGACCGTTGGTGTTGTGGGCGGCATCGGAGGACTCACAGGGCGCCGAGGAGGGTGAGCAGCACCGCGCGATCGTCGAGATGTACGGTCCGAATCAGCGCAGCGGCGGAATCATGAGCCAGGTCTGGCGGCGAGTGCGCCTGCGCAACAGCGAAACCGCTCCGCTGCACGCCTCGATGCGACGCGCCGTCGAACACCGCGGACTGATGGCCATCGCCATCGGAGATCTCGGCGTCGCGAACAGTACGACGGTCGCGCTGGCTGCCCTCGACCGTGGCTGGACGCTGTATGCCCACACGCAAGCGCGGGGGGTCGCGCTCGACGACACCTCCGCCGACGAGTCCCTCGTCGGGCCGGTCTGGAAGGCGCTCGGCGTCCTGCACCGGCACCAGATCTCGCATGGCGACCTGCGCGGCATGGAGATCACAGTCGATGACGCCGAGGCACTCTTCGGCGGCTTCGGTAGCGCCGAGTACGGCGCGACCGACGTTCTCCTTCAGGCCGACATCGCCGCGCTGCTGGTGTCGACGACGGCGATCTTCGGCGCCGAGGCAGCGGTTCGCGCAGCCATCGCTGAGTTCGACGAGGGCACCGTCCTGCGCGCCTCCCGTCGACTGACCAAAGCTGCTCTGCCGAAACACATCCGCACGTCGGTCGTCGATCCGGGCACAGTGATGACCGCTGCGCGCGACGAGGTGATGCACCAGACCGGTGCCGATCAGATCAAGGCCGAAACCATCACCCGGTTCACCAGAATCCAGGTGATCCAACTCGTCCTGCTGGTGGCGCTGGTGTACGTCGCCTACCCGTTCATCAGCACGGTGCCCGCGTTCTTCTCGGAGCTGAGGACGGCCAACTGGTGGTTCGCGTTGCTGGGGTTGGCGGTGTCGGCCCTGACCTACGTGGGCGCCGCCGCTGCACTATGGGCCTGCGCCTCGGGACTGGTGAGCTTCCGCAATCTCGCAATCATGCAGGTGGCCAACACGTTCGCCGCCACCACCACGCCGGCCGGTGTCGGTGGTCTCGCGCTGAGCACCAGGTTCCTGCAGAAGGGCGGCCTCGGCGCGCTCCGCGCCACGGCGGCAGTGGCACTCCAGCAGTCGGTTCAGGTCATCACCCACGTGGGCCTGCTGATCTTCTTCAGCGTGGTCGCGGGGACGACGGCGAACCTGTCGCACATCGTGCCCAAGACCACGGTGCTCTACCTGATCGGCGGAGTGGCCCTCGGCATCGTCGGCGTCTTCACGTTCGTGCCGAAGCTTCGGCGTTGGCTCGGCACCGAGCTGAGGCCTCGAATCAAGGAGGTGGGCACCGAACTCGTCGACTTGATGCGCGAGCCCAAACGGCTTGCCATCATCGTGGCCGGCTGTGCCGCAACCACTCTCGGGGCGGCACTGGCACTGTGGGCCAGCGTCCAAGCCTTCGGCGGCGGCACCACGTTCGTGACCGTCACCGTCGTCACGATGATCGGTGGCACGCTCGCCTCAGCGGCGCCGACCCCCGGCGGCGTCGGCGCGGTCGAAGCCGCGCTGATCGGTGGTCTCGCCGCGTTCGGCGTGTCCGCCGCCGTCGCCGTGCCGTCGGTATTGCTGTACCGAGTACTCACCTGCTGGCTGCCGGTGTTCGTCGGCTGGCCGGTGATGCGCTGGCTGACCCGAAAGGACATGATCTAGCGCCCGACCCCGCGAGCGGGCGTGTCCGTACACGACACGCCGTGGTCCCGTGGCAGTTGGCGCACGCTCGCCGCTCGGTTCGGCCGTCAGACACACCTGCGATGGTGTTTGATGGCGAGGTGGCAGACATCAGCCGCAGCCGCTCGATATCCGCCCCGCCGCAGACAATCTGGGACGTACTCGCCGACTTCGGTTCACTCAGTTCGTGGTCGGACAACGCCGATCATTCGTGCATCCTCAACCGCGGACCGGACGGCCAACCCCTGGGAACCACGCGTCGCG
Organism: Mycobacterium sp.; assembly: GCF_032161845.1. Lineage (GTDB taxonomy): Bacteria > Actinomycetota > Actinomycetes > Mycobacteriales > Mycobacteriaceae > Mycobacterium. The sequence goes on from NZ_JAVRQA010000095.1 coordinate 3,007, forward strand.
TGCAGGTCGGCCGCAACGTACTCGTGGAACGCATCACCGAGTTCGACCCGTCGTCGGCCCTGGCCTACGACATCGAGGGCCTGCCCCGGAGGTTGCGCACCGTCGGCAATCGCTGGACGCTGCGGCCGGTGGGTGATGCGACCGAGGTGACGCTGACCAGCAGGGTCGAAATCGGCGCGGGTCCGGTCGCCAGGGCCGCCGAATGGGCCGTGTGCCGCGGCATGGCCAGGGAGTCCGACGCGATGCTCACCGGCTTGGCCCGACGAATGGAGCACCCGCATGGCTGATCGACCGGACGTCGTCATCCTCATGACAGACGAGGAACGCGCGGTGCCACCGTACGAATCGCCCGACGTGCTGGCCTGGCGACGCCGGGCCCTCGGCGGTCGGCGCTGGTTCGACGAGCATGGCGTCAGCTTCGCGCGGCACTACACGGGTTCGCTCGCGTGCGTGCCGAGCCGGCCGACGATCTTCACCGGTCAGTATCCCGATCTGCACGGGGTCACCCAGACCGACGGCATCGGTAAGCGGTACGACGATTCCCGGCTGCGTTGGCTGCGCCCCGGAGAAGTGCCGACGCTCGGCAACTGGTTCCAAGCAGCGGGCTACGACACCCACTACGACGGCAAGTGGCACATCTCGCACGCCGATCTCGAGGACCCCGAAACCGGTGAACCGTTGGCCACCAACGATGACGATGGCGTCATCGACCAGGCCGCGGTGCAGCTCTACCTCGACGCCGACCCGCTGCTCCCCTACGGCTTCTCCGGCTGGGTCGGGCCAGAGCCACACGGTGCGGCCTTGTCCAACAGCGGCTTTCGCCGCGATCCGCTGTTCGCCGATCGCATCGTCGCCTGGCTCGACGACCGCTATGAGCGTCGTCGCGCCGGTGACGAAACGGCCCTACGCCCGTTTCTGCTGGTCGCCAGCTTCGTCAACCCACACGACATCGTGCTCTTCCCGGCGTGGGTCCGCCGCAACCCGCTGACACCGTCACCGTCGCTGGAGCCACCGCACGTGCCCGCCGCGCCGACTGCCGAGGAGGATCTCCGCACCAAGCCGGCCGCGCAGATCGCGTTCCGCGAGGCCTACTACTCCGGATACGGCCCGGCACCTGCGATCGGCCGCAACTACAAGCGCAATGCCCAGCAGTATCGCGACCTGTACTACCGCCTGCACGCCGAAGTCGACGGGCCACTCGACCGGGTGCGTCGCGCGGTCACCGAGGGTGGATCCGAGAATGCCATCCTGGTCCGCACGTCCGATCATGGCGATCTGCTGGGCGCGCACGGCGGACTGCATCAGAAATGGTTCAACCTCTACGACGAGGCGACCCGCGTGCCATTCGTCATCGCCCGGATAGGTGAGGACGCGACGCAGGCGCGCCTCGTCGCCGCGCCGACGTCACACGTCGACCTGGTGCCGACCCTTCTGGGCGCTGCCGGGATCGACGTCGACGTCGTCGCCGACGCGCTCTCCGAGTCCTTCTCGGAAGTTCACCCACTCCCTGGCCGCGACCTGATGCCGGTGGTCGATGGGGCGGCGGCCGACGACACCAGGGCGATCTATCTGATGACTCGCGACAACGTGCTCGAAGGCGACACCGGCGCATCGGCAGCGGCCAGGCAGATGGGCTTGACCGTGAATCCCCCTGCGCCGCTTCGTATCAAGATTCCCGCCCACGTGGCATCCAACTTCGAGGGCCTGGTGGTCCGGGTGGCGGAGACCGACGCTCGTGCTGGCGCGGGGCATCTCTGGAAGCTGGTGCGAACCTTCGACGACCCGTCGACCTGGACCGAACCCGGCGTGCGCCAACTCGCCACCAATGGCATCGGCGGTGAGGACTACCGGACCGATCCGCTCGATGACCAGTGGGAGCTCTACGACTTGACTGCAGACCCCATCGAGACCGACAACAGATGGACGGACCCCGCCCTTCACGACCTACGGGCCCACCTGCGGATGCAACTCAAGCAGGCGCGGGCGTCCTCGGTGCCCGAGCGCAACCGTCCGTGGCCCTACGCCGATCGACAACCCCCGTCCGGTGAGTCGGAGGGCATCGTCCGGAGAGCTCTCGGCAAGATCGGGCTGTAACCGCCGCCAGCGTGCACTTTCATCACGGACGACCCTGTGCTAGTTTGTCGACCAACAAGTATTTGTTGGTCAACAAGGAAGTTTCTGCCCATGCCCTCCACCTCAGGCGACCGCCGCACCCAAGGGGAGCGGCGCAACGAAGCCGAGCAGAAATTGCTCACCGCCGCCGCCGAGCTCATCGGCGAAATCGGCCCCGCCGGGGTGACCCTGGCCAACATCGGCGAGCGCGCCGGCTACAGCCGCGGACTGGCGAGCCACTACTTCGGCTCCAAGGGCGCGATGATGCAGCGTCTCGTCGACAGCGTGAGCGACCAGTTTCAGATGTCGATATTCGTTGAGCACGAAGCGAATTCGGCGATGGACGTGCTACTCACCCTGATCGACACCTATTTTCAGACCATGGCCAATCTGCGGCCGGCCAATCGGGCGCGTCTGGTCCTGTGGGCCGACGCCGTCGCCACGCCATCGCCAGACGTGCGGCCCGCGATGGTCGCCGCAGACCGCGAGTTCCGCAAGGCACTCGTCGAAGGAATCAGACGCGGAATCGACGAAGGTGAGTACCCGGCCGACGTCGACCCACCCGGGCTCGCGACGGTGATCATCGCGATGCTCCGCGGCGCAGCGCTCGAGTCGCTGCTCGACGACCGGATTGACTTGCACTCCTGCCGTACCGAAATCGAGAAGCTGCTGACCGCTCGCCTCAACCCCAAACCCGAACTCCCCAAGACCCGTCAGAAGAAGGCCATCAAGAGATGAGCACCAGGTTCGGCAAGATCGCCCAGATCGCCTACGTCGTCCGCGACATCGACGCGGCAATGGAGAACTGGCTGCGCCACGGCGTCGGGCCGTGGTTCTACGTCGATGACGTCCAAATCGACTACTTCCGATACCGCGGAGTCGATTCGGACATGAAGATGAGCGTGGCCCTAGCCAACTCCGGTGACGTCCAACTCGAGCTGATTCAACCACGCAACGATGCGCCGTCGATGTACAAGGACTTCCTAGACTCGGGCCGAGAAGGCATGCAGCACATCGCCTACTGGTCCCACGACTACCAGGGCCTGCTCGACCAAGCGCTCGCCGACGGCTACGAAATCGGGCAGGAGGGTTGCATCGGCGGCGAGCAGGGCCGGTTCGCGTACCTCGATACCGAACGCGAGCAGGGCACCGTCATCGAGATCTCGGACATCAGCGGGCACAAGGGTGCGTTGTTCGAGTTCATTCGCAACGCCGCCGTCGATTGGGACGGCAGCGACCCGATTCGCGGACGGGATTGATCATGGACTATCCCGACACCGAGGCCCTGCCGCAGACTCTCAAGGACACTCTCGCCAGCCACGCGCCGGTCAACGTTTACCGGATGGTCATGCACTCCCCCGGTCTGGCGCCGGGTTTCTTCGTGATGGCCGACGCGATGTTTCAAGCGAATTCACTGCCGCCACACCTGCGCGAGCTGGCCATCCTACGGGTGGGCTACCGCTATGCCGCACCGTACGAAACCCATCAGCACGAGATTATCGCCAACTATGCGGGCCTTTCGGCCGAAGCCATCTCGGCTGCTTCAAGCGGCGTGACCGCAGGCCTGCCCGCCGACGAGGTGCGCATCCTGCGCTGGACCGACCAGTTGCTGGACGGCCACACCCTCGACGGCTCCGACCGCGACGACGCGCTCACGGTTCTCACCGTGACACAACTAGCCGATCTGGTGCTGACAGTTGGCTTCTACCAACTGGTTTGCAACTTCCTCAACACGTTCGACGTCACCACCGACGGCGAACCGACGCACGGCTGAGGCGCGCCACCCTCACTCCGGCCAGGCCGAGTTCTTGATGACGTCGACGAAGTCGGTGCGATGGAACCCAGGCACGAAGTGTTCCAGGACGTCGGCGTTGACGGTGCCGAACGTCGTGTCCGGGCGGTCCTTGAAGCCGTCCGCGAAGGCCTGCAGGATCTCGGCCTTGAAGTTCGGCCGAGGGTGTGCCGATGTGACGGCGTCGATGTCGACGGCGTCGATCGCACCCAGCCGGAGCCCGAGTACGTCGGTCTCCACACCCGCGGTGGTGGCGGCGATCACCGGGTCCATTCCGTAGGGCACCTCCGGAGTGGTGTGCAGCGCGATCGCCGTCCAGACGACGTCGGTCTCCGAACGCGAGAAGCCATGTTTAATCAGGAATTCCCGTGCGGTGTCGGCACTGTCCATCTCGAACCGCTGCGCGGTGCCCCGGTACGGCGATACCAACCCGGTGTCGTGGAATAGCGCCGCGATGTACAGCAATTCACCGTCGGGGTTGATCTGCAACTGCCGGGCCTGCAAGCTGCCGAACAGGAACACCCGCCGCGAATGATGAAAGATCAGCTCGTTGGTGGTGTCACGGATCAGCTCCGTCGCGTCCTTCACCAGCACGCTGTCCGGGATCGATACTCCCGCAATGGCCTCAGTCATGTTCTCTGTCCTTTCGAAGTATGTGGCTCCTTCGAATATTTACCGAAGGGGCGTTTTGTCGCCGCGGGCAACATGGCCATGAAACCCTCAGATATGGACACTGAACCGCACGACGTCGTGGTCCTGCTCTACGACGGAGTTCAGATGCTGGACGTCGCTGGCCCGATCGACGCCTTCGCCTCGGCCAACACATTCGGCGCGAGGTATCGCATCACCCACGCCTCGCTGACGGGCGCCGACGTGGTGGCCAGCTCGGGTGCCCGCCACGGCGCCGACGTCGGCGTCGACGATCTGCCCGAGAAATTCGGCACGCTGCTGGTGCCGGGGTCACCGAACTGGCAGGCCAGCATCACCGACACCGCGCTCGTCGACGCCGTGCGCGGCCTGTCCGAGCGCAGCAGGCGGACGGTCTCCATCTGCGCGGGCGCCTTTCCGTTGGCGGCAACCGGGTTGCTCGACGGTCGCCCAGCGGCGACGCACTGGAAGCTCGCCCGTCAGCTCGCCGCGCGCTTTCCCCTCGTCACCGTGGATTCGGCCGCGCTGTTCGTCACCGATGGCAAGTTCGTCACCTCGGCAGGCGTCACCGCGGGCATCGACCTGGTGCTCTCGCTGATCGAGCACGATTACGGCCCGGCGCTCGCCAGGGACGTCGCCAAGGACCTCGTCGTGTTCATGGCCCGCCCCGGCGATCAGTCCCAGTTCAGCGTGCGACTCGAAGCGCTGCCGACGAACCACTCCGTCGTGCGTGCCGTCATGGACGTCATCACCGCGAGCCCCGCTCGCAACCACACGTTGGCCAGCCTCGCCGCGGAGGCCGGCGTCAGCGCGCGACATCTGTCCCGGTTGTTCCTCACCGAAACCGGCTATACGCCACAGCACTTCATCGATCGCACCCGGTTGGAGGCGGCCTGCGCCATGCTCACCGGCGGTTCGGCAACGCTGGAGCAGATCGCGGAACGGTCCGGGGTGGGGTCAAGTGAATCTCTGCGTCGGTTGTTCCACCGCGAGCTCGGCGTCACGCCGAGCACCTACCGAAATCGGTTCAAGACGTCGAAGCCCTAATAACAGTGCGGGCGGTGGGACTCGAACCCACACGTTCTTTCGAACACGGGCACCTAAAGCCCGCGCGTATCGCCAATTTCGCCACGCCCGCAACGTGACAGATCGTACCCGCTTTGCGATCGCGAACATGTCAGTGGTGCTTCCTACCTTGATGTTGGGAAGGAGATCGAATCATGCGGTCTGCGGAACAGTTCGACGATGTTCAGCGACTCATCGCGGTCGGCATGAACGACTGCGCTATAGCGCGGCAGACGGGAATTCCTCGACCGACGGTCCGCGACTGGCGACGTCGACCACCACGTCGATTGCAACAACGCTCGTCATCACCGTGCGGCGTCGACCACGACTTCACCTCGCTCCAACCCGACGCTTACGCGTACCTCCTTGGCATGTACCTCGGCGACGGC
>NZ_JAVRQA010000096.1:0-18949 GCF_032161845.1 Mycobacterium sp.
CCTGCTCGATCGGCCAATTCGGTTCGAGGGTCTGGCCCTTCTTCCACAGCACGGAGATCTCGACGCGGGTGACGCCTGCCACGATGCCCTCCCACGTGGCGTGCACGCCTGCCACACAGCCTGCCGAAATGGTCCAAGAGCCGAGGTCGAGGTCCTCGGTGGTCTCGGCGTACTCGGCAGTGCAGCGGACTTCGTCGAGTTCGATGCCGAGCGCGTCGGCGACCATGCGCACCGCCTCACCGAAGACGCCGGTACCGTGCGCGGTCATCGCCTGCAGGTCGGGATCGTCGATCGGCCGGCCGAAGCCGACCGGCTTCTCGGTCGCGGGTGAATCGTAGAAGGTGGTGTCGGCGGCTTCGTTGACGGTGATCTTGTCCACCCGATCGCAGATCCCCGCCGCCACGATCGACAGTTGATTGACGTAGCCAGGGCTGATGCCGGACCCGAACATCGTCGAGCCGCCCTGTTCGCATGCGGCGGCGATTCTCGCGCGGCCGTCACCCTGGTTGTGGCCAGTGATGAACGACGCCGTCGCCACGACGTTCACCCCCGCGGACAGGATGGTGACCAGTTCGTCGACGTCGATCCACATCGGGTTGTAGACCACGCAGTCGGGCTTGAGGGCCAGCAGCGCGTCGACGTCGTCGGTCGCGGCGACACCGAGTGGTCCGATTCCGGCGAGGACGCCGACGTCGCGACCGACCTTGTCCGGAGACCAGGCGTAGCAGCCGACGAGTTCGAGGGACGGATTGCGCGCGATCGCGGCCACGGAGCTCTTGCCGACGTTGCCCGTCGTCCACTGCACTAGCCGGTAGGGAGATGTGTTTGGCACTCGCTCAGCATAGGGAGCGCCGCTGGCCGTTCGGCCCATTTCGGCCAACTCAGGAGCCGAGCGTCGCCTTGCCCGTCAACTGCTGCCCGGACCGGTCGATCCACGCCAGATCGACGACGTCACCGGGGTAGTGGCGATCCAGCACGGCGGTCAGCGCGGTCGCCGAACTGAGCTGCTCACCGTTGATGCTGAGTAGAACGTCTCCGTCGTGCAGCCCCGCTTGTTGGGCAGGGCCGCCCGACAGCACCTCGAAGATGATGACGCCCGGCAGCGACTCGGGCTGATTGCGGGAGTTCACCCCGACTCCGAGCAGCGTCGGCGGTCCGATGTGCACGGTGCTCGATGGCGACCCGCTACGGATCTGCCCGGCCGTCGCCAGCGCGTCGTTGATCGGGATGGCGAAGCCGGAGCCGCCCGGATCCATCCGAAAGTTGACGGTCGCGGCCGTCGTCACGCCGACGATCTGTCCGGCACCGTTGACCATCGGCCCGCCGGAATCGCCTGCCCGAACCGGCGCGGCGAACTCGATCAAGCCGGTGGCCTGATTCGAGCTCCCGGTCAGTTCATCCTTGGCGTTGATGGTGCGGCCGAAGCCCACCACCTGCCCGGCCTCCTGCGTCAAAGGACTTCCCGAGCCTCTGGCGTTGCCGAGCGCGACGACGGGGTCGCCCACGGCGAGCTGCGAGCTGTCCCCCAGGAGCGCGACTGGAAGTCCGCTGGCCCCGCGCAACTGCAGAACGGCGATGTCGCGGTTGCGGTCGTAGCCAACCAGGTCGGCTTGATACGCACGGCCTGCGACCGTCGCGGTGATGCTGTCCGCGCCCTGCACGACGTGGAAGTTCGTCAGGATGGTTCCGCTGGGGTCGAGAACGATGCCCGTCCCTGCGCCGATGGCGTGCTGATAGTTGATGGTGGTGTCGATGCGCGCAACGGTCGGTTCCGCCTGGGCCGCAACGCTCGACAGGTCGGCCGGTACGGCGGACGCCAGAGCCGGTGCGACGATCATGGACGTCGCCGCCACCGTGGCCACGACCGCGATGACGAATCGCCATCTGGTGTGGAACCTGCGCATGGGTACCCTTCCGCCGTCAGTAGCTGGAGCTTTACCCACAATTGTGACGTTGACACCGTGGGCTGTCGACGCACCGGCCCCGTGACGTCAGTCGTCCAGGGCTACTCCGCGGCGCGCACGCCCGAATAGCCGCGACGACGACTTGCCGTTCGGGCGTCGGTTGCGCAACTTGCTATCCGGGTCATCGGCGTCGGATTCGTCCGCGTTACCGGTGCCGTTGGTGCTGACCTCGTCGGTCGCACTGGTCGCACTGGTCGCACTGGTTTCAGTGGCTTCCGCGGTGTCAGCGGCCTCAATGGCTTCCGAGGTTTCAGGCTTCTCGGTGTCCTCGAGCGTGGCCGGTGCGGGGACGTCCTCGGCGGGCTCGGTGTCCGATGCCTCTGGCGTGTCGGTGACGTCGTCGGCGGTGACGTCCTCATCGGTGGGAACGACCGCTTCGGTCGACTCATCCTCGACTTCGTCGTCGGCGGCGTCGTCGGCGGCTGTGGCGCCACGGCCCCGGCGGCGCGTCTGCCCCTTGGGCCGAAGCGGCTTGGGCGGAGGGGGCGGGAGTTCGGCCGCGTACGCGAGGTAGAAGCCCAGCGCCCCGAGGATGGCGACCGCGGCCGCCGCCCCGTAGATGCCGAACAGGGTCGGGCCTGCCGCATCAAGGCTGACCCAGATCTCGCTGATGGCAGCCCCGACGATGAGCGCACCCGCCAGAACGTGCAGCACGACCGACCAGAACCGCAGCGAAAGCGCCAGCTGCGGCGTGCCGAACTCGGGCTTGCGGGTTTTGAGGAGCGTGAGCACCACGGGCAGCGCCGCGAGGCCGATCAGCGCGCCACACACGATGCGCATCGCCAGACCAAGACCGACGGGCCATTGACCGGTCAGTTCGAACCAGCGGGGCAGCACGAAGAAGAAGTAGAGAGCCCCCGCGAGGACGAAGAACGATGCGTGCCACAGGACCGCGATCCAGCGCCGCATACTCCGCCTTGAGTCGGTACAGCCATTCGAAGGCCGAGACACGGCCAGGCTCCCTGGCCTGGCCGCACCCCGACTAGCGCGGAGGATAGGGGATTTGAACCCCTGAGGGCTATTAACCCAACCCGCGTTCCAGGCGAGCGCCATAGGCCACTAGGCGAATCCTCCGCGGCCATGGTAGCCGACCGAGCTACCCGGTCCTCACGAGTAGTACGCGCGCCCTTGGGGCCTGCGTCGCTCCAGCGTCGCGACGGCGGGGTATTACACTCGTCTCGGACCCCGCGCGGCGTCTATCCTGTGAACTCCCCCAGGGCCGGAAGGCAGCAAGGGTCAATGGGCTCTGGCGGGTGCGCGGGGTCCCCTTTTTGGTCTCCTTGTTGTTCACGGCCATAGTGGAAGGCCTGCCGTGTCGTTTCTGTCCCTTGGCCGTGACGAACTAGAGGCGCAGCACGAGCTGCAGCTCCGCGACTACGCCGATCTACAGGCCAAGAAACTCGGCCTGGATCTCACGCGCGGCAAGCCGTCTCCGGCGCAACTCGACCTGTCCAATGAACTGCTGGCCCTGCCGGGTACCGAATACCGCGACGGGGACGGCACGGACACCCGCAACTATGGCGGTCTGCACGGTCTGCCGGAGCTGCGCGCCATCTTCGGGGAACTGCTGGGCATTCCGGTGCAGAACCTGATCGCAGGGAACAACGCCAGCCTCGAAATCATGCACGACCTCGTCGTGTTCTCGCTGCTTCACGGCGGGGTCGACTCGGTACGGCCGTGGATCGAGGAACCGGTGGTCAAGTTCCTCTGCCCGGCGCCCGGCTACGACCGCCACTTCGCGATCACCGAGAACTTCGGCATCGAGATGATCCCGGTGCCGATGCTCGAGGAGGGCCCCGACGTCGACCTCATCGAGGAACTCGTCGCCAGCGACCCGGCCATCAAGGGCATGTGGTGCGTACCCGTCTTCTCCAACCCAACGGGTACCACCTACTCGTGGGAGAACGTCCGCCGGCTGGTGCAAATGCAGACCGCGGCAACCGATTTCCGGCTGTTCTGGGACAACGCCTACGCCGTGCACACGCTCACCCACGACTTCGTCCGCCAGGTCGACGTGCTGGGACTGGCCGCCAAGGCCGGCAACCCGAACCGGCCGTACGTCTTCGCGTCGACCTCCAAGATCACCTTTGCGGGTGCCGGCGTCAGCTTCTTCGGCGGCTCGCTCGGCAACATCGCCTGGTACCTGCAGCACGCTGGCAAGAAGACGATCGGCCCCGACAAGGTCAACCAGCTGCGGCACCTGCGCTTCTTCGGCGACGCCGATGGGGTGCGCTTGCAGATGCAGCGCCATCAACAGCTGCTGGCACCCAAGTTCGCCCTCGTCGCCGAGATCCTCTCCGACCGCCTCGGCGAGTCGAAGATCGCGTCGTGGACCGATCCCAAGGGCGGTTACTTCGTCAGCCTCGACGTGTGGCCGGGAACGGCGCGGCGCACGATCGCGCTCGCCAAGGACGCGGGTATTGCCGTGACCGAGGCGGGGGCGGCGTTCCCGTATCGAAAAGACCCGGAGGACAAGAACATTCGCATTGCGCCGTCCTTCCCGTCGACGCCAGACCTCAACGAGGCGATCGGCGGTCTCGCGACGTGTGCGCTGCTGGCCGCGACCGAGTCCATGCTCACGGGTGACTAGGGCGCCGCGCGTCGGAGACCCTGGGTAGCCTGCTCTCGTGGCTCTCTACCGCAAGTACCGACCCGCGTCCTTCGCCGAAGTGGTCGGGCAGGAGCACGTGACCGAGCCGCTGTCGACGGCGCTCGAGTCGGGCCGCATCAACCACGCCTACCTGTTCTCCGGTCCGCGCGGTTGCGGCAAGACGTCGTCCGCGCGCATTCTGGCCCGCTCGCTGAACTGCGAGCAGGGGCCCACCCCGACGCCGTGCGGGGTATGCGATTCGTGCGTCGCACTCGGTCCGAGCGGCCCGGGCAACGTCGACGTCACCGAACTCGACGCTGCGAGCCACGGCGGCGTCGACGACACCCGCGAGCTGCGCGACCGCGCGTTCTATGCCCCGGCGCAGTCGCGGTACCGCATCTTCATCATCGACGAAGCGCACATGGTCTCCAACGCAGGCTTCAACGCGCTGCTGAAGATCGTGGAGGAGCCGCCGGATCACCTGATCTTCGTGTTCGCGACGACGGAACCCGAGAAGGTGCTGCCCACCATCCGCTCGCGCACGCATCACTACCCGTTCCGACTGCTCGCCCCCAAGACCATGCGCGGGCTGCTGGAACGCATCTGCACCCAGGAGAACGTCGGCGTCGACGACGCGGTGTACCCGCTGGTGATCCGTGCTGGCGGAGGCTCGCCGCGCGACACGTTGTCCGTCCTGGATCAGCTGCTCGCCGGTTCCGACGGCAAGCAGGTGGCTTATGCGCGGGCGTTGGCACTGCTGGGCGCCACCGACCTCGCGCTCATCGATGCCTCGGTCGACGCCCTTGCCGCCGGTGACGCCGCAGCGCTGTTTGGCGCAGTCGAGGCGCTCATCGACGCCGGCCACGATCCCCGTCGCTTCGCCACCGATCTGCTCGAGCGGTTTCGGGACCTCATCGTGTTGCAGGCCGTCCCCGACGCCGCGACGCGTGGTGTCGTCGATGCGCCCGACGACGTCGTGGAGCGGATGCGCGATCAGGCCGCCAGGCTGGGCACCGCGACCCTGACCCGTTACGCCGAGGTGGTGCACGCGGGACTCGGCGAGATGAGGGGCGCCACCGCGCCTCGGCTGCTGCTGGAGGTGGTGTGCGCGCGGCTGCTCCTCCCGTCGGCGAGCGATACCGAAGCTGCTCTGCTGCAACGGATCGAGCGCCTCGAGACCAGAATGAACGTCTCCATTCCGGCCGGCGAGGCGGCGCAGGCCATCGACGCGGCGCCGATCAAGCAGTTCACCCGCAGGAGCAACGCTCCCGAGACGCCCGAGCCACCCGCTCCGTCCGAGACGCCTGAGCCACCCGCGCCGCCCGTTGCCGTTCAGCCGGAGGAACGGCCCGCGCCGCCACCCGCGGCGCCGCCACCCGTCGCGCCGCCACCCGTCGTGCCCGTTGCGCCGCCGGTGGCAGCCACGCCGCCTGCGGCCGCGTCATCGGGTGAGCCGGATGCCGCCGCCGTACGCACCATGTGGTCGACGATCCGGGACAAGGTGCGCGAACGCCGACGCCCGACGGACGTCATGCTCGACGGCGCCATCGTGCTCGCGGTGGAAGGCGACACCCTGGTGCTCAGTCACGTGTCACCGCCCCTGGCGAACCGACTCAACGAGGCGCGCAACGTCGAGATCATCCGCGACGCGTTGAAGGACGCGCTCGGCGTGAATTGGAACATCCGGTGCGAGGCCGGGTCGCCTACCGCCTCCGCGCCAGCCGCCCGACCTCAGCAGGTGGCTGTCGAGCCGCCAGCGCCCGAGGAGGACGACGAGGAGAGCATGCTCGCCCAGGCCGTCCACGAGGAGCCGGGCCCACGTCGCGACCCGGAAGAGGTCGCGCTCGAACTGCTGCAGAGCGAGTTGGGCGCCCGTCGGATCGAGGGTAGTTAGGCCGTCCACCACGGGCGCAGCGGCAGGTCGCCGTCGCCACCCTTGTTGTCCAGCTTGACCGCCAGAACCTGGTGCAGCTGAACCACATTCGTCTCGAAGCCCAGCCGGGACCCGGCCATGTACAGACCCCACACCTTGGCGGTGGGCAGGCCAACCTCCGCGACGGCCTCGTCCCAGTGCTCGACGAGGTTGGCGCACCAGTCGCGCAGCGTCAGTGCGTAGTGATGGCGCAGATTCTCCTCGTGCACCACTTCGAGGCCCACGTCCTGAGCATCGGTGATGATGCGGCCCGACCCGGTGAGTTCCCCGTCGGGGAAGACGTAGCGGTCGATGAAGCCGCCGGCCGAGGCCTGGGCACGGTTGTCCGGCCGGGTGATGCAGTGGTTGAGAAGCAATGCGCCCGTGCGCATCTTGGACTTGAGGAACCTGAAGTACGACGGGTAGTTCTGGACGCCGATGTGCTCGGTCAGACCGATCGAGGACACCGCGTCGAAACCCGACTCGCGGACGTCGCGGTAGTCGCCGTGGCGCACCTCGGCCAGATGGGAGAGGCCCTCCTCGGCAATGGCGTTCTGCGCCCAGGCCGCCTGCTCCTTGGACAGCGTGACGCCGACGGCCTTCACGCCGTGGCGGGCCGCGTACCGAACCATGCTGCCCCAGCCGCAACCCACGTCCAGCAGGCGATCGCCGGGCTGTAGCCGCAGCTTCTCGAACACCAGCCGATACTTGTTGTCCTGGGCCTCTTCCAGGCTGGCGTCGATGTCGGGGTAGGCCGCGCACGTGTAGGTCATCGACGTGCCGAGCACCCACTCGTAGAACGTGTTCGACACGTCGTAGTGGTGATGAATGGCATCGGCATCGCGAGTCTTGCTGTGCCGCAACCCTTCCGCGATGCGACGCCAGCGGGGCAGCGCTTCCTGCGGCGGAGGCGGAATCGGGCGCAAGTGCTCGAACCCGATCGACCGAACGACGTTGGCCAGCACGCGGGCCGACGGACGCTTGAAGTCCAGCTTGTCGGCCATGGCGCGGAGCAGCTCGTAGGGATCGCCAGGATGCACGCCACGCATCTCCACGTCGCCGGAGACGTAGGCGCGGACCAGCCCCAGCTCGCCTGGAGACGTCGCCAGGTAGGTGGTGCCTCGCGGCGTGCGGAGGTCGAGCCCGACCTGAGCGTCGTCCGGTCCCGCCGAGCTGCCGTCATACGCAGTGAACTTCAGCGGAAGCTCGTCCCCGGCGGCGAACAGCTCGAGGATCTCGGCGAGCGTGAGCTTGCCGGTGGCCGCGTGGGTTGACTCTTCCTTATAGGTCGTCATCAGTGTCCTCCGCTCTTCGCGCTAGCGCTCATCGCCTTTGCACCGCCTTCGCATACAGATCGAGCAGACGTGAGTCTGGGTCGTAGGCCTTCTTGACCGTGTTGTAGGTTTCGCCGCCGTAGAGCTCGTTGAACTCGTCGAGGGAGTAGTAGGCGTCGGAATACAGGGACTTGTGGCCGTCGAGTTCGCTGACCTTCTCCTCGATCAAGCGGTTCGTCTCACCCTCTCGCGTTCCAGCCGGCACCGATGACCAGAAGCCTATGTTGACGTACGTGTGATGCGCGGCAATTGGGTAGAGCGGCCAGCCACCGTCGTCACGCAGGCGAAGCGGACACAGCCAGATGGGCTCGATCGGCACGTTCGCGAGGAACCAGTCGACGAATTCGGCGGTGCGCCCGATCGGCACCTCGATGTCCTGCACGACGCGCTCGAGCGGCGGCCTGCCGTTGCGCTTCTCAATGCGATCGGCGATGGCGAAGCGGCGGTCCAAGCCGATCAGCTTCCAGTAGAAGCTGCTGCGCCTGTAGCGGCGAGGCCAGAGCCGCCGGATCGCCGGATTCTGGGCGCCGAATGCCCGCGAGCACCAGAACCAGTCGGTGTCCCAACGCCACAGGTAGTCATGGATGGTCAGCCGGTCGTGCTTCTCACCGGCGGCGTGCTGAATAGAGCGGTAGTAGATGTCGCGGCCGGTGTAGTCGCTGACCGGACCCGGCGTCGCCGTCCGCACGCCGAGGCAGAGGTAGGACTCGTCGGCGCTGAACACCACACCGTCGACGTAGTCGATGGGCGTGCCGTCGATGCCGCCGGTCTCGACGATCCGGTCCATGGTGGCAACGAGGTCCGCCACCGAGGTGAACCGGAGGTGCCGCAGTGCGACGAAGGGTTTGACGGGTTCCAGCTCGATCTTCAGTCGCACCGAATAGCCAAGCGTGCCATACGAGTTCGGGAACGCGCGAAACAAGTCGGCATGCTGCTCGGGCGATGCCGTCAACACCTCGCCAGTCCCGGTGAGGATGTCCATCTCCAGCACCGACTCATGGGGCAGCCCGTTGCGGAACGACGCTGACTCGATGCCGAGCCCCGTCACCGCGCCACCGAGGGTGATGGTCTTCAGCTGCGGCACCACCAACGGCGACAACCCGTATGGCAGCGTCGCGGCGACCAGATCCTCGTAGGTGCACATGCCCGCGACGTCGGCGGTGCGCGCATCGGGATCGACGGCGATCACCCCCGTCAGCCCCGAGACGTCCAGCCCCTTGGCGGTGGACTTCTCGCGCGCGCGGAACAGATTCGAGGTGGGTTTGGCCAGACGTACCGTGGCGCTCGGTGGGATGGCACGGTAGCTCGCCAGCAGTCTCTCCACGCCTGCCGCGTGGGCCGACTGCGCTTGAATCGATGCAACAGTCACACATATACGCTAGTCCCCGGTCGCACCCGATGCGACCGCACCGACCCGGGTTCACACCCGTTCACCCCTCGATCTAGGAGTCTTTACCGATGGGACAGGTCAGCGCCTCAAGCACCGTCTTGATCAACGCCGAGCCCGATGCCGTGCTCGCAGCGGTCGCGGACTACCAGACGGTTCGTCCGAAGATCCTCTCCTCGCACTACAGCGGCTACCAGGTCCTCGAGGGCGGCCAGGGCGCGGGCACCGTCGTCACGTGGAAGTTGCAGGCCACCGAGTCGCGGGTGCGCGACGTCAAGGCCAGCGTCGACGTCGCAGGCCATGCCGTCATTGAGAAGGACGCCAACTCGACGATGGTGACCAACTACACCGTCGCTCCCGCCGGAACCGGCTCGTCGGTCACGGTGAAGACGTCGTGGCAGGGCGCAGGCGGCGTCAAGGGCTTCTTCGAGAAGACCTTCGCCCCGCTGGGCCTTCGCAAGATTCAGGCCGAGGTCCTGGAGAACCTGAAGAATCAGGTCGAGTCGAACTAGGCGAGCTAGGCGGCGGCTCGGGCGGGTCTCGTCGCCAAATATCCGACGATCCCGCGCACGACGGCGTCGGCGTACTTCTGTCGCCCATCGGGGCTCTCGATCAGTGCCGAGTCGGCCGGGTTCTTCATGTTGCCCAGCTCGACGAGGATCGACGGGTACTGCGCCAGATTCAGCCCGGCCAGGTCCGCCCGCGGGTACAAGCCACCCTGGCCGATGTAGTTGGCGGGGATCAGACCGGCGGCCTGAAGCTGGTCGCGCATCGTCTGGGCGAGCTGGACCGACGGCCCCGACTGCGCGGCGTTGAGCGGCGGCGACGAGTAGTTGACGTGGAAACCGCGTCCCGTGGCGGGCCCGCCGTCGGCGTGGATCGAGACGATGGCGTCGGGCTTCAGCGCGTTGGCCATCGCGGCGCGTTCGTCGACGCAGGGCGCGACGCCGGTGTCGTCGCCACGGGACATTGCCGTGCGCACGCCCAGCTGCGTCAGCTCCGCGCGGATGCGCAGCACCGTCTCCCAGTTGAAAGTGTGCTCGGGGTAGCCGTCGTTGGTCGACGTCCCGCTGGTTTGACAGTCCTTGGTCCCACCGCGACCCGTCGGGACCTGTTTGGTCAACGACGCGTCGTTGGCGCCGTTGTGACCGGGGTCGAGGAAGACGATCATCCCGGCGATGTTGGCGGGGGCGGCGGCCGCGGTCGGGACACCGATGGGTCCGAGCGACGCGGCGACGAGCAGGCCGACGGCCGTGGCGGCGCCGACACGTAGGCAGGCAGGTACGTGCACGGCGCCAACGTAGCGCGCGGGACGACTAGGCTTGAAGGGCAAATCGCCACGCGCGGGCGACAGCAATCAAGTCGAGACCAACCTGCAAGGGGACTGACATGCAACCCGGCCAACCGCCCGACATGTCGGCGCTCCTCGCGCAGGCCCAGCAGGTGCAGCAGCAGTTGATGGAGGCGCAGGAGGCGCTCGCAGGCGCGGAGGTCCACGGCCAGGCCGGCGGCGGTCTGGTGCAGGTGACCATGAAGGGCAGCGGCGAGGTGGTCGGCGTCGCGATCGACCCCAAGGTCGTCGACCCCGACGACGTCGAGACACTGCAGGACCTCGTGGTCGGCGCCATCAAGGATGCTTCTATGCAGGTCACTTTGATGGCGCAGAGCAAGCTCGGTCCACTCGCGGGCGGGCTCGGCGGCTTAGACATTCCGGGGCTCTGACTTGTTCGAGGGTCCGGTCCAGGATCTCATCGATGAACTCGGCAAGCTGCCGGGCATCGGGCCGAAGAGCGCGCAGCGCATCGCCTTTCACCTGCTCTCGGTCGAGCCGCCGGACATCGACCGACTGACCGCGGTGCTCAACACGGTTCGCGACGGCGTGAAGTTCTGTGAGGTGTGCGGAAACGTCTCCGACGAGGACCGCTGCCGCATCTGCAGCGACCCGCGGCGGGATGCCTCGCTGGTGTGCGTCGTTGAGGAACCCAAGGACGTCGCGGCCGTCGAGCGCACGCGCGAGTTCCGCGGCCGCTACCACGTATTGGGTGGCGCGCTGGACCCGCTATCTGGGGTCGGGCCGGAACAACTGCGAATTCGCGAGCTGCTCAACCGAATTGGCGAGCGCGTCGACGGGGTGGACGTGGCGGAGGTCATCATCGCCACCGACCCCAACACCGAGGGCGAGGCCACCGCCACGTATCTGGTGCGCATGCTGCGCGACATTCCCGGGCTGACGGTGACCCGCATCGCGTCGGGATTGCCGATGGGCGGCGACTTGGAGTTCGCCGACGAGCTCACCCTGGGACGCGCTCTGACTGGCCGCAGGGCGATGGCTTAGGTTGGCGAACATGCCCGATGAGGAGTTCAAGGTCGAGGTCGAGCTCGGCGACGATGCGCACCACCTGTCGTTCTGGGGCCGACTGAGGTCGCTGGACGTCGATGACGAGGCCCGCAAGCGGCTGGGCAGCCGGGTGACGGTGACGCGCGACGGCAACCGGATTCAGCTCTATACGCACACTCTTCAGGACGCCCGCGAGGCGGAGCACACCGTGCGCGAACTCGTCCAGGCAGACGAGCTCACCGCCGAATACACCGTGAGCCGGTGGAACCCGGACAGCCAGGAGTGGGTCGACGCTGGCGACGGCCACGCGCTCACCGACGACGCGCCCGACGTCCCCGTTCCCGATCCGAGCTACGTGATCCTCGAGGCCTACAAGCCAGAGTTCCTGCGCGACCTGGGGCTATAGCGCTCGCACCTTCCGCCGCCTACCGCCCAGCCTCCCCGCGCGACACATAAACGTTGGCGGCGACACGCCGGGTTAGGCCGCCACCGTTTATGCCTCGTGAGGTGTCGGTGGCTGGTGGCAGCTTGCGGGCATGACGTCGACCATCTCGGGAAGCCAAGCGCTGCGGCTTGGCGAGCTGACTCGCCACCGACTGCGTACGCAATTCGATGCTCTATTGCCTGACGTATACGTGCCGAAGTTCGCCGAAATTACGTTGGCCGACAGGGCGCGAGCGGCAGTGCTCTGGTCTGCGAGTCGAGGTGTAGTGGCTGGCTCGACGGCATCGGCACTGCATGGCGCGCGGTGGATCGACGCCGCCGAACCCGTCGAGTTGATCTGGCGAAACCAGCACGCACCCGGCGGTGTGCTGACCCGTAACGAAAGAATTGCCAACGACGAGATCGTCGTCGTCGACGGGATCAGGATGACCACGAAGGCTCGCACCGCCCTCGACCTCGGGCGTCATCTGACGCGAGACGAAGCGGTGGCGCGGCTCGATGCGCTGGCGCACGCAACGGGTATCGCCGCTCAGGACGTCGAGCCTCTGCTCGTTCGTTACCGGGGCAGTCGGGGTGCCCGGAGGGCCAGGGAGGCGATCGCATTGATGGACGCGGGCGGGACGTCACCGAAGGAGACCTGGCTGCGGCTGCTCGTACTCGACGATGGGCTTCCAAAACCGCAGGCGCAGTTGATGGTTCATAACGGCGACTATTATCCGCTGGCGTATCTGGACCTCGGGTGGCAGGAGTACATGGTGGCCGCGGAGTATGACGGCGATCAGCATCGCAAGGATCGCAAGCAATACCTCAAGGACATCAGGAGGCTGGAAATGCTCGAGCGTCTGGGGTGGATCGTGGTTCGCGTCGTCGCGGAGGATCGTCCGTTGGACGTCCTGAACCGCATACGTCAGGCGCTCATCAGCCGCGGGTATCGCGACACATAAACACTGGCGGCGACACGCCGGCCGAGGCCGCCAACGTTTATGTGTCGCGAGCGTGGCGGGCTAGACGCGGCGCGGAGCGGCCAACCGCTCCCGCCGCAATCGATCGACCTCGTCGAGTTCGATCGGCGCCAGCTCGCCGACCACCCGCGACAGCAGATGGTCGGCCAGTTGCGGATTGCGGGCCAGACACGGGCCATGCAGATAGGTGGCAACGATGCTGCCTTGCACGGCCCCGTCGAAGCCGTCGCCCTCGCGATTGCCCGCACCGCTGACGACCTTGGCGAGCGGCTCGGCCGCAGGGCCCAAAACCGTTCCGCCGCGGTGATTCTCGAAGCCGGTCAGGCGTTGGTCGAGGCCCGTCAACAATGGTTGGGACACCACTTCGCCGATGGTCCGCTTCGGCTGCGGCGACGTCGTCGCGTCGAGCACCCCGACGCCGTCCACCCGCTCACCCGACGACGTCTCGTACCAGTGGCCGAGCACCTGAATGGCCGCGCAGATCGCGAGCACCGGGGCGCCCCGCTCAGTGGCGCGTTGCAAACCCGGGTACTGGATCAGGTGCTTGGTCGCCAGCCGCTGTGCGTAGTCCTCGGCGCCGCCGAGGGTATAGAGATCCAGCGAGTCGGGCACTGGATCGGCCAGCGTGATCTCGACGACCTCGGCGTCGAATCCCCTCAGCCGCAACCGCTGCCGCAGCACGACGGCGTTGCCGCCATCACCGTAGGTGCCCATCACGTCGGGCAACACCAGCCCGATCCGCACCGTCGAGTCAGCCATGGGGCAGCCGCCGATTGAGTTGCAGGAAGGCCGTGTAGTTGGCGATCACCTCGACGTGACCTGGCGGGCACGACGCGATGGCCTTCACGGTGTCGTGCACCAGCGTGTGGTCGACGCCTGCGTAGCCGAGGCGCACCGCCAGGTCGGTGCCGCGTTCGCCCGCCGCGACGACGGCGGTGTCCTCGAAGTGCTCGAAGCGGACGTCCCACAGCCACGACAGGTCCTCGCCATCCGGCACCTGACCGTTGACGGCGATCACCACCCCCGCGCCGTGCTTGTCGACCATCGACAGCGCCTCCTGCCAGCCGGCCGGGTTCTTGGCGAGCAGAACGCGGGCGGTGTGCTGGCCCAGTTTCACGGTCCGGTAGCGACCCGCGACCTCGTCGACGAGGGACACCGCGGCCACTGCTGCGGCGGGGTCGGCGCCGAGGGCGACGGCGGCGGCGATCGCCTGGGTGGCGTTGCCGCGGTTCACGGCGCCCGGTAGGGAGAGCGTCATCGGCAGCGTCAGACCGTTGGGCCCGTAAACGTGCGAGTCGTCGTACCACCACTGTGGTGTGGGGCGTTTGAAGTCGGTTCCCGTCGAGTACCAGTGCGACTGCTCGCGCACGATGATCTCGCCGCTGCGTGGGCAGCTCACCGAGTCATTTGCCCAGCTTCCGCCTGCGGCCACCCACACCACGTCGGGGCTGTCGTAGGCCGCGGACGTCATCAGCACGTCGTCGCAGTTGGCCACGACGACGGCGCCTGGATGGCGCGCCAGCCCACCGCGCAGCGTGCGCTCGATGTGGTTGATCTCACCGACGCGGTCGAGCTGATCACGGGACAGGTTGAGCAGGACCACGACGGCAGCCTCGACCGCATCCAAGACGTGCGGGACGTGCATCTCGTCGACTTCCAGCGCGGCCAGCTTCGCATTCCTGGCGCCTGCCAACGCCGCGATCAGACCGGCATCCATGTTGGCGCCCTCGGCGTTGGTGGCGACGGGGCCGACGGTGGCGAGCGCCGCGGCGGTCATCCTGGTGGTCGTCGACTTGCCATTGGTGCCGGTCACGACGACGGTGCTACGGCCCGCGCCGAGCTGACCGAGGATCGAGCGGTCCAGGGTCATCGAGACCAGGCCGCCGATCATCGCCCCTGCGCCGCGCCCGGTGAGGCGGGACGCCCAGCGGGCTGCGGAGCCGGCGCCGAGCGCGACCCGTCCGCGAGTAGTGACCATTCAGGGGAGTCTATGAGGGGAAAACTGGGTGGGCGACACGCGGCGTCACCCGTCGGGGCTTGTCGGAGGACCGTGTCATCCTCGAAACGTGAGCCAAACGTACGGCCGACCGGCCACCGAGCCCGGCGCGGGCTGGGCGGTAGTCGACGTCGAGACGACGGGTTTCCACCCGCGTCAGGCTCGCGTCGTCAGCGTCGCGGCGCTGGCCCTCGGCGACGACGGCAACGTAGAAGGCAGCTTCTCCAGCCTGCTCAATCCAGGCGTCGACCCGGGCCCCACCCACGTGCATGGCCTGACCACCGAGATGTTGGCGGGTCAGCCCACCTTTGCCGAGGTCGTTGGCGAGCTCAATGCGGTGCTCGAGGGCCGCACGCTGGTCGCGCACAACGTCGGCTTCGACTATGCCTTCCTGGCCAACGAGGCCGAGTTGGTGGGTGCCCAGCTGCCCGTCGACACCGTGATGTGCACCGTGGAGTTGGCGCGCAGGCTGAACCTCGGCATCGAGAACCTGCGGCTCGAGACGCTGGCCGCGCACTGGGGAGTGACCCAGATGCGCCCGCACGACGCGCTCGACGATGCGCTGGTGCTGGCTCAGATCCTCAAACCGTCGCTCGCGGGGGCACACGACCGCAAGACCTGGCTGCCCGTCCGTCCGGTGAAGCGCCGGAGCTGGCCCAACGGTCAGGTCACGCACGAAGAACTGCTGCCGCTGAAGACGATCGCGGCCAGGCTGCCGTGCGACTTCCAGAATCCCGGCGGCTTCATGGCGGGGCGACCGCTGGTGCAGGGCATGCGGGTGGCGCTGTCATCGGAGGTCACCCACACCTACGAGGAACTCATCGAGCGGATGCTGCACGCCGGGCTGTCGTACGCGGACATCGTCGATCAACAGACGTCACTGGTGATCTGCAATGAGCTGGAACCGGATCAGGGCCGCGGCTATCAAGCCCGCGAGATGGGGATTCCCCTGGTCAGCGATGCCGACTTCATGGCGCTTCTGGAGCGCATCGTCGGCGGTACCGGAGTCGAGGAGTTCGCCGACGCCACACTCAGCGGCGATCAGTTCACCCTGTTCTAGACAACCTCTGGAACGGGGTCACGGACGCGCCGCGCGGTTCACCGCAGAGACCACGGCCCGCAGCGATGCGGTGGTGATGGACGTCGCGATGCCGACCCCCCACACCGTCTGACCGCTGACGGAGGCCTCCACGTACGCGGCGGCCTGCGCCTCCTCGCCCGAGGACATCGCGTGCTCCGAATAGTCCAACACCGAGACGTCGAACCCGACCGCGCCAATGGCGTCGACGAACGCGGCGAGCGGGCCATTGCCCGCGCCGACGATCTCCCGTTCGACGCCGTCGACCTTCACCACCGCGGTGATCGTGTCGGTCCCGCCGTCAACCTCGGCGGCGTCGACCTTCTGTCGGATGCGCTCCAGCGGCCGGATCGGGGCCAGATACTCGTCGGCGAAGACGTCCCACATCTCCTTCGGGGACACCTCGCCGCCCTCACCGTCGGTGATCTTCTGGATGGCCTGGCTGAACTCGATCTGCAGCCGCCGGGGCAGCGCCAGGCCGTGGTCGGCCTTCATGATGTAGGCGACGCCGCCCTTGCCGGACTGCGAGTTGACCCTGATGACGGCCTCGTAGGTACGACCGACGTCCTTCGGGTCGATCGGCAGGTACGGCACCTGCCACAGGATGTCGTCGACGTCGGAGTCCGCGTCATCAGCGCTGACCTTCATCGCGTCGAGGCCCTTGTTGATGGCGTCCTGGTGGCTTCCCGAGAACGCCGTGTAGACCAGATCGCCGCCGTACGGATGCCTTTCGTGCACCGGCAATTGGTTGCAGTACTCGACCGTGCGGCGAATCTCGTCGATGTTGGAGAAGTCGATCTGCGGGTCGACGCCGCGGCTGAACAGGTTCAGCCCCAGCGTCACGAGGCAGACGTTGCCGGTCCGCTCGCCGTTGCCGAAGAGGCAGCCCTCGATGCGGTCGGCACCCGCCTGGTAGCCCAATTCGGCTGCGGCGACGGCAGTTCCGCGGTCGTTGTGCGGGTGCAGGCTCAGGATGATCGAGTCGCGGCGGGCCAGGTTGCGGCTCATCCACTCGATCGAGTCGGCGTAGACGTTCGGGGTGGCCATCTCGACGGTGGCAGGCAGATTGACGATCAACGGAGCCTCGGGGGTGGCACCGACGATCTCCGATACCGCGTCGCACACCTCCTTCGCGTACTCCAGCTCGGTGCCCGTGTAGGACTCGGGGGAGTACTCGAAACGCCATTGCGTACCAGGGTGTTTCGCGGCCTCGGCCACGCACATCTTGGCGCCGTCGGTGGCGATGGCCTTGACGGCGTCGCGATCGGCACGGAACACCACGCGTCGCTGCAGGATCGACGTCGAGTTGTAGAAGTGCACGATCGCCTTGGGCGCACCCGCACAGGCCTCGAACGTCCGCTCGATCAGCTCGGGTCGGCACTGCGTCAGCACCTGGATCGTCACGTCGTCGGGGATCGCGCCCTGGGTGATGATCTCGCGGACGAAGTCGAAGTCGGTCTGGCTCGCCGACGGGAAGCCGACCTCGATCTCCTTGTAGCCCATCCGGACCAGCAGATCGAACATGCGCCGTTTGCGTTCCGGGCTCATGGGATCGATCAGGGCCTGGTTGCCGTCGCGCAGATCGACCGCGCACCACATGGGTGCGGTCTCGACGATCTTGTCGGGCCAGGTGCGGTCGAACGGACTGGACGGTTCTCCCCCTGGAACTTCGGAGGCGAAGGGGCGGTACCGGCTGACGGGCATCGACGTGCCGCGCTGGGTGTTCCAGGCCGGCTGACCGGCATGGGGATCACCGGCTGGGGTGGTGATGGTGCGTACCGACGTATAGGCGTCGATGGAATGGGGATTGGGGTTGTTCACGGTTCTGCTCCGGATTCGTCTGGTTGTAATTCAGACCGGCGCATCAAGACCACCCGCGACGGGAAGCCAGTCTGGATCAGACCCCGTCGCGGCGTCCGAGGAGGAGCGTCCGCTGCACGTCGATCACTGTACTCCGCGGGTCAACTTGGCCAAAAGTCGCGTGGATCCAACCAAGAAATGGCTAGCCTCCATCATCCCGCTGGCGTTCGGTCTCTGTGGCTACCTGAACGTGCAGTAAGCCGGCGTCACACCTGAGAATCCGGGAAGGCGACGACCGACAGGAATCGGATCGGCAACGCAACCAAATCCACCGGGCCATGAGCGCCCTCGCCATCGAGCTGCAGCGAGTCACCGGGGTGCAGTCGGTACACCGACCGGCTATGGCTGTAGTCCATGACGCCATCGAGCATGTAGATGAATTCGGTGCCCGGGTGTTGGAAGAGCGGGTAGGTCTGGCTCTTCTCCGTCAGCGTGACTTCCAGGCACTCCAGTCGCTTGTGCTCGCCACGCAACGACCCGAGCAATTGGTACTCGTGGCCCTCCCTGGTGCCGTTGCGGACGATCCGCGCACCGGTGCCCGCCTTCACGAATGCCGCGGGGCGCTCCACGTCGGCACCACGGAACAGCGTGGTCACCGGAACGTCGAAACCCTTGGCCAATAGCGCGAGCGTCGACAGGCTGCACGACGTCTGAGCGTTCTCGATCTTGCTCATCATCGCCTTGGAGATCCCGACTCTGGCGGCCATCTCGGCGACGGTGAGGCCCTGCTGTTGGCGGAGTTGGCGCACGTTGCGCCCGATGGCGGCCTCGAATTCCAACTCGTCGACGGACTCGCTCGGGTCGCGATCGCGGGCGGTCCCGGATTCGTTGCGGAGCAGTGGAACGTGATCGTCGGGGGAGGCCACGGTTTACCTGTCTATCGCATCTCGCCCGCGCCCACGTATGGATACGGGGACCTCAACGGGTCGTCCTCGGCGAACCGGGACAGTCTGAAGTCGGTCTCGGGAATCCGCGGGTCGGCACTGCGGCCGTCGATCACCAGGTCGGCGATGAGCCTGCCGACCGCGGGCGCGATCTTGAAGCCGTGTCCGCTGAATCCGGCAGCGACCACCAGCCCGTCGAT
>NZ_JAVRQA010000097.1:0-29787 GCF_032161845.1 Mycobacterium sp.
ATGCGCATCGAAAACTGGGACCGCACCACGCTCCTCGAACAGGAGCGGGTCATCGGACGACTGAAGGGCACCGGCGCCCCGATCGGATACGCCGACGAGTTCGACGCGCTGGACTTCCACACGAAGAGCTCGAAGGGCACCCCGCTGATCGACGTCGACGCCCACGTCCGCATCGCGTCATCGGAGAACCTCAACGGCGTCGAGATCCTGCGCCGCGGTTACAACTTCACCGACGGCACGGACGGTTTCGGCCATCTGGATGCCGGCTTGTTCTTCATCGCGTTCGTCCGCGACCCGCAGACGTCGTTCGTCCCCATGCAGATGGCACTGTCGCGTAGCGACGCCATGAACGAGTACATCACCCACACGGGGACTGCCCTGTTCGCCTGCCCGCCGGGACTGCGCGAGGGTGACTCGTCGGCCTACTGGGGTTCGACGCTGCTGTCCTGATCATCGGCGGGCTCTGGATCAACCTCGTCGACGACCGGTTCCGGGTCCTCGGCTGGCTCGTCGGTCAACTGCTCCTCGGTCGGCCAGTGCGCCCGCCACTCTTCTTCGGTGACAACGCCGAGCTGCGCGTCGTCGAGTTCCGCTGGCACCTCGGGGTTGCGCCGACTGGCAATGACGTTCCGCTCGACCTTGCGGACGGTGTCCATGAACTCCAACGCCTGTGTGCGCAAGGCATTCTCGGGGTCGCTGCCAAAGGCCGTACCGATCGACGCCAGCCCGTCGGGCAGCAGATCGGCAGGGAGGCCGGCCGCGGTGACGCGTTCGAGGACCTTGTGCGTCAACGCCAGAGCGGGCTGCGCGGTGGGGACGTCGTCCATCACCGAACTGCGCGACTTCACCTTCGCTTCCCTGGCCTTGCGCTCCTCCCACTGCGCCAGCTGATCGGCGAGTGAAATCGATTCTCCGGCAAGCACTGCCGGCACCCTGTTGACCAGCTTGCGCACCAGGGCGTCGGCCACGTCGTCGATGCTGAACGGCAAGTCCGACGCATCCTCTGCGATGCGGGCGTGGAACAGCACCTGCAACAACACGTCGCCGAGCTCCTCGCGCAGCTCATCGACGTTGCCGCTGCGGACCGCGTCGAACAGCTCGTAGGTCTCCTCGAGCAGATACCGCCGCAGCGAATCGTGGGTCTGCTCGCCCTCCCACGGCCCTGACGTCCGCAGCGTGTCCATGATCGCCACCGCGTCGATCAACCGCTCACCGGGATACGGGGCAGGCGCCGAGATCAGCCTCTCGCCCGCAGCAAGGCGAGCCTGCACCATGGGGTGATTCGCGTCGGAGGACAGCAGCACCGGAGCGTCCTCGCCGGTGTACGCCGGCCGCGATGCGGGCAGCGACCACGGCACCTTGACGGGC
Organism: Mycobacterium sp.; assembly: GCF_032161845.1. Classification (GTDB taxonomy): domain Bacteria; phylum Actinomycetota; class Actinomycetes; order Mycobacteriales; family Mycobacteriaceae; genus Mycobacterium. Next base: position 1,369 of record NZ_JAVRQA010000097.1, read on the forward strand.
ATCTCCTCGGTGTACTGCACGTCGCCGGCGAGCAGAGCGATGGCGTCCACCGGCACCAGCGACGGGCGGCGCGGATCCACTAGGACGACAGTCATGTGGCCACACCTCCCACTTTGGTTATATCAACCTCCGATTGAGCTTTTCCATCCAGCGCCAACAGCAAACCTGCCACCACGCGCAGTAATTCGGCGTCGCGAACCCGCGGCGCCCCAACGCCGCTCCCGACGCGCGGGATCGGGACCGTGATGGTCGACGTCGTGGCGCGGTACGTCGCCGAAGGGTACATCCGCTTGAGTCGGAGCTGCTGGGAGTCCAGCAGCGTCAGTGGGGTGACGCGAATCGACGACGCCGACGGAGCGGTCACCTCGGTCACGCCGTACTGGCGGCACAGCAACCGTAGCCGGGCGGCAGCGACGAGGAGCAACGCGGGCTCGGGCAGCGGACCGTAGCGGTCGACCAGTTCCTCGACGACGGCTGCGATCGCCGCGTCGTCTTGCGCGGCCGCCAACCGGCGATAGCCCTCCAGCCGCAGTCGGTCGCTGCCGATGTACTCGGGCGGCAGGTTCGCGTCGACGGGCAGATCGATGCGAACGTCCTTCGGTTCCTCGACGGCCGCAACGGTCTTACCGTCGATCACCGCGCGGTATGCCTCGACTGCCTCGCCGACCAGTCGCACGTAGAGATCGAAGCCGACCCCAGCGACGTGGCCGGACTGTTCGGCGCCGAGCACGTTGCCCGCGCCGCGGATCTCGAGGTCCTTCATCGCCACCGCCATGCCCGCACCCAGCTCGTTGTTCTGCGCGATGGTGGCGAGCCGGTCGTAGGCGGTCTCCGTCAGCGGCACCTCTGGCGGATAGAGCATGTAGGCGTAGCCCCGCTCGCGGCTGCGCCCGACACGGCCCCGCAACTGATGAAGCTGCGACAACCCGAACGTGTCGGCACGCTCGACGATGAGGGTGTTCGCGTTCGAGATGTCCAGGCCCGTCTCGACGATCGTGGTGCACACCAGGATGTCGTATTCGCGGTTCCAGAACCCCTCGACGGTGCGCTCCAACTGCTCCTCGGGCATCTGGCCGTGCGCCACGACGACACGCGCCTCCGGGACGAGGGCCCGTACTCGCGCTGCCGCGGAGTCGATGGACTTCACCCGGTTGTGGATGTAGAACGCCTGCCCGTCGCGCAGCAGTTCGCGACGAAGCGCCGCGCCAACCTGCTTGTCATCGTGCGGGCCGACGTAGGTGAGGACGGGAAACCGCTCCTCGGGCGGGGTGAGGATGGTGGACATCTCGCGGATGCCCGCCAGGCTCATCTCCAGCGTGCGTGGGATCGGCGTCGCACTCATGGTCAGCACGTCGACGTGGGTGCGCATCGACTTGATGTGCTCCTTGTGCTCGACGCCGAACCGCTGCTCCTCGTCGACCACGACCATGCCGAGGTCCTTCCACGTCACGCCGGTCTGAAGCAGGCGGTGCGTGCCGATGACGATGTCGACCGACCCGTCCTTCATGCCCTCGAGCACCTTGCGGGACTCGGCGTTGTCGGTGAACCGGGACAACCCCTTCACGGTCACCGGGAAGCCGGCCATGCGCTGGGAGAACGTCTGCAGGTGCTGATCGGCCAGCAGCGTGGTGGGCACCAGCACGGCGACCTGCTTGCCCGCCTGCACCGCCTTGAACGCCGCCCGCACCGCGATCTCGGTCTTGCCGTAGCCGACGTCACCGCAGATCACCCTGTCCATCGGGACTGGCTTCTCCATGTCGGACTTGACGTCGTTGATGGCGGTCAGCTGATCCATGGTCTCGGTGAACCCGAACGCGTCCTCCATCTCGGCCTGCCACGGGGTGTCGGGCCCGAATGCGTAGCCCGGTGCGGCCTGCCGCTTGGCGTACAGCGTCACCAGTTCGCCCGCGATCTCGCGGACGGCCTTACGGGCCTTGGTCTTGGTGTTGGTCCAGTCGCTGCCGCCGAGCTTGCTCAGCGACGGCTCCTGGCCGCCGACGTAGCGGGACAGCTGGTCCAGTGAGTCCATCGGCACGAAGAGCTTGTCCGACCCGCCGCCGCGCTTGGCCGACGCGTACTCCAGCACCAGGTACTCGCGACGCGCACCACCGATGGTGCGCTCGACCATCTCAACGAAGCGGCCGATGCCGTGCTGATCGTGCACGACCAGGTCGCCAGCGGTCAGTGCCAGCGGGTCGACGACGTTGCGACGCTTGGCGGCCAGCCGCTTGCCCTCGGTGGCGTTGGCCCGGTTGCCGGTCAAGTCGGTCTCGGTGATGACGACGAGGTTCGCCCCCGGCAGTACGACACCGTCGCGCAACGGGCTCTTGAGCACCCCGACCACACCGGGCTTCGGTACGTCGCCTGCGGCCAACATCGAAGCGGGCGTGTCGGATTCGCCCAACTGCTCGACGATCCGGTGGGCAGTGCCGGTGCCGGGCGTCACGATGGCGGCGAGCCCACCGGTGGTGACGTGGGCGCGCAGCATCGCGAACATCTCGTCGAGGCTGTTCTGCTGACCCCGCGCCGACGGCGCCGCACGGATGTCGAGTTCGGTCGCCGAACCGTCGGCCAGCTGACTCAACGTCCACCACGGGTGGCCACCGTCGCCTGCGGCGGACCGGACGTCCGCGAGCTCGCGGAATCCGGACCCGCCGAGCTGCTCGACGTCGATCGGCGCGTCGGCTCCCATCGCGGCGACCGACCACGACGCCTCGAGGAACTCCTGGCCCGTCTTGATCAGGTCCGCCGACCGGGTGCGGACCTTCTCGGGGTCGCAGACCAGGATCGGCGCACCCGCAGGCAGATGGTCGGACAACAGGGACAGGTCGGTCGGTCGCAGGACGGGTAGCAGCGCCTCCATCCCGTCGACGGGGATGCCCTCGCCGAGCTTGGCCAACATGTCGCCGACCGTGCCGGTGACGCGGTTGTCGTCGTGCGGTTGGTCGGCGGACAGCGCGGCGGCCCGCTGACGCACGTCCTCGGTGAGCATCAGCTCGCGGCACGGCACGGCGATCAGGGTGTCGACGGCGATGTCGGGGATCGATCGCTGGTCGGCGACCGAGAACATCCGCATCTCCGAGACCTCGTCACCCCAGAACTCGACGCGGACGGGATGCTCGGCGGTCGGAGTGAAGACGTCGAGGATGCCGCCGCGGACCGCGAACTCGCCGCGCTTGCCGACCATGTCCACCCGGGTGTAGGCCAGCTCGACCAGCCGCTCCAACACGGCCTCAAATGTCGCCGCCGGGGCGGCTCCGGCGGCGAACCGGGGTTCCTCGCCGACCGTCAGCGTGACCGGCTCGATGTCGGCCAGGTCGGGCGCCATCGGCTGCAGCAGCGAGCGCGTAGTGGTGACCACGACCCGCAGCGGTGCACCGAGGCGCATGTCGTCGGGATGAGCCAGCCTGCGCAGCACCATCATCCTGGCGCCGACCGTTTCGACGCCCGGCGAGAGGCGCTCGTGCGGAAGCGTCTCCCACGACGGGAACATCGCGATCGCGTCACCGTAGACGGCACCCAGTTCGGCGGTCAGATCGTCGGCCTCGCGGCCAGTGGCGGTGACGACGAGTAGCGGACCCGCCTCGGCCAGTGCCGCGGCGACGAAGAGCCGAGCGCTGGCGGGGCCGACGAGCGCCATCGCAGGCGCGGCGTCGGCAGCGCGGCGGGTGAGGTCGGTCAACCCTGGATCGGACAGCGCGAGACGGACCAGGCCCGCCATCGGGGTCTGGACATGGGGGTGCCCCGATGCATTCATTGTGTGCCCAGCTTACTTCGTTGCCGTCGAGTGGCCACTTACCCCACGTCACAGTCCAAAAAGCGTGGGACAACTGGCCATTCGGCGCTGGGACTACTGCTGGTCGTGCAGCTCCGGATCCGCCTCGAGATGCGTCAGCCCGTTCCACATCAAATTGACGAGATGCGCGGCGACGACTTCCTTCTTCGGCTCCCTGGTGTCCAGCCACCACTGCGCAGTCATGGACACCGAGCCGACGAGCGCCTGCGCGTACAGCGGCGCCAACTGGGGATCGAGTCCGCGGCGGGAGAAGTCGCCGGCCAGGATCGACGCCACCTGGCTGACGGCGTCGTTGAGCAGGCTCGAATAGGTGCCGGACGCGATGCTGGCCGGCGAGTCGCGAATCAGGATCCGGAAGCCATCGGTGCGTTCCTCGACGTAGGTCAGCAGGGCCAACGCCACCCGTTCGACCCGCACCCGGGAGCGGTTGTTGGTCAGCGACGAGGTGATGCCGTCCAGTAGCGCCGACATCTCGCGGTCGACCACGACGGCGTACAGCCCCTCCTTGCCACCGAAGTGCTCGTAGACGACGGGCTTGGAGACGTTGGCCCGCTGGGCGATCTCCTCGATGGACGTGGCGTCATACCCGCGCTCGGCGAACAGCGACTTGGCGATCTCGATCAGCTGCTGGCGCCGTTCGGTTCCGGTCATGCGCGCACGGGGTGCACGCACTTCCTTCTCCGGCGCGGCCACGATGCCACCTTAATCCCCGGTCGCTTCGCTCCTGCCCTCCGCAGCCTGGGGCCACCACGGCCCGTCGACTAAAGTCAACGCCGCAGTCCGTCGTGGTGTAATCGGCAGCACCTCTGATTTTGGTTCAGATAGTTCAGGTTCGAGTCCTGGCGACGGAGCACAGCACCGAGCGATTTCGGCGCGTTGAGCCGCGGTGAGCGCGGCCGAACACGCCGAAATCGCCAAAAGGAGGCCACATGACGACTCGAGGCGACACCGCGGTCATCGTCTTGGCGGCAGGGGCTGGCACCCGAATGCAGTCCGATGTGCCCAAGGTGCTGCACACGCTGGCGGGCCGCAGCATGATCTCCCACGCGCTGCACGCCATCGCGAAGGTCTCGCCGCGGCACCTGGTGGTCGTCGTCGGCAAGGACCGCGATCGCGTCATCCCTGCCGTCGCCAGCCTGGCCGAGGAGCTCGGCCGCACCATCGACGTAGCCGTGCAGGACGAACAGCTAGGCACGGGGCACGCCGTCACGTGCGGGCTGGCCGCGCTACCCGACGACTTCGAAGGCACCGTCGTAGTGACCGCGGGCGACGTTCCCCTGCTGGATGCCGACACCCTGGCCGGTCTGGTCGACGCGCACGGCGGCGAGGTCTGCGCGGCGACGCTGTTGACCACCACGCTGCCGGACCCCACCGGCTACGGCCGAATCCTGCGGACGCAGGACGGCGAAGTCATGAGCATCGTCGAGCAGGCCGACGCCACCACGTCACAGCGGGCGATCCGCGAGGTCAACGCCGCCGTCTACGCCTTCGATGCCACGGCGCTGCGCTCGGCACTGAAGAAGCTGCGCTCCAACAACGCGCAGGGCGAGCTGTATCTCACCGACGCCGTCGAGATCCTCCGTCGCGACGATCAGCGGGTCAACGCCAGGCACGTGGACGACAGCGCCCTGGTCGCGGGCGTCAACGACCGCGTTCAGCTGGCCGACCTGCACCGCGAGCTCAACCGGCGCATCGTCGCGTCACTGCAGCGCAGCGGCGTGACCGTCATCGACCCGCGCACTACGTGGATCGACGTCGACGTGACCGTCGGTCGCGACACCGTCGTCGCACCGGGCACGCAGCTGCTCGGCACCACCCGGATCGGCGCGCGCTGTCAGATCGGGCCCGACACCACCCTGACGGGCGTCACCGTCGGCGACGGGGCCACCGTGATTCGCACCCAAGGCTCGTCGTCGGTGATCGGTGACGGCGCGGTCGTCGGCCCGTTCGCCTACCTGCGGCCCGGCACCGAGCTCGGCACCGAGGGCAAGATCGGCACGTTCGTCGAGACCAAGAACGCGAACATCGGCGCAGGCACCAAGGTGCCGCACCTGACCTACGTCGGGGACGCCGACATCGGCGAGAACAGCAACATCGGCGCGTCGAGCGTATTCGTCAACTACGACGGAGAAACCAAGCGGCGCACCACGATTGGCTCCAACGTGCGCACCGGATCGGACACCATGTTCGTCGCACCCGTGGTGGTCGGCGACGGCGCGTACACCGGCGCTGGCACTGTCGTTCGCGAGGACGTGCCGCCCGGCGCGCTGGCGGTCTCGGCCGGGCCGCAACGCAACATCGAGGGCTGGGTCGCGCGCAAACGACCCAACAGCGCGGCCGCCGACGCCGCCCGTGAAGCCACCGGCGAAGGCGACCAACCGGACACCTGACGTTGGCGTTCTGGCAACCCGGCCACGCGGCTACATATTCGCTACGTACGATCAACCCGTATCGATCCCCGACGGCAAAGGCAGCTCTAAGTGGCCACGGACTGGACCGACAATCGCAAGAACCTGATGTTGTTCTCGGGGCGTGCACATCCCGAGCTCGGCGATCAGGTCGCCAAGGAGCTGGACGTCAGCGTCACCGCGATGACGGCCCGCGACTTCGCGAACGGCGAGATCTTCGTGCGCTTCGACGAGTCGGTGCGCGGCTGCGACGCCTTCGTGCTGCAATCCCATCCCGCACCACTGAACAAGTGGCTCATGGAACAACTGCTGATGATCGACGCGCTCAAGCGGGGTAGCGCCAAACGCATCACCGCGATCCTGCCGTTCTATCCCTATGCCCGGCAGGACAAGAAGCACCGCGGCCGTGAGCCCATCTCGGCCCGACTGGTCGCCGACCTCTACAAGACCGCCGGTGCCGACCGCATCGTGTCGGTCGACCTGCACACCGATCAGATCCAGGGTTTCTTCGACGGCCCCGTCGACCACATGCGTGGCCAGTCGCTGCTGTGCGGATACATCCGCGACAACTACGCCAGCCACGACATGGTCGTCGTCTCCCCCGACTCCGGACGCGTGCGCGTCGCCGAGAAGTGGGCCGACTCGCTCGGCGGCGTCCCACTGGCCTTCATCCACAAGACCCGCGATCCCCTGGTGCCGAACCAGGTCAAGTCCAATCGCGTGGTCGGCGACGTCAAGGGCAGGACCTGCATCCTCACCGACGACATGATCGACACCGGTGGCACCATCGCCGGCGCGGTCAAGCTGCTCAAGGAGGACGGCGCTGCGGACGTGATCATCGCCGCCACCCACGGCGTGCTGTCCGATCCCGCCGCGCAGCGGCTGGCTGAGTGCGGCGCCCGCGAGGTCGTCGTCACCAATACGCTGCCGATCGGCGAGGAGAAGATGTTCCCCCAGCTGACCGTGCTGTCGATCGCGCCGCTGCTGGCCAGCACCATCCGCGCGGTGTTCGAAAACGGCTCGGTGACGGGACTGTTCGACGGGGATGCCTGAGATGACGTCGGTAGAAGGTCGGCGCCGGGGCGCCTCCACGAGCGTCATCTATCACAACCCCAAGTGCTCGACGTCGCGAAAGACCCTCGAACTGCTGCGGGACAGCGGTTACGAACCCACCGTGATTCAGTATCTGAAGACGCCTCCGACGCGCGAAGAACTGGTCGAGCTGATCACCGACGCCGGCATCGAGGTCCGGGCCGCCGTCCGCAAGCGCGAGGCGCTGTACTCCGAACTCGGGCTCGCGGGAGCATCCGACGACGAGTTGCTCGACGCTCTCGTCCAACATCCGATCCTCATCGAGCGTCCCTTCGTCGTCACCGGCAAGGGCACGCGCCTGGCCCGCCCGCTCGACGACGTCCGCGACATTCTGTGACGTTGGTCCGCCATGTCGGCGTGTTGGTGACGGCACTTGCCCTGGCCGGTTGCGCCTCGGGAACCACCGGGGGCGACGATGCCGCGTCCTCATCGACTACATCCTCGGCGACGAGCGCGATTCCCGCGATGACCCCGGTACCCGCCCCCGCGACGCCGCCGTCGGGCAAGCCAGTGGCGTTCAGGGATTACCTGGCCTCGATCAACGTCACCGGAACCCCCGTGCACCTGGACGATCTACCCGGGCTTTCGGTCACGGTGCCGGTGCCCGACGGTTGGGCTCAAACCAGCGATCCCCTTTTCGCGACCGGGGTCCAATTCATCCAACCGGTCAACGTCCAAGGACCCGCCCCTTCGGTGACGCTGATGGCGATCGAGCTCGTCGGCAACTTCGACCCGAAGGACGCCGTCCGCCACGCCAACACCGACGCGATGCCACCCACCGCCACCGACGTCACCGAGTCCTTCGACGATTACGACGGCTTCCCATCGGCGGCGACGGAGGGCATGACCACGAGCGCGCAGCACTACAGCCGGATCGTCCTGCCCGATGTGCCGTCGACCGGCAAGCGCTACCTGGTCCAGCTCACCGTGAATACGCCCCCCGATCAGCTGATCGCCGCGACGCCCGCGTTGAACAGCGTCGTGGCCGGCTTCAAGGTGGCGGTCTCGTGAGACGCGCCAAGGCAGCGATCGCCGGGGCCTTGGTCGTGGGGGCGGCGCTCACCGTGGCCGGGTGCGGTCCCGCGGAACCCGACTACAAGTCGATCTGGACGACGCCGACCACCACCACCGCCGCGCCAAGCACCGAGAAGCCCATCTCCATCTCGACCTACTTCGAGAACGCCGGCGTCACCGGTGCGCCCGTCGCACCCGACAAGTTGACCGACCTGACGGTGTCCGTGCCGCAGCCGCCGGGCTGGAAGCCCTACTTCAATACGAACCTCTCCCCTGGCACTCGCACGATCGCCAAGGGCGACACCTACCCGACCGCGATGCTCCTGGTGTTCAAGTTGGACGGGAACTTCGACGTCGCCGAGGCACTCAAGCACGCCAACGGCGACGCCGAGTTGTCGGAGAACTTCAAACAACTCAATGCCTCGACCGTCGACTTCCGAGGATTCCCCTCGTCGATGATCGAGGGGACCTACGACCTCAACGGTCAGCGGATGCAGAGCTACAACCGGATCGTCTTCGCCGAAGGCACGCCGGCACGCGCCGGCCTCCCCGGCCAGCGGTATCTGGTCCAGCTCACGGTGACCTCGTTCGCCGACAAGGCCCAGGCCGACGGGCCGGACATCGAAGGCATCATCAGGGGCTTCACGGTCGCAAGGAAATAGGCGCTCTCCATCCGGCCGGCGCTGGGGGTCCCCCCGGCTTGCGGGGGCGAGCGAAGCGACCCGGGAATAGGGTTGGGCGATGAGCAACTGGACCGCTGCAGAACTGCCCTCGTTCGCCGGCCGCACCGTGATCGTGACGGGCGCCAACAGCGGCCTCGGCGAGGTCACCGCCCGGGAACTGGCCAGGGTTGGTGCCAAGGTCATCGTGGCCGTCCGCAATCTCGAGAAGGGCAACGCCGCGGCGGCGAGGATGCCCGGGCAGGTGGAGGTCCGCAAGCTCGATCTGCAGGACCTGTCCTCGGTGCGAGCATTCGCCGACTCGGTCGACGCGGTGGACGTGCTGATCAACAACGCCGGAATCATGGCGGTGCCCTACGCGCAGACCGTCGACGACTTCGAAAGTCAGATCGGCACCAACCACCTTGGCCACTTCGCGCTGACCAATCTGCTGCTGCCCAAGATCTCCGACCGGGTGGTGACGGTGTCGTCGATGATGCATCTGATCGGCAAGGTCAGCCTCAAGGACCTGAACTGGAAGGCGCGGCCCTACTCCGCGTGGCTGGCCTACGGCCAGTCGAAGCTGGCCAACCTGCTGTTCAGCAAGGAGTTGCAGCGCCGACTCGACGCGGCCGGTTCGCCGGTGACGGCGCTCTCCGCGCACCCCGGGTACTCGGAAACGAACCTGCAGGGTCACGCGGCGGGCAAGATCAGCAACTCGCTGATGTCGCTGGGCAACAAGCTGGCCACCGACGCCGACTTCGGGGCGCGTCAGACGCTCTTCGCCGCATCGCAGGCGTTGCCGGGCGATAGCTTCGTCGGCCCGAAGTATGCGATGCGCGGGCCCACCGGGCTGTCGGCGCGAAGCCCGCTGGCCGGCAACGCACACACCGCCGCCGCGCTATGGGACCTGTCCGAGCAGCTCACGGACACCAAATTTCCGCTCTGACGGCCCCATACGCTAGCCTTGGCGACGATCACGGCGAGGGTGGACCGCATCGGGCCACCGTTATCGACGGGAACGATTCGCAGCTGAGCTGCTTCCAGTCGCCCTCACCGTGCCACCAGACAAACGGCACAGGAGCGACACACATGGCCAAGACTGCGGCCCACGCATCGAACAATCTGACCGCTGAGGTCCGCGCGAAGACCGGCAAGGGCGCATCGCGCCAGGCTCGTCGCGACGGCAAGGTGCCCGCCGTGCTCTACGGCCACGGCGCCGATCCGCAGCACCTGACGTTGCCGGCCCGTGAGTTCGCCGCGGTGCTCCGTAACTTCGGCACCAACGCGGTCCTGACCCTCGACATCGACGGCAAGGAAGCCCTTGCGCTGCCGAAGGCGATCGAGATCCACCCGATCCGCCGCAACATCCAGCACGTCGACCTGATCATCGTTCGTCGCGGCGAGCGGGTCACCGTCGAGATCCAGGTCATCGTCGAGGGCGACGCGGGCCCGGACACCCTGGTCAACCAGGAGTCCAACACCATCGAGATCGAGTCCGACGCGATGTCGATCCCCGAGAACCTGACGCTGTCGGTCGAGGGCATCGCCGCAGGCACACAGTTCCTCGCCTCGCAGGTGACGCTGCCCGAGGGCGTCACGCTGATCTCGGATCCCGACCTGCTGGTCGTCAACGTGATTACTGCGCCGACCGCCGAGGATCTCGAGGCCGAGGGCGCCGGCGACGCCGCCGACGCACCGGCAGCCGATGTGGATGGCGAGGCCGACGGCGACGAGGCCGCGGAAGCCGAGTCCGAGTAGGGAGTGGCCGAGCCACTGCTGGTGGTCGGCCTCGGAAACCCCGGGCCGCGTTACGAAACGACGCGGCACAACCTGGGGTTCCTCGTCGCCGACATTCTCGCCGATCGCCTCGGCGCGGGATTCAAGGTGCACAAGAAGTCGGGCGCTTTAGTGGCTACTGGTCGCCTCGGCGGCCGCTCCGTGGTGCTGGCCAAGCCGCGACTGTTCATGAACGAGTCCGGTCGCCAGGTCGGTCCGTTGGCGAACTTCTACTCGGTGGCGCCAGCCGACGTCATCGCCATCCACGACGAGCTGGACATCGACTTCGGTCGAATCCGACTCAAGCTGGGTGGCGGTGAAGGCGGCCACAACGGGTTGCGTTCGGTCGCTTCGGCGCTGGGCACCAAGGACTTTCAACGCGTGCGCATCGGGATCGGCCGGCCGCCGGGTCGCAAGGATCCCGCGACCTACGTGCTGGAGAACTTCACCACCGCCGAACGACCAGAGGTCGGCACCATCTGCGAGCAGGCCGCCGACGCCACCGAACTGTTGATTCAGCTGGGCCTCGAGTCGGCGCAGAACACCGTCCACGCCTGGGGCTAGCGGCCGCTGATACCGCTGTCGACCACCTTCACCGTCTTGTGCGGGTACCGCTTCTCGGCGTGTTCCTTGGCAGCCGAGTTCGGCAGCACGTACAGCGTCTCGCGTTTGGCCTGAAGCGGTTTGAGCACCAGGTCCATGAAGCCCTTTCGATCGTCGAGGTAGGGCTCGATGACGTCCTCGCCCGCCGGGCACACCGCGAGACAGTAGGCGGCCTTGTAGTTCGCCTTGAACGACAAGCTCTGCCACATCGACGCGTTCTCCGAATCGGTGACGCGGGAACGGAAGTCAGCGGCATCGGAGCTGTCGGCGATCGTCTGCACGTAGTCGGTGAAGCCGCCCATGAACTCGCGGTAGTTGTGCACCGAGCACGCGACGAAGTCGAACTCGCCGTCCTTGCCGATGGCCCCGACCGGGCACGCCGCGACACATAGCTTGCATTCCAGGCACGGCGAATAGTCAAGCGGCTCACCGTAGCTGGTGATCGGCGCGTCGACCATGATGGTGGCGAGAAGGATGAAGTTGCCGAACTTCGGGTGGATCACGTTGCGATGGATGCCCATGACGCCGAGTCCGGACGCGACCGCGACCGGTTTGTGCGCGACGACCCAGATCCGGCCGGGAAACTCGTCCATCTCCATTGGGAAGGTTGCCGACGGATTGAGCACGCGGTGTCCGACGTCCTGCAGTGCGCGGGTGATTCGGTGCGCGGCTTCGTTGATGATCTCGCCGGTCCGGTGGAACTCCTGATTGGCGACGCTGCGCGCGGGTGAGCGGACGTTGTCCCGATTCATCCGCACGACCAGCGAGATGTAACTCTTGGTGCCGGGCAGTGCGGATTCGACGTGCTCACGTTCGGAAGCCAGCGCCGGATCGTCGACGCTGGCGAAGGCAACGTCATCGGCGCCGGCGGCGAGGCACGTCGCGCGCAGCCAGTCGGCGTCGATCACCCCCGGCGGTGGTTCCGTCTTGCGGGCGAGCACCTTCCGCACGGTCGGGTGGTTCGCGATCCGTCCGGAGACACGGTCCGTCATCGCGCGGCACGAAGCGTCGGCAGGGGCATCATGCATCTGAGTATAGCTATAGATACTCAGGCGTGCAGGGTGGCCACGCTACTCCTCAGCCACCGGTCCTGGGGCGGACGATCGCGGGTATCGGCGTCGGCGGCAAGGATTGACTTGGTGCGGTGAACTTGATGACCGAGCCGGGCACCCTCGCGTAGACGCAGGCGCGTGGCTGCGGGGCTTCGATGTCGGTGCACACGGTCGTGGAGACCATCGCGAACTCGCTCGACCACGTGAACTGCGCCCCGCCGGCGCCGGCGGACTGCACCGGACCGGGAAAGACTTCGGCGACGACGATGCTGTACCGGTCGATGGGAATCTGCGTCTCGATCTCCGACATCACGTGTCCCGCCGAATCGGAACCGACCAAGGATCGATAGATTCGCTGACCCACCTGAAACTGTCCACCTTCGACGATCGTGTCCAGCGCGACGATGTTGGCGACGAGGTAACCGCCGGGGTTCATGGCGTCGGCCTCGATCTTGAGCTTGACCGTCGCGGTAGTGGTGGGGTCCCCCTTGGCGTTGTCCCCGTAGGGAGCGATGCTCAAGGTGAGACGCGGCACCTCCGACCTTCCCAAGACCAGCAAGGAGATCACCAGCATGATCGCGATGCCGCCCATCAGGAGCGTCGCCGCCAGCGCGATCGGGATCTTGACGGTGTCACGCCACCACTTCTTCTCGGATTTATACGTCTCGCTATACGTCACGCCGACGGCAACCAGCGCACCGAGAAACGCCACGACGATCAGCGAGACAGCCAGCACCGTCCATGACAGATAGCCGTTCGCAACCCTCGGAATCACGGTCAGGGCACTGAGACCCGCCGTCAGCAAGGAGAAGCCACCGAGCACCCACGCGGCGGCCTTGACTACCGCTCCAGTTCGGCTCGCCTGCTGCTCGGTCGAGACCGCCAGTGCCTCGCCCGCCCGCGTGCCGACGTTCGCGGTGTCCGCCATCTTGCCCCCTGGGTCAGCAGGCTGCCGCACGCCGGCATCGAGCTAGGGCCGATGGTATGAGCAATGTCGGCGCGCCGGGGCCGTTTGGGCTGGGCAGCGCCGTCGACGAACGCCGACTAGTCCGACGTGCGGCGCGAATATGCGCGCAGCGCGAAGGGCGCCAGCACCGCGGTCATCGCCAACGACCACAGGATGGTCGCGAGTATCGGATAGTGCAGCGGCAACTGCGCTTCCGGCGGCGCCGCCGGGCCGTTGCCCCACAGTTCCCGCATCGCCTGCGCCAGCGACGAGACGGGGTTCCACTCGGCAATCACCCTCAGCCACCTGGGCATCGGTTCGGTCGGCGCGAATGTGTTGGCCAGGAAGGTAATTGGGAATAGCACGGTGAACATCACCCCGTTGACCGCCTCCACCGACCGCATCAGCGATCCGACGAGGATGCCGAACCAGATCATCCCGAAGCCGAAGACCAGGATCAGCGCGAACGCCAGCACCGCATCTGCTACACCGCCTCGGATGCGCCAGCCGATGCACAGCCCGGTGATCGCCATGACCACGACGCCGATCGACGAATGGATCAGGCTCGCGACGCTGCGGCCGATCAGTACCGAGGACCGCCGGATCGGCAGCGACCGAAACCTGTCGATGATGCCCTTCTCGACGTCGGAGGTGATACCGGCGGCGACGACGAATGCGGTGAAGACGATGGTCTGCGCCTGGATGCCCGGCAGCAGGAACTCGCGGTAGGACGCACCGCCGGTGTTGGCGATCGACGCGCCGAAGACGAACGCGAACAGGAGCACGAACATGATTGGCTGCACGGTGACGTCGCTGAGCATCTCCGGCATGCGTTTGGTGTGGATCATGTTGCGCTTGACCATGATCCACGACTGCTCGAAGACGGAGGTTTGGCGCGTCGCGGGTCGCGATGCATCGACGGCGGATCTGGGTGCCACGGTCGTCATGGTCGGCTCTCCTCATTCTCGTCGTCGTCCGCGCGATGGCCGGTGAGCGATAGGAACACGTCGTCGAGGCTCGGCCTGGACAGCCCGATGTCGTCGACCTCGATCCGGCTCTCCTGCAGCCAGCCGGCTACCCGCGTCATGTCGGCGATCCCGTCCGCCGCCGCGGTGAGCTGCCGCGCTCCCGCGTCGACGTGTACGTCGATGCCCGACCTCGCCATCAGTTCCCTGGCGGTCTGCAGGTCGGCGGCATGGGACACAGTCACCACCAGACTGGCGTTGCCCGCCTGCTGCTTGAGTTGCAAGGGGGTGCCCTTGGCGATGATGCGACCCCGGTCCATCACGACGATGTCGTCGGCGAGTTGATCGGCTTCTTCGAGGTACTGGGTAGTCAGCAATAGGGTGGTACCGCGAGAGACCAGGTCGCGCAGCACATCCCACAGGTCGATGCGGCTACGGGGGTCGAGGCCCGTGGTCGGCTCGTCCAGGAACAGCACCGGCGGCGATGCGATCAGGCTGACCGCGAGGTCGATGCGCCTGCGCATGCCACCCGAGTAGGACTTGACCGGTCGGTCGGCGGCATCGGCAATCGAAAAGCGCTCCAGCAGTTGGTCCCCCAGCCGCGCGACGTCGCGACGACCGATGCCGTACAGGGCCCCGATCATCCGGATGTTCTCACGTCCGGTGAGAAGCTCGTCGACCGTCGCGGCCTGCCCGGTGAGGCCCATGTTGCTACGGACCATGGCCGGCTGGGTGCGGACGTCGTAGCCCGCCACCCGCGCGGTCCCGCTGGTGGGTTCGGTGAGCGTCGTCATCATCCGGACGGTGGTGGTCTTGCCCGCACCGTTGGGCCCGAGCAGTCCCAACACGGTTCCCTGCGCCACGGTGAAGCTGACGCCGTCGACCGCAGGCCGCTCATCGGCGCGGTCACCGAACTTCTTGACGAGATCTATGGCCTCGATGGCCGGGGCGGTCATGCGACAACCGTAGCGACACCCCCCGACGGGCAGCCAACGACTTTCCGCGACCTCAGGTTCTGACGAGCGTGCGTGCCCTGCCAGTTTGAGCGGCGTGTCGCGGAGCAGACACGCACGCTCGCGCCAAAGAAGATTAGGTGACGAGCGAGACCGAGTTCGCGCGGCGCAGCTTGCCGGACGGCGTCTTCGGAATGGTGCCGGGGCCGAGGACGACGACGTTGCGGGGTCGCACGTCGACCTCCGTCACCACCTCGTGGGCGACCTGGTGCTCGATGCGACGCACCTCGAGCGGGTCCTCCCAGGCGTTGGACTCCACCGCGACGGCGAACGTCTCGCGGGAGTGGCCCGCGTCGAGCCGGACCGCAACGGCACAGCCAGGGCGGACGCCCTTGACGCGGCCGGCGGCCCGCTCGATGTCGGTCGGGTAGATGTTGCGGCCCGCCATGATGATGACGTCCTTCACGCGGCCACAGACCACGATGTGGCCGTTCTCCATCTGGTAGCCGAGGTCACCCGTGTCGTACCAGCCGTGCTGGTCCTGCGCCGGAAGGAAGCCACCCATCGTGATGTAACCGGGGGTCAGGGATTCGCCGCGGAGCTCGATGACGCCGACGCCGCGCGCGGGCATGACCTCGCCGTGCTCGTCGACGACCCGGGCTTCGAGGTCACGCAACAGCGGACCCAGCGAGGCCAGGCGACGGGTGTTGCCCTTCGTGGAGGGGACGGCGCGGCGCAATGCCGCCAGCAGGTCGGCGTCGACCTCGTCGACCACCAGGCCGGCACCGCATTCGGAGAAGGAAACCGCGAGCGTGGTCTCGGCCATTCCGTAGGCCGGCAGGATCGCCTTGGGGCTGAGGCCGAACGGCTTGCCCGCGTCCAGCAGATCCTCGACGTCGGCGGGCTCGACCGGCTCGGCGCCCGACAGCGCGAAGCGCAGGGTGGACAAGTCGAACTGGCCTGGCTCGGCCTGATTGCGCAGGCGCTTGGCGAACAGCGCGTAGGCGAAGTTGGGCGCTGCGGTCATGGTGCCCTTGTACTTGTCGATCAGCTTGGCCCACAGCAGCGTGTCGCGCAGGAAGTCCATCGGCGTCACCTTGACCAACTCGGCGCCGAAGTACATCGGGATGGTGAGGAAGCCGACCATGCCCATGTCGTGGAAGCAGGGCAGCCAGCTGACCATGACGTCCTTGGTCACGTCGTACTCGGCGCCGATGAACATCGCCTCGGCGTTCGAGTAAATGTTGCGGTGGGTGATCTGGACGGCCTTTGGCGAGCCGGTGGAGCCCGACGTCAGCTGCATCAGCGCGAGGTCGTCCTCCTCGGTCTCCACGGGGTCGATCGGGTCGGCGTCGAGCAGGTCGCCGATCTTGAGGACGAGGATGCCCTTTTCCTCCAGCACGGGGATCGCCACCAGGAACGGCTCGGAGACGATCACGGCCTTGGCCTCGATCATCCCGATGACGTTCATGGTGTCCTCGGCCCAGACCACCAGGTCGGTGCGCGGGGTGGGCTGATGCAGCATCGTGAGGCTGGCGCCACGCATCCACAGCGCCTGCGCCGTCGGAGCGATCTCGACGGGATATCCGGCCAGCACGCCGACGGCGTCGCCGGGTCCGACGCCTGCCGCGGCCAGTCCGCCCGCGATGCGCCGAGCGCGCTCGTGCACTTCACCCCAGGTGTGGCGCACCGGTTCGTGCGGCTCCCCGGTCACCATGCCCGTGGTCACCGTCCGAGCGTTGTGGAACATCTTCTCGGTAAACCTGCTCACGACAACCTCCTGGGTCTGAGGAGCCCGGCGTCGGCCCCTGCGTTGAACTCGCAGCCAACGCGCGCTATTCCATGCCTCTTCAATGTTCCACCCGTTTGCGCATGCGTCCCACGAGGGACGCGCACACGATTGGGGTGCGGTTTCGTCTCGAAATGAATGCGGTTGAGTTTGCCTGAGCAAGACCGGCGCAACCGGTGTCACCGCTGATCGGTCTCCCACCGAAGGCCGCGGTGGGGGAAGTCGTCGCGTCGCGCTTGAAACCGCTCGTTGTCACCGTCGATCATCTTAAGAGACTCTTAAGTAACTACCAAACTTACCGGCCGATTGAGGCGTGGGTCACACCGTGTTCGACGGCGCCGGGACGACACGGGCGCCGTGCACGGGGCCGCTCGCCGCGCGAACCGTGCGACACACCCCGGCCCCGGCGAGTTGAACGCCGACGTCGACCGCCGCGCCCGCCGACGGGCACAGGAACGCACACGTCGGCCCGGAACCGGAGACGATGCCCGCCAACGCCCCGGCGTCCACACCGGCACGCAGCGTCTGCCGCAGCCCGGGGTCGAGGCTCAGTGCAGCGGGCTGGAGATCGTTGCCCAATAGAGGTGCCAGCTCGTCCGGGTCCCCCGAGGCCAGCGCCGCGAGCAACGGCTCCGGATCCTCGAGTCGCGGTGGTTGCTCTCGGCTCGCGTCGGCCCGCAGCCTGTCGATTTCGGCGAACACCTTCGGCGTCGAGAGACCGCTATTCGCGAACGCCAGCACCCAGTGAAAAGTGTTGCGCGCCAACACCGTCGCCAGTTGTTCACCCCGCCCGGTGCCCAGCGCGGTGCCACCGTGCAGCGCGAAGGGCACGTCGCTGCCGAGCTCGGCGCCCAACGCGTGCAGGTCTCGTCGAGGCACCCCGAGCTCCCATAGCGCGTTCATGGCAACCAGTACGGCCGCGGCGTCGGCGCTGCCGCCCGCCATGCCACCCGCGACGGGGATCGACTTCTCCATGGAGATGGCCACGTCCGGCGCACGCCCGACGTGCTCGGCCATCAGCTCGGCGGCGCGCCACGCCAAATTGCGATGATCCAACGGCAGTGCGGCCACATCGTCGCTGAAGCCCTCACCCGACAGCTCGAGCGACAACACGTCGGCGTTGCGCACCGTGATCTCGTCGAACAACGACACGGCGTGGAACACCGTGGTGAGTTCGTGGTAGCCGTCGTCGCGAAGGTCACCGACGCCGAGATACAGGTTGACCTTGCCCGGCACGCGGACCGTGACGGACCCAGTCGAGACCCACTCGGCGGCAGTGTCGGACTGGGGCACGCAACGACAGTAACGTCGCGCACGTGCGACAGGTACGGAAGTGGTGAGATACCCCTCGGTGATCCCGCCGCTCGGCAACCGTTGCCCGGATACCGCAGAAGGCTCACGCTAGTGTTTGCTCGAAAGGTGTGTCAAGGATCACGGGGACGCTGGCATTGATGGACACGTTCGACGATTACGTGGTCGACGGCTTCATCGGCCATGGCGGCTCCGCCACGGTCTATCGTGCCCACCGCGCCGCGACGCCAACCGATCCCGTCGCACTCAAGGTGCTCGACGAGCGCCACCACGCCCCCTCCCACATGAGCCGGCTGCAGCGCGAGTTCGAGTTTGCCCGCCGGGCTGCCCATCCCCACGTGGTGACCATGTACGCATGCGGGCCCGATTGGCTGGCCATGCAACTGATCGGTGGCGGCACCATACTGAATCTGGACACCAGGGCCGACCGGCTGGCGGCCCTGGCCCAGATCGCGGACGCGCTCGACCACACGCACACGCTGGGCATCGTGCACTCTGACGTCAAGCCGTCGAACATCCTTGTCTGCGAGACCTTTTCCGAGGGTGGTGCGATACTCACCGACTTCGGCATCGCCCATGCGCTGACCGAAAGGGTTTCCCGCCGACCGACGCACATCGAGGCGTCCCTGCCGTACGCGGCGCCGGAGGTGCTGCACGGGCACGCCCCCTCGGCGGCGTCCGATGAATACGCGCTGGCGTGCACGACGGTCGAACTCCTCACCGGCTCACCACCGTTCACCGCGCCGACGGCGATGGCCCTGGTGAACGCCCACCTGAACAGCCCCACACCTAAGTACTCGAGGCGGATCGACTGGATGCCGCGCGCGTTCGACTCGATCCTGGCGAAGGCGATGGCGAAGACGCCAGATCTGCGGTATCAGACCTGCTCGGAATTCGTCGCGCTGGTCACCCGCGCGATCGGGTGAGCAAGCGATAACGCCAGCAACACGTTTCCTTAACTCAACCTTTACCGCCCCCGGCGGCGCCCCAGCCCGCTGACGGCTAACTTCGACAAATGACGACGGAATCTCCGACCGCATACGACAATTCAGCGCTCGCACACGAAGAAGAGGGCTATGACAAGGGCCTGAAACCGCGCCAGTTGCAGATGATCGCGATCGGCGGCGCCATCGGCACCGGACTCTTCATGGGCGCTGGCGGCCGGCTGCACAGCGCCGGGCCCGGCCTCTTCATCGTCTACGCGATCTGCGGCCTGTTCGTGTTCTTCATTCTGCGGGCCCTCGGCGAACTGGTGCTGCACCGTCCCTCATCGGGGTCGTTCGTCTCCTATGCACGCGAATTCCTCGGCGAGAAGGCCGCTTACGTCGCGGGGTGGATGTACTTCTTCAACTGGGCGTGCACGTCGATCGTCGACGTCACCGCCATCGCGCTCTACATGCACTACTGGGGCGCCTTCGGCGCGATACCCCAGTGGACCATCGCCCTCATCGCCCTGGTGATCGTGCTCAGCATCAACATGATCTCGGTCAAGTGGTTCGGCGAGATGGAATTCTGGGCCGCCCTGATCAAGGTGGTCGCGCTGGTGACGTTCCTGATCGTCGGAATCGTCTTCCTGGCCGGCCGATTCACCGTCGAGGGTCAGAGCACCGGACCGTCGGTCATCACCGACAACGGCGGCATCCTGCCGCACGGCCTGCTCGCGTTGGTGGTCATCACCTCCGGCGTCATCTTCGCCTATGCCGCAGTCGAATTGGTTGGCACGGCGGCAGGCGAGACCGCCGAGCCCGCCAAGGTGATGCCGAAGGCGATCAACTCCGTCATCTTCCGGATCGCGGTGTTCTACGTCGGCTCGCTGATCCTGTTGGCGCTGCTGCTGCCGTACACGTCGTACAAGCAGGGCACCAGCCCCTTCGTGACGTTCTTCTCGAGCATCGGTGTCCCCGCCGCCGGCGACGTCATGAACTTCGTCGTGCTGACGGCCGCGCTGTCGAGCCTGAACGCCGGGCTGTACTCCACTGGCCGCATCCTGCGCTCGATGTCGATGAACGGCAGTGCGCCGAAGTTCACCTCCAAGATGTCCAAGCGGGGGGTCCCGTGGGCGGGCATCGCCCTGACCGCCTGCTTCACCGTCGTGGGCGTCTTCCTCAACCTCGTCGTGCCTGCCGAGGCGTTCAACATCGCGCTGGATCTCTCGGCGCTGGGCATCATCGCGTCGTGGGCGACCATCGTGATCTGCCAGATCCAGCTCTACCGGTGGTCGAAGAAGGGGATCTTGGAACGTCCCGCGTTCCGGCTGTTCGGCACGCCGTACACGAGCTACGCGACGTTGGGGTTCCTCGTCGCCGTGACGGTGCTGATGTGCTGGGAGAACATCTGGAATCTCATTGCGCTACTGATCATCGTGCCCGCACTGGTCGGCGGTTGGTACGCGGTTCGCGGCCGGGTGCTCGCGGTGGCGCAGGAGCGCGTCGGGATCACGGGCAACTACCCCGTCTACGCGGAGACACCACTCATGGACGAACTGGTGAACAAGGCGAAGAACACCGACGAGAAGAGCTGAGCGCTCAGTAAACCCGGATGTTCGGCTGTTGCGGCCGCGGAGCGTCGTCGGCCTGCCCGGAACGCTGCAGCAACCGGACGAAGTCGGCGATGCCGAGCGTTTCACCGCGGCGGGCCGGATCGATACTGGCTGACAGCAGCCGTTCGGCCGACTCGTTGCCGGATCCCGCCCACGCCGCGAACGCGTTGCGAGAAGTCTTGCGGCGCTGCGAAAACGCGATGTCGATGAGCTCGAAGACCTTGTTGCGGAAGTTTTCCTCGGTAGGCCACGCGGACGTTTCGTAGCGGTCGATGCGGACCAGACCCGAGTAGACCCGCGGGATCGGCCAGAACACCGTCGGCGAGACCATTCCGTGGCGACGCACGTTGCCGTAGAAGCGCACCTTCGCGCTCGGCACGCCGTAGTCCTTGCCGCCAGGCTCCGCGGCGAGTCGCTCGGCGACCTCGGCCTGAACCATGACCATGACGGTCCGGATCGTGGGGAACTTAGCGAGCAGGTGCAGGATCGCGGGCACCGCGACGTTGTATGGCAGGTTCGCGACGAGCGCGGTGGGCTGCTCGTCCAGGTCAGAGGGCATCAGGTTGAGAACGTCGCTGTTGAGCACGACGAGCCTGTTGATTTCGCTGTGGGAATGCTCGGCGATGGTCTTGGGAAGCTGACGTGCCAGGACGGGATCGATCTCGACCGCGGTTACCTTTGCGCCACGATCGAGGAGCGCCAGGGTCAACGAACCGAGACCCGGACCCACCTCGAGGACCACGTCATTACGGTTGACGCCGGACGCCGACACGATGCGACGAACGGTGTTGCCGTCGTGGACGAAGTTCTGTCCAAACGCCTTTCGCGGCCGGAACTCGAGTTCCTTCGCCAGATGCCTTATCTCGGTCCGCCCGAGGAGCCGAATCGTCAGCGCACACCCAACCTTCCACTACACACGGGCCATGCGCCCCACCCTTGGCGCGCCCGAGTGACCTCAGCAATCGCGATCTGCTCTTCCCTTGTAGCAAGATCAGCCCGCTGAGCATACCGCAATCCCCCGTTGCGCTCCCATGTGTTTTGGTCGAATTGCACGCCACCGTAAAATCCGTTGCCAGTGTTTATAGCCCAATTACCACCGGCTTCACACCGCGACAGGGCGTCCCAGGTCTCGCCCTGAGCCACCGCGGGCACCTCGGTGCCGGGTTTTGCGCCGATGCGAGTGACGCCGGCGCGGGCCGGAACGATGACGACATTGGCTACTGGCAGTCTCCCCGTCTCCACTCCGTTGACCGTCGCGACGGTGTACGTCACGTCCTGAATGCCTGGCGTTCCCGCGTCGTCGACGACCCGTCGGCTCATGTTCAAGGTGGGGTCGGGGACCTCTTTGTTGTCCGGCGTCAGCGGGACTCTCTGCGTGATCCTGGTGGCACGGACCCGAGTCACCTGAATCTGCATTCCATCGATCACCGGCGAGTTGGCGGCCGGGACGACGGTATCGCTCTGCAGCAGCGGCACTCCTGCCGCTTCGAGGAGACCGGCGACGTTGGCCGCCGCGAAGCGAACAGTCCGGATCACGCCGGCATCGTTGATCTGAACGTTGCGCGCACCGACCACCGGCAGTGACATGCCCTCGAGCGGCACTCGGCTGCCTCGAGACGCCGCGGCGGGCGCGGTGTCGGTCATCGACAGCTGGGCGAGCGCCTCCTGGACGGTGGACGCCGTGGTCCAGACCTCTCGGCTGTTCTGACCGTCCAGCGAGATCTGCAGCGGGCGGCTTCGGCGAAGCACGATCGTCTCGGACTGCTCGACGGTGTCGTTGGCGGCGGGGTACAGGTCGTCGCGTTCACCGACGTCGAAGCCGTTCTCCCGGACCACGTCGATGACGTGCGACTTCATCGTCGAGACCGTCACCGAGGCACCGTCGACGGCCAGCGTCACGGTCTTGTGGGCGGCAACGGCATACCCACCGGCGAAGGTCAGCGCGGCGAGCAGGGTCGCGACCAGAAGCCGCAGGTGAGGCGAACGCGCTTCATGGAGCCTATGCAAGTAGTTCAACGAAAACTTTCCCGACTAATCCGTCGGCAACCAGCGAAGATCCTGGGCCGACCGCTTCTATCACAGGACGGTAACGAACTCCCCTTGTCGCAGCAACTCGCGGTCAGGTGCGGAATCCGTAGGTCCGAACCGCATTTTCGCAGGTCTCGCGAGCCAGGTCGACCGCGGGGCGCCCCACCACCTCGGCCAATGCCCGCACGGTGTACGGCAGGCAGTACGACTCATTCGGTGCCCCGCGGAACGGATGCGGCGTCAAGAACGGCGCGTCGGTCTCGACCAGGAGCTGATCCGGCGGGATCAAGGCCGCGGCCTCACGGAGGTCACGGGCGTTGCGGAAACTGACGGTGCCCGAAAGGCTAAGCAGCCAGCCGGCGTCGACACAGGTGCGGGCCATCTCGGGGCCGGACGAGAAGCAGTGGAAGATCACCGTGGCCGGGGCACCTTCGGCGGCCAGCACGTCGAGGACGGCAGCGTCGGCGTCGCGGTTGTGGATCATCAGCGGCTTGCCGGTGCGCTTGGCCAGGTCGATGTGCCAGGCGAACGCCTCTCGCTGCTCGGCGGGTTCCGCGCACCCGTCGAGCTTGCCGGGCCAGTAGAGATCCATGCCGGTCTCGCCGATCGCGACGACGCGCGGATGCGCCGCCAGCCCTTCGATCTCCGCCTGCGCGGCATCGGTGAGCGCGTTGGCGCGGGTCGGGTGCAGGGCCACGGCGGCGTAGACCCGCGGATCCCAGTCGGCCGCGCGAACGGCCCAGCGGGCGGCTTCGAGATCGTCGGCGATCGTGACGACGGCCTTGACGCCCACCGCCTCGGCCCTGTCGAGGATGGCGTGCACGTCGTCGGCGTCGGCGGCACCACAGGCATCGAGGTGCGTATGGGCGTCGATCAGGGGGGCGAGGGGTTCTGGCGCAGGCGGCCTCTCGCGTCTAGAACTCACACCACACAATAAGGTGAGTCCAAATGAGCCCCATCGATTCCCCCGGCGCAGGGATGCGCACCCCCGGGGACCCGTACTACATCACCACCGCCATCGCGTACCCGAACGGTGTCCCGCACATCGGTCACGCCTACGAATACATCTCGACCGATGCCATCGCGCGGTTCAAGCGCCTCGACGGGTTCGACGTCAGATTCCTGACCGGCACTGACGAGCACGGCCTCAAGATGGCGCAGACCGCTGCGACGGAGGGCATTCCGACAGCTGACCTGGCCCGGCGGAACTCCGATGCCTTCCAGGCGATGCAGGAGAAGCTCGGCATCTCGTTCGACCGCTTCATCCGGACCACCGACGCCGATCACGTCGACGCGTCGATCGCGATCTGGAACGCGATGAACGCCAGCGGTGACATCTATCTGGACTCGTACTCCGGCTGGTATTCGGTGCGCGACGAGCGTTTCTTCACCGACGACGAGCTGGAGGAACTCGCCGACGGCACCCGGATCTCCACCGAGACGGGCACGACCGTCACGTGGACCGAGGAGCAGACCTATTTCTTCCGGCTCTCGGCCTACACCGAGCGGTTGCTCGCGCACTACGCGGCGCATCCCGAATTCATCGGGCCGGACGTTCGACGCAACGAAGTCGTCAGCTTCGTCTCGGGCGGCTTGCGCGACCTGTCGATCTCCCGCACCACGTTCGACTGGGGCGTGCCAGTGCCCGGCCACCCCGACCACGTCATGTACGTGTGGGTCGATGCGTTGACCAACTATCTGACGGGTGCTGGCTACCCCGACACCGAATCCGAGGCCTTCCGCCGCTACTGGCCCGCCGACCTGCACATGATCGGCAAGGACATCATCCGCTTCCACACCGTGTACTGGCCGGCCTTTCTGATGTCGGCCGGAATCGCTTTGCCGAAAAGGGTTTTCGCGCACGGACACCTGCTCAACAGCGGCGAGAAGATGAGCAAGTCGATCGGCAACGTCGTCGACCCCATCGCGCTGGTGGACGCCTTGGGACTCGACCAGGTGCGCTACTTCCTCCTTCGCGAGGTGCCCTTCGGCCAGGACGGCAGCTATAGCGAAGACGCCATCGTCAGCCGGATCAACACCGACCTGGCCAACGAACTTGGCAACCTCGCGCAGCGCTCGCTGTCGATGGTCAACAAGAATCTCGACGGAGTGGTCCCGCAGCCGGGCCCGTTCACCGACGAGGACACCGCGCTGTTGGCACACGCCGACGGGCTCCTCGAAAAGGTCCGCGCCCAGTTCGAGGTGCCCGCCATGCACCTCGCGCTCGAGTCCATCTGGCTGATGCTCGGCGCGGCCAACCGCTACTTCTCCGCGCAGGAGCCGTGGGTGCTTCGCAAGTCCGCTGCCACGGCCGACCAGGATCGATTCGGCACGGTGCTCTACACGACGCTGGAGGTCGTGCGCGTCGCCGCGCTGCTGATCCAGCCGGTGATGCCAGACTCCGCGGCCAAGCTGCTCGACCTGCTTGGTCAGCCCGTTGACCAGCGGGAATTCACGGCGATCGCCACCCGATTGGCGCCAGGCACCCCGCTGCCCAAGCCGGAAGGCGTGTTCCCGCGCTACGTCGTGGAGTGAGCTGCGCCACATTCGCCTGCCACGTGTCACACTTCGGCTGTCTCTGGTGTCTTGAGGTCAGATCCCTACCTCAAAGGAGTTCTCATGGCCAAGAAGACCAACGTCGTCGTCATCGGTGGCGGATACGCCGGCGTGATCGCCGCCAACCACCTTCGTCTGAACGCCGACGTCGCCATCACGCTGATCAACCCGAGGCCCGAGTTCGTGGAGCGGATCCGGCTGCACCAGTTCATCACTGGATCCGATGACGCCGTGGTGGACTACGCGGACGTGCTCTCCGACGACGTCCGCCTGCTGATCGACACCGCGGAGCTCATCGACGCGGCAGCGCGCACGGTGCTTCTCGGCTCGGGCGACACCGTCCGCTACGACTACCTGATCTATGCCGTCGGCAGCACGGGCGCCGCGCTGACCGTTCCTGGAGCCGCCGAATTCGCTTATCCCATCTCCGAATTGGAGCACGCCGAGCCATTGCGCGCGGCGATGGCCGAGGTTCACCCCAGTGCACCGGTGGTGGTCGTCGGCGCGGGGCCGACGGGTATCGAGGTCGCGGCCGAGCTGGCCTGCGGGTGGGTCGGCGGGGGCGGCACCGAGGGTCAGGCGGTGACGCTGGTGTGTGGCGACGTCCTCGGCCCGTACTTCAGTGAGTCCACGCGCCGGTCGGTGACCAAGCGGATGCGCAAGCTCGGCGTGACGGTCGTCGACGGGCCGGGTGCCAAAGTCACTGAGGTGCGCAAGGATTCAGTGCAATTGGCCGACGGCCGTGAACTGCCCGCCGTCGTGACGATCTGGACCGCCGGCTTCGGCGTGCCCGACCTCGCGGCGCGAAGTGGCCTGGCCACCGACGCGATCGGGCGACTGCTGACCGACGAGACTCTGACGAGTGTCGACAACCCCTACATCGTGGCCGCGGGCGATGCGTCCGCACCATCCAACCTGCCACTGCGGATGAGCTGCCAGGCTGCGATGCCGCTCGGCGTGCGGGCCGCCGAAACCGTGCTCAGCCGGATCGCGGGTATCGAGCCCGCCCAGCTGAACCAGGCCTTCGTCGGCCAGTGCGTCAGCCTTGGCCGCAGGGCGGGCGCCATCCAGGTGTCGCATCTGGACGACCGCCCGACGTCGCTCTTCATCGGCGGTCGCACTGCGGCGTCGATCAAGGAGGCCGTCTGCAAGGGCACCGTCTGGCAGCTGGGCCTCGAGGCCCGCAAGCCGGGCTCCTACTTCCTGATCAAGGGCGGCAAGCGTGCCGAGCACGTCGCCGCGGCCGGGCAGGAGGCGTTGACCCGATGAGTGCCGCGCCGGGTAACGACAGCGAGCACGCCGAGCGGTTCACCAACCTACGGCCACTGCTGTTCACGATCGCCTACGAAATCCTGGGCACGGCAACGGAATCCGATGACGTGCTGCAGGAGAGCTACCTGCGCTGGGCGGAAGTAGACCTCGCAGGGGTTCAGGACACGAAGGCGTATCTCGCTCAGCTCGTCACCCGGCAGGCGCTCAACGCGCTGCGGGCTCAGGCCCGTCGGCGCGAGGACTACGTCGGACCCTGGCTGCCCGAGCCGCTGCTGTTCGACTCCACCGACGCGTCCACCGACGTCGTACTCGCCGAATCGGTCTCGATGGCGATGATGGTGGTGCTGGAGACGCTGAGCCCCGACGAGCGTGCCGTGTTCGTGCTTCGCGAGGTATTCGGCTTCGGTCACGACGAAATCGCGTCGACGTTGGGCAAGTCCACTGCGGCGGTGCGTCAGATGGCGCATCGCGCGCGCGAACACGTGCAGTCGCGGCGCAAGCGATTCGGGCCCGTCGACCCCCAGCAGTCGCTCGAGATCACCACGCAGTTCTTTGCGACCGCGTCGACCGGTGACCTGGACGCCCTCGTCGCGATGTTGGCACCGGACGTCGTGTGGACCGCCGACAGCGACGGAAAGGCAAGCGCTGCGCGTCGTCCGATCCTCGGGGCGAAGCGCGTCGCACGGGTCATCCTCGGACTCATCCGCTTCGCCGGTGAGGACGGCCGGGTCGAGCGCGCGTTCTACAACGGCGCACCCGCGCTGGTGCTCTACCTCGGCGACAGCCTCGAGGGCATCATCTCGGTCGAGATCACCGACGGTCTGATCACCCACTTCTACGCGATGCGCAATCCCGAGAAGCTTGGTGGGGTGAACGTCGCCCGGGAGCTTGCGCGGTGACCGGCGTCTGACAAGCTAAGGCGGTGCGGGTCGAGCGGATCGCCTTGTCGCGCAGCGCCCCGGAGGTGCTGCGGTGTGTGGCCGCCGCGACGACGCGGCTCGGCTTGGCGCCGCCCGCCGCGTTGACCGGCAACTGGTTCGGCTCCCGTGCGGTCATCGTGCCAAGCGTCGCCGTCGAACCGGTTCCCGCCATCGGCGCCTTCAGCGTCGGGCAGGACGTCGACCCGGGCACCCGCAGCGACGCGATCGGCGGCGGCTGGATCGGCTACCTCTCCTATCCCGACGCCGGCCGCGACGGCCTTGGGCCACGGATCCCCGAAGCTGCAGGCGGCTGGACCGACGACGTCCTGCGCCAGGATTCCAGCGGAACCTGGTGGTACGAAAGCCTTTCCAATGCATCGGCCCCGCCGTGGCTCGTCGACGCCCTGGCTGCCGACCCACCGCCTTCGGTCTGCCACGTCGCGTGGGGTGAGGCCGACCGCGATGCGCACCGCGAGGGCGTGCTGGCATGTCTGGACGCCATCGCCGCCGGCGAGGTGTACCAGGCGTGCGTGTGCACCCAGATCATCGGGACGGTGACGGGCGCACCCCTCGACTTCTTCGCCGACGCCGTCACCCGCACCGCACCGGCGCGGGCGGCGTTCGTCTCGGGCGAATGGGGTGCGGTGGCCTCGCTGTCCCCGGAACTGTTCCTCAGCCGCGTCGGCGAGACCCTGGTGTCGAGCCCCATCAAGGGCACGCTGCCGCTCGACGAATCG
>NZ_JAVRQA010000098.1:0-10509 GCF_032161845.1 Mycobacterium sp.
AGATCGCCGACCGGGTCGCCGTCATGTACGCAGGGCAGATCGTCGAGGACGCAACACTCGAGAACCTCTTCTACGATCCCCAGCATCCCTACACCTGGGGTCTCCTTGGTTCTCTCGCCCGACTCGACGAAGCGCGTCCCGTGCGATTGGCCCAGATCGCGGGATCGCCTCCGTCACTGCTGCATCCGCCGACCGGGTGTCGTTTCGCCGCTCGTTGCCCCCACGAGTTCGAGAAGTGCTCAGAGCCACCTCCGCTGGACGGTGATCGCTGCTGGCTCGATCCCGCCGACAAGCGGCGGCTCCGCGACGTGGACGGCCGGATTGGGCTACGCAAGCCGGTGACGACATGAGCGAGCCACTACTCGAGGTAACCGACCTCGTCAAACACTTCCCCATCAAGTCGGGGATCGTCGTCGACCGGGAGGTCGGCAGCGTGAAGGCCGTCGACGGCGTCAGCCTCACCATCGGCGAAGGCGAAACGCTGGGACTCGTCGGTGAATCCGGCTGCGGTAAGTCCACTCTGAGCCGAGCCATCCTGCAGCTGACGGCTCCCACGTCGGGTTCCGTCCGCTTCTGCGGCGAGGAACTCGTGGGGCGGTCACGGCGCAGCCTGCGCCCGGTACGTCGACAGATGCAGATGATCTTCCAGGATCCGTATGCATCGCTGAACCCCCGCAAGCGGGTCGGCCAGATCATCGGTGAACCGATGGAGTTGCACGGCCTGGCACGCGGCCGTGACGCCGACCGGCGGGTGCAGGAGCTGCTCGACCGCGTCGGTCTCAGCCCCGAACATGCCAGCCGCTATCCGCACGAGTTCTCCGGCGGTCAACGCCAACGCATCGGCATCGCAAGGGCTCTCGCACTACGTCCGAAGCTCATCATCGCCGACGAGCCCGTCTCTGCGCTGGACGTCTCCGTGCAGGCACAGATCGTCAACCTCCTCAAGGATCTTCAAGAAGAGCTTGGTCTTTCATACCTCTTCGTGGCACACGACCTCGGCGTGGTCAGGCACGTGTCGGACCGCGTGGCCGTCATGTACCTCGGCCGAATCGTCGAAATGGCGCCCGCTGCCCAGCTTTACGATCATCCACTGCACCCCTACTCGCATGCGTTGCTCTCCGCGGTGCCGATTCCCGATCCCAAGCTGAACTCCGCGCGCGAGCGGCTGGTCCTCGAGGGCGATGTGCCAAGCCCCATCGATCCGCCGTCGGGATGTCACTTCCACACCCGCTGCCCTTGGGCGACGCAGGTGTGCAATGTGGACGATCCCGAGCTAGAGGAGCTCGAAGACGCCCACGTCGCCGCCTGTCATCATCCGCGAAACCTGGCCGAGCACAGCTGAACTGATCAGCTCGACGGGGTTGCCGTCTTCGCTGCGGCGGCGTCGGCCGCAGCCGCAGCCTTGCCCTCGGGGCTCGCAGCCGAGAACCCTGGCGTCTTCGCGGACGCCACACCGTCGTCACAGTCCAGCGAGACGAGGAGTTGGTTCGTCGCCGATCCTGCGCTGTTCTCGGGTGGCGGGACGGTGCGCGGCACGGTGTTGACCACCAGGCAATCCGACCGGGACTTCCGATCGCCGACGATCGTCGAGATGACGGGCGTCAGGCCGGCGCCACTGATCGCCGATTCGGCGTCGCCGTACTTCTGTCCGACCACGTCGGGCGCCGAACCGGCCTGCGCCACACCGGCACCGAACAACACCAGCGCGGAGGCGGCCGATACCGCCAGGACCGTGCCGCTGGCCAACGTCCACATCTCAGCCACCGCTCTTCGGAACGGCCTTGGCGGTCGCCTCGATTGAGGACGGGGTCGTCAAGGTGGCCGTCGCGCCCATGGTCATGGCGTTGTCAGTGGGCTGCACGTAGGTCGTATTGGTAGGCGCATCACCAGAACCTGCCAGCACCACTCCGCTGGGATTTGCGTGTCCGTTGGCGAGGCTCAGCGCTCCCAACGCGACGAAAGCAGCCACACCAGCCAGTCCGAGCACCTTCATGCGCAGGCCATTCGCCTGCGATCTCTTCTCGATCATTCACAGATCGTGAACCGTTTTTCCGGGGAGACGCTGGATCGTGACTGTGACGTTCCTTCGGGCGCCGAAGATTCAGTACGGGAACTGTGGCTGCTGGTACATCGGCGGTTGGTACGGCGCATACGTCGGCGTTGGGGTCGCTGGGACCTGGATCGGGATCGGCACTGGCACGAACGGGACGGTGATGTAGCTCGTCGTCATGGTCGGCGTGCTCGACGTCGTCGTAGTCGTCGTGGTGGTGGTCGTCGTGGTCGTCGTCGTAGTGGTGGTGGGCGTCGTCGTGGTCGGTTGGGTCGTCGTCATCGTGGTGGTGACCGGCCGCTCCACGGTGACGGTTTCCGTCGACGGCGGCGGGGGCGGCGGCTCGCTGGTCACGGTGACGACGTTCTGGGGCGGCGCTTCGGTCGTCGGTGGTGGCGGCGGCGGTTCGATGCTGGTGGGTGGCGGCGCGGGCGGCGAGGTGGCCGTCACCGGCACCTTGGTCGGGGCCGGTCGCGTCTCGTCGGTCGCGCTGGTCAGTGCGATCGCGACGCCGCCGACCGCTACCAGTGCGACGACAGCCGCCACACCAAAGATCAACTGCGGCAAGCGTTGCCACGACCGCGGCTTGTCGTCGTGACTCGGGTGGTACTGCGCCACGACGCGCGTGGTCCCGGAATCCGCATACGGGTCGGCGTAGGGATCCTCGCCGGTGTACGGGGTCGGGTCTCCGACGGTCTCATCATCCTGGGACCAGGCCAGCGCACGGAACGTCGACGAGTCCGGTGCGGCCCCCGCTCCGACTCCGGCACCGCCGATCAGCGGCGTGGGTGCGACGCCGGTCTGGGCGTCGGCGTCGGCGCCGTACGCCGCGAAGAGTGCGGCGCCAACGGCGGCGTCGAGCGCCGGATGGGGCGTGGTGACGAAGGAGTTCTGATTGCCTTCGGTGAGCCGTCGGGTGACCAGCGGAATGTTCGCGCCACCGCCCACGGCGACGACCGCGGAAATATCGGCAGCAGCAATTCGATTGCGCAGCAACGATTCATCGAGCTCGGACAACACAGCGCCGAGCGGCGCCTCCATCAGCGCATCGAGTTCGTCTCGGGTGACGCGAACCGTCGTCTGATGGCCGGGTAGCTCGACGCGGATGTCCGCCGTCGGCGACTCCGACAATTGCTCCTTGGCCAGCCTGCACTCGTCGCGCAGCCGGGTCAGCGATCCGACCGCTGCGGTACCCGCCGGATCGGCCTCACCGGCGATCCCGTCGAGCACGTGCGCCAGCAACGACTGGTCGATCTGGTCACCGGAGAACTCCGTTAGCCGCGTGGTCTCGATCGGCTCGAACGACGCTGCGGCGTCGGCAAGCGTGATGCTGGTGCCGCCACCGCCGAAGTCGAGCAGCGCCACCACGCCGCGCACGGGAAGACCGGGATTGGCCCCCAGCGCGGTCAGGGCGGCGACGGCGTCGGACACCAATCGGACCGGAACGCCGTTCGGGGCAAGGCTCGGCTTGCTCCGCATGGCGTCGCGAAGCGACCGCAGCGTGCTGCCCTTCCAGTGCGCGGGTACGGCGACGGCGATCTGGGACGAGACGTCGCCGCCGGCTTCGACCACCATGGCATCGAGTGCCTCGACCATCAGGACGTCGGCGCGGTACGACGTGCCGTCGTCGGCGATCAACGGCACCGGATCCCCGACCCGTTCGACGAAGCCGCCCAGTACCTGCCCGGAAAGTGGCAGCACGGATCGCCGGGTGACTGGTTGATTGCCAACACGGGCGGCGACCAGGTTGGTCGTCCCGATCGACAACCCCAACGGGTCGCTCATAACGTCGACAACGATAACCCGTCCCACCGCGCAGCCGTGCCAGACACTCCGCGGAGACATTGGCGAACAGCGTTCTGCCAGCTAGGTTTTGGATTCATAGGCTCCCCACAGCAACATACCGACGGCGGCCTGCACCCGGCCGATGGACGCTGTCACCAGGATGAACGGCGGGAACCAGCCAAGCAGCGCCGCCAGGAGCCACGACGGACCGGAGATTTGACGCCGTCGTCAACCGAACTCACGACCAAGGCGCGACGGCGCAGGCGTCCCTGTGTTGCAATGACGACATGGGTGACATCGAAGACATTCAGCGAGTCAAGTACCGGTATCTGCGCGCTCTCGACACCAAGCACTGGGACGAGTTCGCCGACACCCTCACCGAGGACGTGATCGGCGACTACGGCGAGTCCCTCGGCGAGGAGCACCACTTCACCGACCGTGCGACGCTCGTCGAGTTCATGCGCACCTCGATGACCGCCGACGTCATCACCGATCACCGGGTGACGCACCCCGAGATCGACGTGGACGGTGACGAAGCCACCGCCACCTGGTATCTGCAGGACAAGGTCATCGTCCCGAAGTTCGACTTCATGTTGATCGGCGCGGGCTTCTATCACGACCGCTACCGGCGAACCGCGGACGGCTGGAAGATCAGCGTCACCGGTTACGACCGCACGTATGACGCGTCGCTGTCGACCAAGGCCATCGACTTCAAGGTGAAAGCCGGTCGGGCAATTAAGGTCTGACTACTTCGACACGGCGATCAAGGCGCCTGGTCGTAGCCACTTCATGATGCTCACCAGGGTCTTGTCGTCGATCGCGACACACCCGGCCGTTGGGCCGCCGTCGGTGGTGTGCAGGAAGAACGCGCCGCCGTTGCCAGGGACGCGTTGCTTGTTGACGCCCATCACCACGGCGTGCGCGTACTGCGGGATCTGAAGGTTCTCGGTTCCGCTGCTGGGATTGGTGTCGAACGGGCACTGCGCCTTCTTGCAGACCTGCATCGTGTTGTAGGTCGCGCTCTTCATGTCGCCGTCCCACCAGTGATCCGGCCCGACCTGGACGTACTCCAACCCCCCTCCGGGATTGGGTGCCGTCCCGAACGCGAAGTCGAGACTGAAGACACCCATGGGCGTGAGCATCTGCCCGTCGTGCGTCTCCGGAGCCATCCCCGCCGCGCCCACGTGGGCGGGAATCCCCGCGGCGACGGCCTGCCAGCCCGCGGCCGTGCGCTCGTACACATCGACCTTTGCGTCCGAACCGCCAACGCCCACAACGGAAACGACCTGAGTCGCGTTGCCGACACTCGGCGCGAACCACGGCACCAGATCAGCGCGTGCCACCGGCGCCAGCACCACGCCCGCAGCGACCGCGCACAGCGAGATCAGCAGTCGGCGCACGGCTTCAACGTCAACACACCGCGTCCTTGAGGTCAAGTAAAGGTTTAGCAACGATCCAGATGTCAAGAGATGAGTTGTGCGCAAAGCTCTTTCGCGATCCGGCTAGGTTGGATGCCATGGAGCTCCTGCGAAGGCGACGCGGCATCCGGCAGATCGGCGCGGGCCTCGGCACCCTGGACCGCGAGGTCTTCGAGGCGATCGCCGAATCCCCAAGCCCGCTGCTTGACGGGTTCATGCCCCGGCTCACCGCGGCCGCCGACCATTCGAAGCTGTGGTTCGTCATCGCCGCAGCGTTGATGGCCACCAAACAGCCGTCGGTACAGCGCGGCGCGGGGCGCGGCGTGGCATCGCTGGCCGTGACCAGCCTGGTGGCGAACCAGGTGGCCAAGCGCGTGTGGAAGCGTCCACGTCCGGAATGGGCGGCGGTCCCGGTGCTGCGACGCTCGCGCCGGATGCCGACCTCCAACTCGCTACCGTCGGGCCACTCTGCGAGCGCCGCGGCATTCGCCGTCGGCGTGGGGTTGGAGAACGCGCCCGTCGGCCTCGGCCTGGCCCTGTTGGCCGGCATGGTCGGCATCTCCCGCGTCGCGACCGGTGCGCACTACCCCGGTGACGTGCTGGCGGGATTCGGCCTCGGCGCTGCCGTCGCCGTTGTCGGTGGCCGGATCGTGCCGCCGATCGTGGAGGCGCGCATACTGGCCGCCGATCCGCTGCGCGTGGAAACACTCCGGCGACCCGACGGTGCTGGCGTCGTACTCGTCATCAATCCTGCCTCGGGCAGTGGCACCGGCGCGAGGGTCGTCGAGGAGGCGCGGGCCGCTCTGCCACGCATGGAGATCGTCGAGCTGGAGAAGGACGACGACGTCGAGGAGGTTCTGCGGTCGGCGGCCGAACGTGCCGAGGTACTCGCCGTCGGCGGCGGCGACGGAACGGTGGCGTGCGCGGCAGGGGTGGCGCTGGCCGCCGATCGTCCGCTGGCCGTGTTCCCTGGCGGCACGTTCAACCACTTCGCCAAGGACATCGGTTGCGAGACCGTGGCCAAGACGGTTGACGCGATCCGCGAGGGCAGCGTCGCCTGCGTCGACGTGCTTCGCCTCAACGAGACCGGCACCGTCATCAACACGGCCAGCATCGGCGCGTATCCCACCTTCGTCCAGAAGCGGGAGAAGCTGGAGCACAAGATCGGCAAGCCGCTCGCCGGGGTCTACGCCATGTTTCACACGCTGCGGCGCGGCGAGCCCGTGCGGATCCACTACGACAACAAGACGCTTCAGACGTCCCTGTTCTTCCTCGGCAATTCCTCGTACCTGCCGACCGGATTCGCTCCGGCGCGGCGGGTGCGGATGGACGACGGTCTAATGGACGTCCGCATCCTGGAGACCGAGAAACGGTTCAGCACCCTGCGCATCCTGACCTCGCTCGCGCTCGGACGGCTGGTGCGCAGCCCGCTGTATCACGAGCTCCGGGTCCCCGAGTTCAGCTTCACCGCGGTCGACGGCCCGACGCTTCTCGCCCATGACGGCGAGCTCGCCGACGAACTCGACGAAGCGACCTTCAGCGTTCGATATCGGGCGTTGCCGGTGTTTCGTCCGTTGCCCTGACGCTCGCGCCTCGCAGAATGACGAGACAGCAGGCGAAGTACAGGTAGCCGAGAGCCCAGCCCGCGACGACGTCGGACAGGTGGTGGACGTTGAGGGCGACCCGGCCAGCGCCGACCGTCAGGACGATGACGACGCCCGCTGCCGCGACCCACGGTCGCAGACCGCGTCGGATGCGCGGGAGGAACACCACCGCGAGGGCCAGCACGGCGACCATCGTGCCGAGGGCATGTCCTGACGGAAACGACGTCGACAACGCGTCAACCATGGCGGTCTCCGGGCGGGGCCGGTCGGCCAATTGCTTCGCCACCTCGGTGAGTACGGCAGACAATTCGACGCTGACGAAGAGGAACACCGCGACTCTGACCCGGCGCTTGACGAGTGCGTAGACGATGAAACCCATGGTCGCGAGGCGAATTGTCACCGGTGAGAACACCGTGCACCACGCGTTCCAGAACGTCACCCAGGCGTGGTGCTCGACACCGATCCGCCTGCCCACCGCCAGCGTCGACGCATCGGGCCCGACCACCCAGCTCCAGCCCAGTGCCCAGCCGCACCACATGGTTGCGTAGACGGCTGCGGCCAACAGCGCCAGAGCGGTCAACCCACGACGTCTCGTCACGACTCCACGTGTACCACCTGTAACACCCTGCACAGCTGTAACGACTATGTCAGTAGCGCCCGCGCTGCCGTCACCAACCCGACTCTTGACGGCAGTGCGGGCCATTTCGCTTTCGGTGGGAACACAGCCGTCACAATCCCGAAACAACGCGGATTTAGCTTTGCTAACCATGACTCAAGAGCTCAGCAAGGAGCCCGACGCCCCAGATAGTACTGGGATAGCGGAGGCCGACCTCGACACGATGACCGCCACCAAGGAGACCTTGGAGGACTACACGCTTCGCTTCGCTCCGCGGAGCTATCGCAAGTGGTCGACGCGGGTGGTTGGCATCTCGGCGCTCGGCGGCATCGCCTACCTTGCCGACTTTGCCATCGGGGCCAACATCGGCATCGCCTACGGCACCACGAATGCGCTCTGGGGCATCTTGATCTTCGCCGTGGTGGTCATGCTGACCGGGTTCCCGGTTGCCTACTACTCGGCGCGCTACAACATCGACCTCGACCTGGTCACCCGCGGCAGCGGCTTCGGCTACTACGGGTCGGTGGTCACGAACGTCATCTTCGCGACGTTCACCTTCATCTTCTTCGCCCTCGAGGGTTCGATCATGGCCCAGGGCCTGAAACTCGGGCTCGGCATCCCCCTGTGGGTCGGCTACGCGGCCTCGACGCTCATCATCTTCCCGCTGGTGATCTACGGCATGAAGGTGCTCTCGACGCTGCAGGTGTGGACGACGCCGCTGTGGCTCGTCCTGATGGTGGCGCCCTTCGGCTACCTGGTAGTCAGCCATCCGGAGTCGGTCGGTCAGTTCTTCGCCTACCAGGGTGAGAACGGCGTCAAGGGCTTCGACCTCGGCTCCACCCTGCTGGCCGCCGGCGTGTGTCTTTCGCTCATCGCGCAGATCGCCGAGCAGAACGACTACCTGCGCTTCATGCCCCCGAAGACTCCCGAGAACAAGCGCAGCTGGTGGACCTGGATGTTCCTGGCCGGCCCCGGCTGGGTCATCTTCGGTGCCATCAAGCAGATCGTCGGCCTGTTCCTCGCGGTGTACCTGATCGCCAACGTCGCCGACAGCGCAGGCGTCGCCAACCAGCCGGTGCACCAGTTCCTGGAGATCTACCAGAACTTCCTGCCGCCGTGGCTCGCCATGACACTCGCCGTCGTGCTCGTCGTCATCAGCCAGGTCAAGATCAACGTGACGAACGCCTACTCCGGCTCGCTGGCGTGGACCAACTCGTTCACCCGCGTCACCAAGACCTACCCCGGTCGTCTGGTGTTCCTCGGCTTCAACCTGCTGATCGCGCTGGTCCTGATGGAAGCCAACATGTTCGACTTCCTGAACACGATCCTTGGCTTCTACGCCAACTGCGGTATGGCGTGGGTCGTGGTGGTCGCGTCCGACATCGTCTTCAACAAGTACCTCCTGAAGCTGTCGCCGATGCAGCCCGAGTTCCGTCGCGGCATGCTCTACAACTTCAACCCGGTTGGCTTCGGCTCGATGCTGATCGCCGCCGGACTGTCGGTGATCGCATTCTTCGGCGGTCTCGGCGAAGCCATCCGGCCGTACTCACCGCTGGTCGCCATCGGCCTGGCGCTGGTGCTTCCGCCCATCATCGCGATCGCGACCAAGGGCAAGTACTACCTTCGCCGCACCGATGACGGCATCGAACTCCCGATGCTCGACGAGTACGGCAACCCGTCGGACGCTCACCTCAAATGCCATGTCTGCCACCATGACTACGAGCGGCCCGACATGATCAAGTCGGCCAGCGACGAGGGCTACATCTGCTCGCTGTGCCTGTCCACCGACAAGACCGGCGAGAACGTGCTTCCGGCACAAACGTAAAAGTGACCGAGGGGCGGCCATAGTCGATATTCTTCGACTATGGCCGTCCTTCTGCGTCGAGCGCTCGGCATCGGCAAGCTGCCCGACGACATGCGCGCGCAGTCCGAGGCCGAGGGCATCCTCCATCTGGCCGAGTTCGTACCGGTCACGTTCCGCTTCTCCGGCAAGATCCCCGGCAAGGTCGCCAAGGGGAACCTCAGCAGTTACGTCGGCGCGTTGGCGCTCACCAATCAGCGGGTACTCGGCACGCTGTCGTCGGTCCCCAAGAAGGCGGGCCGATCCGTCGACCATGAGTGGAATGCTCCCGGCGGAACAATGGTTCAGGCCACGCTCGACGAATCTGGGCTCCTGCTCAAAGTGCCCGACATCTCCGTCGTCGACCCGGGGTTCTCCGGCTCGGTGAAACTGCACTACAAGACGCCGCTGTCCGCCGAGGTGCTGACGCAGGTACCCGAGCGAACCTTCGCCTTCGACGTCCCGGCGAAGTTCGTCTACTCCGTTTGCGGCGTGCCGCGTACGTAGCGGTATCCGGGGGCTAGCCGTCGGCGCCGTCGCTGCCGTCCCAGAGGTACTAGTGGACGACGCCGGTGAGGTAGAACCACCGTCCGGCACGACGTTCAAAGCGGCTGCGCTCGCGCATCGACCCCTGACCACCACCGTCTTCGTAGCGGGCCGTGAACTCCACTTCTCCATGGTCGTCTTCGAGGCAGCCAGCCACGGTGTCCGTGACCTCAAGTGCGCGCCAGGTGATGGCGGCGTCGATGGTCACGTCGGCGGGCCGTGTTCGCGGATGCCAGGTGCGGAACAGATAGTCGGCCTCACCCGTGGCGTAGGCGGCATATCTGGACCGCATCAGCTCTTCGGCCGTCACGGCTTGGCGCTCACCGTGGTGCAGCGGACCACAACACGCCTCGTATGCGGCGCCGTTTCCGCACGGACACGGTTGGCCGAACGGATCGCTCATGGTGAGAAGCCTGCCATCCGCTGCCGTTGTCCTCTACCAGAAAGAGCGACGTCGTGCAGAATCCTTCCACAGGTGCATGAGTTGTGCACAGCGCGTAAACCCTTGTGCCCCTTCTGTTTCAGGTGTCACAAGCGCGGATTTCTTGTCGGTGGTTCGAACTAGTGTTCGGGTATGAGTTCGGATCGGGTCGTCGCGGCGGTCACCGAATACCAGGCTGCCGCAGCCGGACTCATCGAGCGATCGTTCG
>NZ_JAVRQA010000099.1:0-34062 GCF_032161845.1 Mycobacterium sp.
TTCACTGCGCCGGAAGGCAAGACGATGGGCCACGCCGGCGCCATCGTCTCCGACGGTGCGGGTACCGCCCAGGGCAAGAAGGAAGCGCTCGAAGCCGCAGGCGTCAAGGTCGGCAAGACGCCGTCGGAGACCGCTGCGCTGGCTCGGGAGATCCTCCAGAGCCTCTAGACCCTTCTGCGCGAGCAGTCGCAAAAGCCCCTCAATCGACGCGATTGAGGGGCTTTTGCGTCTGCTCGCGGGTGGGTTGCTCGCGGGTGGATGAGTCGACACGGAGTTGGAACACGTTCCAGTTTCGGTTAGCCTGACGAACTATGCAGGTAGACCCGCGTACCCCCGTCGTCGTCGGCGTCGGACAGTTCACCGAACGCATCGGCGATGCCGACTACCGGGGCATGTCCTCGGTCGAGTTGGCCACCGCGGCGACCAGGGCCGCGCTTGCCGACACCGGGGCCGACGTGGCCGCCGTCGCGCGGGCGATCGAGGTGTTCGCCGGGCTGCGTCAGTTCGAGATCTGCACACCGTTCAGCAAGCCCCCGCTCGGCTGCTCGGACAACTACGTGCGATCGGTGGCGCAGCGCGTCGGCGCCGATCCTGCGCGGGCCATCCTCGAGCCGATCGGCGGCAACGGGCCGCAGAAGCTGATGACCGAGTTCGCAGGGGCGATCGCCGCCGGCGACCACGAGGTCGTCCTGATCCTCGGTTCGGAGCCGGGGTCGACGGCGAAGTACTTCTCGGGGAGAAACGACAAGCCGGACTTCACCGAGCACGTCGGGGGTCAGCTCGAGGACCGTGGCTATGGCTTCGAGCAGTACATGAGCGAGTACACCGCCAAGCATGGGCTGACCGGGGCGCCCGTGCAGTACGGACTGCTCGACAACGCGCGACGGGCCCGGTTGAATCTCAGCGTTGGGGACTACCGCCGCCGCATGGCCGAGCTCTTCGCCCCGTTCTCGAAAGTCGCTGCCAAGAATCCGTTTTCGTCGTCGCCGGTGGAGCGATCGGTAGCGGAGATCGAAACCGTCACCGACGAGAACCGGATGATCTGCGACCCGTATCCGCGGCTGCTGGTGGCCCGCGACACCGTCAATCAGGGTGCCGCCGCCCTGGTCATGTCGGTGGCGGCCGCCCGCCGTCTTGGCGTGGCCGAGGAGAAGTGGGTGTACCTGCGCGGCCACGCCGACCAGATCGAGCAGGACCTGTTGGACCGCGTCGACACGAGCATCAGCCACTCGGCGAAACAGGCTGTGGCAGAAGCGCTCCGAGTCGCAGGCATCGGCATAGACGACGTGTCGACGTTCGACCTCTACAGCTGTTTCCCGTTTCCGGTCTTCGCGGTGTGCGACGAGTTCGGGCTCGCCGACGATGATCCGCGGGGGCTCACGCTCACCGGTGGGCTGCCGTATTTCGGCGGGCCCGGCAACAGCTATTCACTGCACGGAATCGCCGAGACCGTTGCCGAGATGCGGGACAAGCCAGGCTCATTCGGTCTGGTCGGCGCCAATGGTGGTGTCATGAGCAAGTATTCGGTGGGCGTGTACTCCACCGCTCCAGCCGAGTGGGTGGCCGACGACGGCAAGGCCTTGCAAGACGAGATCGCGGCGCTGCCTAAAGTCGCGGTCACCCGCAATGCCGACGGTCCCGGTGTCATCGAGACGTACTCGGTGCGTTACGACTGGCCCGTCACGACCGGCGTCATCATCGGTCGGCTGGACGCGGACGGCAGCCGGTTCATGGCCCTGACCGAAGACGACGACCTGGTGACGTTGATGTGCGACGGGGACCCGCTGGGAGCCCGCATCGCGGTGAAGGCGACGGACGACGGAACGAACCTAGCCACGCTTGCGTCGTGAGGTTCGCCCCTTCGATTCGAAACGGATGCGGTTGCCGTCCTCGTCGCGCCTGACGTTGCGACGGTCGGCCCGTGGCTCGTCGAAGACTCGGACGATGAGTGAGCTGATGTGGGGCATGGCGTTTCCCTTTGCGGCTGTCGACTGTGGTTCCTGATGCCAACCAACTGTCGTCGCCGGGGCAGCCTCCGTCGTGAGTAGTCGACTACGCGACCGCTTACTGGTTGCCCCAGCCGCGGCTGCCGTCCCAGCCACCGCACAAGCCGTTGACGCAGCCGCTACCGAAGCCGCCCTGGATGGGGTTCCAACCGCCGCAGCCGTGCC
The DNA here is from genome assembly GCF_032161845.1 of Mycobacterium sp. Taxonomy (GTDB): domain Bacteria; phylum Actinomycetota; class Actinomycetes; order Mycobacteriales; family Mycobacteriaceae; genus Mycobacterium. The sequence goes on from NZ_JAVRQA010000099.1 coordinate 2,172, forward strand.
ACCCGGGTCCTGAGTAACACCCGTCGCCGCCGCCCTGACCGCCGCTGCCACTGCCGTTTCCGGCGGGTTCGGCAAGCACCACCTGGCTGTGGGCGGTTCCCGGGGCGCTCGCGAGCACCGCGGCCGGTGCGGTGACGATCGCTGCTGCGGCGGCTCCCGCTACGGCCAATGAGCCGATGAACATTCGTGTTGTTAGCATGACTATATAATCCTCCCGCAATCAGGATTTACTCCCGATCGTGAGCGCCAACACCCGGTCTCCGCGGTTGTGATCTAGACCAACGCAGCGAGCTTGCCTGCCAGCCTTTCCACGTATCCGGCGACCTCGACCTCGGGCTTGTCGGGCAGTCCGAACAGCACCTCGGTGACACCGAGGTCGGCCCAGCGGGCCAGCTTGTCGGGATCGGGCTTGAAGTCGAGTGCGACGATCTGTGGCGCCCCGTCGCGATCGGCGGCCGCCCAGCTGTCCTGCAGCAGTTTTACCGGCGCATCGATGTCGAAGTCACGCGGCGTGGTGATCCACCCGTCGGCCGACTTGGCGATCCACTTGAAGTTCTTCTCGGTGCCCGCCGCCCCGACGAGCACCGGGATGTGAGCTTGCACGGGCTTGGGCCACGCCCAGCTGGGGCCGAACTTGACGAACTCGCCGTCGTATTCGGCCTCTTCCTGCGTCCACAGGGCGCGCATCGCCTCCAGGTACTCGCGCAGCATGGTGCGCCGACGCCCCGGCGGAACGTTGTGGTCGGTGAGTTCGTCTGTGTTCCAGCCGAATCCGACGCCGAGGCTGACGCGGCCGCCGGAGAGGTGATCCAGCGTGGCGATCGACTTGGCGAGGGTGATGCAGTCGTGCTCGACGGGCAGCGCTACGGCTGTCGAGAGGCGCACCTTCGACGTCACGGCGGCCGCGGTACCCAGGCTGACCCACGGGTCGAGCGTGCGCATGTAGCGGTCGTCGGGCAGCGACTCGTCGCCCGTGGTGGGGTGCGCGGCCTCGCGCTTGATCGGGATGTGCGTGTGCTCGGGCACGTAGAACGTGTGAAAGCCGTGGTCGTCGGCGAGCTTGGCCGCCGCTGCCGGAGTGATGCCGCGGTCGCTGGTGAAAAGTACGAGCCCGTAGTCCATGACCAGAATTAGAACGTGTTCTAGTCGTCACGCGCAAGGCGGCCCCTTCGTTCGCACGTAGTGAGCTGCGAAAATCGGGTAGCTCCCTACGCAAGCCCGCAGGTGGTCTTCGACGGAACAGTTCGATCCATGAACTCCGAACGCTCGACGGCTAGGAAGCTACGGGAATGGGCTCGGCGCTACCTTCCCTGCGAAGTCGCGGGTACGACATGTGAACTGGGTGGCGCTGCCATCACCTACGGGATCACCGGTTCCGCCGCAGCGGCCGCCATCGTCGCCACGATCGGGGCCTCCGTCGGCTACTACGCGGCGGCCTACGTCGCCGCCCTGCGCACCGCCTACCGTCCGCAGCTCTCGTCGTCCCGATTGTCTCGCGCGGTCACCGCGAACGGTCGGGCGCTACGCAGCATCGCGATCGAGTTCGGCCCCGCCGAGGTCGTCGACACCTTGATCATCCGGCCGCTTGCCTTCTACTTCGGGCCCATCCTGTTCGGCGGCATGGTCGCCGGCTGGGTCTTCGCCAAGCTGGTGGCCGACGTCGGGTTCTACGCGCTGGCCATCGTCTCCTACGAAAGATTCAACGGGCTGCTGGTGGTCCACGGGCAAGGCGAGGAGGTGTCCCATGAATCTGCAGCGACGGTCGCAGCTGCGTAGCCAACTGCGTGGCATGGCCGGGCACTGGCGAGAACTCGTCGCGCTGCACGGCACGCCGCTGCTGGTCCTCGATCCATATCGCGTCGCGGCGCAGTATTCACTGCTCACCGAGCACCTCCGCGGGTTCCGTCTGCACTACGCGGTCAAAGCCCTTCCCCATCCCGCAGTGCTGACCGTGCTGGCCGCCAGTGGCAGCAGCTTCGACGTGGCCACCGGAGCCGAGGTCGACCTCGTCAAGCGGCTAGGCATCGCCATGACCCGCTGCATCTATACCCATCCGGTGAAGAAGCCCGAAGACATCGACTACGCCTACGCCAACGGCATTCGCACGTTCGTCGTCGACAATCCGATCGAGGCACAGAAGTTCCTGGGCCGCGATCCCGACATCGAAATACTGGTCCGGCTGGCCTTCCCGAATCCGTCGGCGAAGTCGGATCTGTCGACGAAGTTCGGCGCCGCCCCCGCCGACGCGGAGTTACTGGTCAAGCACGTCGTCACCGCGGGTGTCCGGGTCGCCGGGTTCAGCTTCCACGTGGGCAGCCAGGGCGCGTCGGTGACGTCATACCGCGATGCGCTCCGCTCGACGCTCGACCTGACCAAGCACGTCGAGCGGACGCTGGGACTGCACCTGTCGACCATCGACATCGGCGGCGGATTCCCGGTGTCCTACCGCGATCCGATGCCACCCATCGACGCGATCGGCGACGTCGTCGACGAAGTGCTCGGGCCCAACCACGACTACACGATGCTCGCCGAGCCAGGGCGATTCGTCGTCGCGGACTGCATGACCCTGTTGACCAGCGTGGTCGGCAGTGCCACCCGGGACGGGCGCACCTGGCACTACCTGGACGACGGCCTCTACGGCAGCTACTCCAACGTCATGACCGAAGACGTACACCCACCGATCCTCGCGCTGAACGAGCTCGACAACGATGACGATCAGGGGCCGCCGCTCGAGCTCGTCACGCTCGCGGGGCCCACGTGCGACAGCGTCGACGTCGTCGCCACCGACTACCCCATGCCGTCACTGGGCATCGGCGACGTGGTGGTAAGCCCCACGATGGGGGCTTACACCTCGGTGACGGCGTCGCGGTTCAACGGCATCGCCGCGACGCCCATCGTCGTATCGCCCGGTCGTCGTTGAAATCTGCCGGATCGTTACCCGTGACCTGAGTCGCAGTGGTTGTTGAGATGGCACACCATGACGACCGAACGCATCGCCGACCACGTCAAGTTCGCCTACTGGGTGCCCAACGTCAGCGGTGGCCTGGTGACCAGCGACATCGAACAGCGCACCGACTGGAACTACGAGTACAACAAGAAGCTCGCGCAAACCGCCGAGAACAATGGCTTCGAGTACGCGCTGTCGCAGGTCCGCTACGAGGCCAGCTACGGCGCCGAGTACCAGCACGAGTCGACGAGTTTCAGCCTCGCGCTGCTGCTGGCCACCGAGCGGCTGAAGGTGATCGCCGCCGTCCACCCAGGCCTGTGGCAGCCGGCAGTGTTGGCCAAGCTCGGCGCGACCGCCGATCACCTGAGCAATGGCCGGTTCGCGGTCAACGTCGTCTCCGGCTGGTTCAAGGACGAATTCACCCACCTGGGTGAGCCGTGGCTGGAACACGACGAGCGGTACCGCCGAAGCGCCGAGTTCCTTCAGGTGCTTCGCAAGATCTGGACCGAGGACGACGTGGACTTCCGCGGTGACTTCTACCGGATCCACGACTTCACGTTGAAGCCCAAGCCGCTCAACACGCCGGAACGACCCAATCCCGAAATCTTCCAGGGCGGTAACTCGACGGCCGCCAGGCGCAACGGTGGGCTCTACTCCGACTGGTACTTCTCCAATGGCAAGGACTTCGACGGGATCACCGAACAGGTCGTCGAGGTTCGCGATCACGCCCGCAGCGTGGGACGCGAGGTCAAGGTCGGTCTCAACGGCTTCATCATCGCCAGGGACACGGAGAAAGAGGCGAAGGAGACCCTGAGGGAGATCATCGCGAAGGCCAACAAGCCTGCCGTCGAGGGCTTCCGCGGTGCCGTGCAACAGGCCGGCAACTCCACCGGTGACAAGAAGGGGATGTGGGCCGATTCGAGCTTCGAGGATCTCGTGCAGTACAACGACGGCTTCCGCACCCAGCTGATCGGCACGCCCGAACAGATCGCCGAACGCATCGTCGCGTACCGCAAACGTGGCGTGGATCTGATCCTCGGCGGCTTCCTGCACTTCCAGGAAGAGATCGAGTACTTCGGTGCGAACGTCTTGCCATTGGTGCGCGAAATCGAGCAGTCCGAAGAGGATTCGCGCGGCCGCCCGGTGCTGGTCCCCGCCTGACGTTCTCGTGTTTGCTCGCCAACGGTCGACGGGTGGTCGACGCGCGCATGCCGATCGACTCCATGGCTCGGTGCGCTAGCGTGGGTGAACGAATCGCCGATCGTAGGAGGGGACATGTCGTATCCATCGGGCCCGCCCGGTAACTCCGGGTACCCGTCTGCGGCGCAGTACGGCGCGCCCAGTCAGCAATTCGGTCAACCTCAACAAGAGGCTGCCCCACCAGGGCCGAGCAAGCTTCCGCTGTATCTCGACATCGCGGTGGCGGTGCTCGGCTTGGCTGCCTACCTGACCACGTTCGCGCTCGACGGCGGAACCACGCTCGGTCCGGTCGCCGCCATCCTGGCAGGCCTGTTGGCCGGTGTCGGACTGGTGCCCAAGCAGAAGAGCCACTTCGGCGTCGTCGCGGTGCTGGCCGTCCTCGGCTTCCTGCTGGTGCTGTCCGACGTGATCAACATCGGCGCCAGCAATGTCGACTGGCCGTGGTACCTGCTGATCGCCTTCACGTTGCTGCAGGCGATCGCCGCGGTGGCCGCGCTGCTTCTGGACGCCGACGTCATCACCGCGCCGGTGCCCAAGCCCAAGTACGAGCAGAACCCGTACGGCCAGTACGGCGCTCCCGGCCCGTACTACGGCCAGCCGCAAGGCCAGCCGCAAGGCCAGCCGCAGGGCCCGCCGCACCAGCAGGGTCCTCCGCAGCGCGGTGGCTACCCGCAGCAGCAGTACGGCGGCTACCAGGGCGGTCCGTCGACCGGTGGATTCAATTCGCAGCCGACGCAGCAGGGCGGCCCGCAGCAGAGCGGCCCGCCGACGCCTCCGACGGGGTTCCCCGCCTTCGGGCAGCCGCAGGGTGCGATCGGTTCGCAGCCCACGCAGACGTTCGAAACGCAGCAACCACAGGCTGCGCCGCAAACCGCCCCGCCACCGTCATAATCTCTAGCGGCGCGCACGCACACTCCGCGCGTACGAGATCGTGCGAGGAGCGACCCAGCTAGTGGACAACCGGCCAGTCGGCACGCGCCAGGCGCGCGACCTGCTCAGAGTCGCGTTCGGGCCGTCTGTCATCGCGTTGGTCGTCATCGCGGCCGTGGTGTTGGTGCAGTTGGTGATCGCCAACAGCGACATGACGGGCGCGTTCGGCGCGATCGCGAGCATGTGGCTGGGCGTGCACCAGGTCCCGGTCAACATCGGTGGCGCGGAACTGGGCGTCATGCCGCTGCTGCCGATGCTCGCGATGGTGTGGGGAACGGCGCGCACCACCGCGGCGGCCACCAAGGCGGGCACCTCCTGGTTCGTCATCCGGTGGATCGTGGCGTCGGCGCTCGGCGGTCCACTGCTGATCGCCGCGATCGCGCTGGCCGTCATCCACGACGCGTCGTCGGTGCTGACCGCACTCCAGACGCCGAGCGCGACGCTCGCCTTCGGTTGTGTGCTGGCAGTGCATTTCGCTGGCGCCCTGATCGGCGTCGGCACCAGGGTGTCCCGCCGACTGCGGACCATGCCGCACGTGCCAGGGTGGCTACCGGACGCGTTCCGGGCGGCGTCGGCGGGCGTGCTCGCGCTGTTCGGCCTGTCCGGGGTGATCGCCGTCGGGTCGATGGTCGTGCACTGGGGCACGATGGACACCCTCTTCGGGATCACCGATTCGGCGTTCGGTCAGTTGAGCTTGACGTTGTTGTCGATGCTGTATGCGCCCAACGTGATCATCGGTACCGCGGCGGTTGCCGTCGGCTCCAGCGCTCACGTGGGGCTGGCGACGTTCAGTTCCTTCACCGTGCTTGGCGGCGACGTTCCCGCCCTGCCCATCCTGGCGGCCGTGCCCAGCCCGCCGCTGGGACCGATCTGGGTGGCGCTGCTGATCGCGGCGGCGGCTTCGGCCGTGGCGGTCGGTCAGCAATGTGCCCGACATCCCGTGCCGCTGCCCGCGGCGGCAGGCAAGTTGGTCGCCGCGTCGGCGATAGCGGCCGTCGCGATGGCGTTGCTCGGCTACGCGGGCGGTGGACGGCTCGGGAACTTCGGCGACGTCGGTGTCGATCAGACCACGTTCGGTCCTGCCGTGTTCCTGTGGTTCGCCGCGATCGGCGGCCTGACGGTCGTGATGAGTGGCGGCATCGCGCGTCGGGCCAAGGTGCGAACCGTTCCCAAGGCAGCGACCGCCCCGGAGCCCGAGCCGATACCGGAATCGGAACCGGAGCTGGATCTGGAATCGGATGGGGAGGTGCCGATGCCGCCCACCGAGGAGGACGAGCCCGGCCCAGAGGAGGTCCAGGACGAGGAGATCGTCGCCCAGATCGTGGTGGACGAGCCCGAGGAGCCGCAGCCCGTGTTCGACGACCCCACGGATCGTCCGGCAACCCCGCGGAGCGCGCCCCGGGACGTGTTCGACCTCGACGACGACCCCGAAGCGCACTTCTTCACCGACGACGACCGCACCAGCGAAGAGCGGCGGCGTTCCTCCGATTAGGCTGCATCGCGTGCAGCCCCCGCTTCGTGTGCCCGCCAGTGCGCCGGCACGGCTGGTCGTGCTGGCATCGGGCACCGGTTCGCTACTCGAGTCGATACTCGCCGCCGCCGTCGGCGACTACCCAGCGCGCGTCGTGGCGGTCGGGACCGATCGTGACTGCCGGGCGCTGGAGATCGCCGCGGCGGCCTCGTTGCCCTCCTATACGGTCCGCCTGGCCGACCAGCCCGACCGGCAGGCCTGGGACACGGCGATCACCGAAGCGACGGCGGCGCACCAGCCCGACCTGGTGGTCTCGGCCGGATTCATGAAGATCCTTGGACCGCAGTTCCTTTCGCACTTCCTCGGCCGGGTGGTGAACACGCACCCCGCGCTGCTGCCCGCGTTTGCCGGCGCGCACGCGGTGCCCGATGCCCTTGCCTATGGCGTCCGGGTCACCGGCTGTACGGTGCACCTCGTCGACGCGGGCGTCGATACCGGTCCGATCTTGGCGCAGGAGGCCGTCGCAGTGCTCGACGGCGACGACGAGGATGCTTTGCACGAGCGCATCAAGGTCGTCGAGCGACGACTGCTGGTAGAAGTACTTGCCGCGATGGCTACTCGCGGCGTGACGTGGACAGGACGAAAGGCAGCGATCGGATGACCTTCGAGATTGGCGAAGACGTTGACACCGACGACGGCAGGCGGGCGATTCGACGCGCGTTGATCAGCGTGTACGACAAGACCGGGCTCGCCGAGTTGGCGCGCGGGCTGCACGACGCGGGCGTGGCGATCGTGTCGACCGGCTCCACCGCGAAAACCATTGCTGCCAGCGGTGTTCCGGTGACACCGGTGGAGGACGTCACGGGTTTCCCCGAGGTCCTCGACGGCCGGGTGAAGACCCTGCACCCGCGCGTGCACGCCGGATTGCTGGCCGACACCCGCAAGGCCGAACACCTTGCCGCACTGGACGAACTCGGGGTCGCCGCGTTCGAACTGGTGGTCGTCAACCTGTACCCGTTCACCGAGACCGTCGAGTCCGGTGCCAGCGAGGACGAGTGCGTCGAGCAGATCGACATCGGCGGCCCATCCATGGTGCGCGCCGCCGCGAAGAACCACCCCAGTGTCGCGGTGGTCGTCGAGCCGCTCGGCTATGACGGCGTGCTCGCCGCGGTGCGGGCCGGTGGCTTCACCCTCGCGGAGCGTAAGCGGTTGGCGTCGTTGGCTTTTCGGCACACCGCGGAGTACGACGTCGCCGTGGCCGGCTGGATGGGCTCGACCTTGGCGCCCGAATCCGACGACGCGGGTTCACCGGAGTGGTTCGGCGGGACGTGGAAGCGTGCCGCGGTGCTGCGCTACGGCGAGAACCCGCACCAGCAGGCGGCGCTGTACCGCGACGATTCGTCGTGGCCGGGTCTGGCGCAGGCGGAGCAGTTGCACGGCAAGGAGATGTCGTACAACAACTACACCGACGCCGACGCGGCCTGGCGGGCTGCGTTCGACTACGAGCAGACCTGCGTGGCAATCATCAAGCACGCCAACCCATGTGGAATCGCCGTCTCGTCGGTGTCGGTTGCCGACGCGCACCGCAAGGCGCACGAATGCGACCCCCTTAGCGCGTTCGGCGGCGTGATCGCGGCCAATACGACGGTCAGCGTCGAGATGGCCGAGACGGTCGCCGACATCTTCACCGAGGTGATCATTGCGCCCGCCTACGAACCGGGTGCAGTGGAGATCCTGGCCCGCAAGAAGAACGTGCGCGTGCTGGTCGCGTCCGAACCCCGAGTCGGCGGGACCGAGTTCCGTCAGGTCAGCGGCGGCCTGCTCGTCCAGCAGCGCGACGCCCTCGATGCGCCGGGGGACGACCCGACCACCTGGACGCTGGCCACCGGCACGGCCGCCGATCCCGAGACGCTCGCCGACCTGGTGTTCGCCTGGCGTGCCTGCCGCGCCGTGAAGTCGAACGCCATCGTCGTCGCGAAGGACGGTGCGACGGTCGGCGTCGGGATGGGCCAGGTCAACCGGGTCGACGCCGCGCGGCTGGCGGTCGAGCGGGCCGGCGACCGGGTGCGGGGCGCGGTCGCGTCCTCCGATGCGTTCTTTCCCTTCCCCGACGGGCTCGAGGTGTTGACGGCCGCTGGCGTGAAGGCGATCGTCCACCCCGGCGGGTCGATGCGCGACGACGTCGTGACCGAGGCGGCCGCGAAGGCGGGTATCGCGCTCTACCTCACCGGCGCTCGCCACTTCGCGCATTAGGCAGCAGAAGAGGCACCAACCAGGTGAACAAGGCCAGGTTGTAGACCCCGAGCGCGCCGTAGAGCACGGTGTCGTGCGGGTCGAAGCCAAGCACCCCCGGCGCGTGATGGGCTGCCTCGATGGCACACACGATGGTCAGCGCGGTCCAGGCGGCGGTGGCGATCGCCGCGAATCCGACCGTCGCCCAGCGGCCAAGGCAGGCCAAGGTGGCCAACGCGCCGCCTGCCAGGAGCAGCGCACCGTGCAACGGTGTCACCGTGAGCCCGAGAATCGGGCTGCCGTCCGGACCGAAGGGGAGATTGGCCATCGACCACGCGAGCGCGAAGCCGCCCAGCACCCCGATCACGATGCCCTGCCCCAGCAGAGCCAGGTGGGCGATCCGCAAGCGCGACGTCGTGCGTTGAGCCCCCTGCGGCCTCACGCGCAGTCCCACGTGGCTATGTCCGAGCACGTAAGCAAGTGTGGGGCTCGTTGACCGGTGACGACCGGGACGCAAGCGGATTGCCAGGCGATCCGGTCGCCGCTCACAGCGTCGGGTTCGATCGGTATCGTCGCGGGCGATGAACAGGCAAGTGACGCGGGTGATCGCGGTGGGCGCCGTCGCGCTGCTCTCGGCCACCGCGTGCGGTTCGCGGCCAACCCCGACGACGTCGATCACCGTCTACGCGGCGTCGTCGTTGATCAAGAGTTTCACCGCCATCGGCAAGCTCTTCGAAGCGGCGAATCCGCGGTACACGGTCGAGTTCGTCTTCGCGAATTCGGTGGATCTTGCGAACTCGCTCGCCGACGGTGCGGATGCCGACGTCTTCGCCTCGGGTGACCGGGAAAACATGGACGTGGTGGCCGACGCGGGCGCGGTCTCCGGCACCCCGGTCCCATTCGCGGCGAACCGGCTCGTCGTCGTCACCCCTGCAGGCAACCCAAGGCACCTGACGTCGTTCGCCGATCTCGCGCAGCCGGGGTTGCGCGTCGCGCTGTGCGGCGCCCGGAGTGCGTGCGGGTCGGCAACGCAGCTCGCCGAGGAGCGGGCCGGTGTTCACCTTCGCCCACAGGGCACCGAGCCGACGCCGAACCTCGTCCTCAAGGACGTGACGAGCGGGAAGGCCGACGCCGGCGTCGCCTTCATGACCGACGGGCTTGGCGCTGGCGACACCGCATCGTGGTTCGCGCTCTCCGGTGACGATGCCACGGTCACGGCGTGGCTCACGGTGCTCAAGGGAGCCGACCAGGACCGCGAGGCGTCGCAGTTCGTCGCGGAGGTCACCAGCGACGCGGGCAGGCGGATTCTGTCGGACAACGGGTTCTACCAACCTGCGAGCGGCCCGACCGGCTGACGCCCGTCCGCATGTCGTACGGATCGCCCGAGTGATCCCGTAACCTAGCGGGCGGTCAGCGGCGGTTTTTCGTATTCCCGATTCCGCTCTGAGCAGGTAGCGGCTACGTCTCGTGGCCAACCGTCGTAGCGTGGAGTAGTGACATCACCTAACGATCTCCCCCGCACCCTCGGCGAGCTACGTGCTTCCGGGCATCGCGAGCGGGGTGTGAAGGCCGAAATCCGGGAAAATCTGCTGGCCGCCCTCGGCGAGGGCCGAGACGTGTGGACCGGCATCCTTGGCTTCGAGGACACCGTCATCCCGCAGCTGGAACGGGCGCTGATCGCCGAACACGACGTCGTGCTGCTCGGTGAACGCGGCCAGGGCAAGACGCGTCTGCTGCGATCGCTGACGAACCTGCTCGACGAGTGGACGCCCGTGATCGAGGGATCCGAGCTGCACGAACATCCGTACACGCCGATCACTCCCGAGTCGATCCGGCGCGCGGCGACCTCCGGCGACGATTTGCCCATCACGTGGCTGCACCGCGCCGAGCGCTACACCGAGAAACTGGCGACGCCGGACACCAGCGTCGCCGACCTCGTCGGTGACATCGACCCCATCAAGGTCGCCGAGGGCCGCAGCCTCGGCGATCCGGAGACCATAGCGTTCGGTCTGATTCCGCGCGCGCACCGCGGCATCGTCGCGATCAACGAGTTGCCCGACCTCGCCGAGCGCATCCAGGTGTCGATGCTCAACGTGATGGAGGAGCGCGACATCCAGGTCCGCGGCTACACCCTGCGGCTACCGCTCGACGTGCTCGTCGTCGCCAGCGCCAACCCCGAGGACTACACCAACCGCGGCCGCATCATCACGCCGCTCAAGGACCGCTTCGGCGCCGAGATCCGCACCCACTACCCGTTGGCGCTCGAGGCCGAGGTGGGGGTCATCAAGCAGGAGGCCCACCTGCCCGCGGCGGTGCCCGAATACCTGCTGCAGATCCTGGCCCGGTTCGCCCGTGCGCTGCGCGAGTCGCAGTCGGTCGACCAGCGCTCCGGGGTGTCAGCGCGATTCGCGATCGCCGCGGCCGAGACCGTCGCCGCCGCGGCCACGCACCGCTCCGCGGTCCTCGGCGAGCAGGATCCCGTCGCCCGGGTGGTCGACCTTGGCACCATCATCGACGTGCTGCGGGGCAAGCTGGAATTCGAATCCGGCGAGGAGGGGCGCGAACAGGCGGTGCTCGAACACCTGCTGCGGAGGGCGACGGCAGACACCGCCCAACGGCTGCTCGGCGGCCTTGACGTGGGTCCGCTGGTGGCTGCCGTGGAGGAGGGCGCCCCCGTCACGACGGGTGAACGCGTCTCGGCCAAGGACGTACTGGCGGCGCTGCCGGAGCTGCCGATCGTCGATGCCGTCGCCGAACGCCTCGGCGCGCAGACCGACGGCGAACGCGCCGCCGCACTGGAACTGGCGCTCGAGGCCCTCTATCTGGCCAAGCGCATCGACAAGGTGTCCGGCGAAGGTGAAACGATCTATGGCTAAACGCCTGTCGCGGTATTCGCGCTACTCCGGGGGGCCCGACCCGCTGGCGCCTCCCGTCGACCTGCGCGAGGCGCTGGAGCAGATCGGCCAGGACGTCATGGAGGGCAGTTCGCCGCGACGTGCGCTGGCCGAACTGATGCGACGCGGCACCGAGAACACGCGGGGCGCCGACCGGCTGGCCGCCGAGGCGAATCGCAAGCGGCGAGAGCTGTTGCAGCGCAACAACCTCGACGGCACGCTGCAGGAGATCAAGAAGCTTCTCGATGAGGCGGTGCTGGCCGAGCGCAAGGAGCTGGCGCGCGCTCTCGACGACGATGCGCGGTTCAACGAGCTGCAACTCGAGGCGCTGCCATCGTCACCGGCGAAGGCCGTTCAGGAACTGTCGGAGTACGACTGGCGCAGCGACGAGGCGCGCCAGAAGTACGAGCAGATCAAGGACCTCATGGGCCGGGAGATGCTCGATCAGCGTTTTGCGGGCATGAAGGACGCGTTGGAGAACGCCACCGACGAAGACCGTCAGCGCGTCAACGACATGCTCGACGATCTGAACGAGTTGCTGGACAAGCATTCTCGTGGCGAAGACGCGCCCCAAGACTTTCAAGACTTCATGGACAAGCACGGCGAGTTCTTTCCGGAGAACCCGAAGAACATCGACGAGTTGCTCGACTCACTGGCCAAGCGTGCCGCGGCCGCCCAGCGGTTCCGCAACAGCCTGTCCGCCGACCAGCGTGCGGAGCTGGATGCGTTGGCGCAGCAGGCCTTTGGCTCACCGTCGTTGATCAACGCGCTCGACAAGCTCGATCAGCACCTGCAGAATGCGCGGCCCGGCGAGGACTGGCAGGGCTCGGAACGCTTCAAGGGCGACAACCCCATGGGCATGGGGGAGGGCGCGCAGGCGCTGGCCGACATCGGCGAACTCGAGCAGCTCGCCGAGCAGCTGAGCCAAAGCTATGCCGGAGCCCAGATGGACGACGTCGACCTCGACATGCTGGCCCGCCAACTTGGCGATCAGGCAGCCATCGATGCCCGGACACTCGCCGAACTCGAACGGGCACTGATGAACCAGGGTTTCCTGGACCGTGACGCCGACGGCCAGTGGAGACTGTCGCCCAAGGCCATGCGTCAGCTGGGCCAGATGATTCTGCGCGATGTGGCGCAACAACTTTCGGGACGCCACGGCGAACGTGACACCCGTCGCGCGGGGGCCGCAGGCGAGCTCACCGGCGCCACCAGGCCCTGGCAGTTCGGCGACACCGAGCCGTGGAACGTGACGCGGACGCTGACCAATGCGGTGCTGCGGCAAGCCGGCGCCGGGGTCGCGGAGCTACCCATGCAGATCACGGTCGAAGACGTCGAGATCTCCGAGACCGAGACGCGCACCCAGTCTGCCGTCGCGCTTCTCGTCGACACGTCGTTCTCGATGGTGATGGAGAATCGCTGGCTGCCCATGAAGCGCACCGCGCTTGCGCTGCACCAGCTCATCACCACGCGGTTCCGCTCCGACGACCTACAGATCATCGCGTTCGGACGCTATGCCCGCACCGTCAGCGCCGCCGAACTGACCGGCCTCGAAGGCGTATACGAGCAGGGCACCAACCTGCACCACGCGTTGGCGCTTGCCTCGCGTCACCTACGTCGCCACCCCAACGCGCAGCCGGTGGTCCTCATCGTCACCGACGGCGAGCCGACGGCGCACCTCGAGGACTTCGGGGACGGGGAGGGGGCGTCGGTGTACTTCGACTACCCGCCGCACCCGCGGACCATCGCCCACACGGTGAAGGGTTTCGACGAGATCGCGCGACTGGGTGCACAGGTGACGATCTTCCGCCTCGGCAGCGATCCGGGCCTGGCGCGGTTCATCGATCAGGTGGCTCGCCGAGTCGAGGGTCGGGTCGTCCAGCCCGACCTCGATGGATTGGGGGCCGCCGTCGTCGGCGACTACCTCCGCTCGCGACGCAGGCGCTGAGCTACTGCTGGGTCTTGCGACTCTTGCGTTTGATGCCGACGCTGCCCCACAGGGAGAACCCGCGAATGGTGACGTGCGGCGCGCCGGGAGAGCCTTCGTCGCCGATGTGGTCGAAGGCACCCATCACGCCGACACCTCGGATGTCGACGTTCAATTCCGGCGACAGCAGGATGGTCTGCCCGCCGAAGATCGAGTACGAGTGGATCTCGACGTCGGCTGAGGTGAAGTCGGCGTAGCGAAGGTCGATCACGCCGCCTCCGAAGACGGCCACCGAGGTCAATCGCTTCGGCACGTTCCAGCGGCCGCGTCGCTCGAAACCGCTCATGATCGCGAGAAGGAGAGTGGATGGCGCGGGCCGGCCGGGTGCGATGGCGGGAGCCGTGGTGGCGATTCCTGGCAGGTCTGAGCTAAGGCGATCCAGCTCGTCGAACGTCTGCGCGGCGTACGCCTTCTTGAGACGGTCCTCGTATTCGCTCATCTCGAGACGGCCCTGGGCGGCGGCATCGGAGAGCAGCTGCGCCACCTGAATGCGATCGGTGTCGGCAGCACGCATCGACCCGTATCGCGACGCTCCATTGCTCATTGGGGACGAGCCTACGACGAACGCTCAGACATGCAAGGTGCCATGCACAGAAGTCAGCCAAACGTCAGCTTCGTCGATGCCTGAGCACCTCGGTTCGGCGCCATCGTGAGGGTCAGCTTGGCGGCAACCAAGCGGTGGGCAACGGGTTCCAATCGGTAGGCCATGGAAAGAACGGCGCAGGCGGAGGGGCAGGGGTTGCGGCCGTGGTCGCCCGTTGGTTCGTCGGCGGGGGGCCGGGCGTCGGCACCGCCCCTGTCGGTATCGGGCCGGTGGGCATCGGACCCGTTGGTTGCGGGACGAAGGTGGGTTGCGGGCCGGTGGGTTGCGGGACGAAGGTGGGTTGCGGTCCGGTGGGTTGCGGGCCAGTGGGTTGCGGTCCCGTTGGCTGCGGAACGAAGGTGGGTTGCGGTCCGGTGGGCATCGGAACCGTGAGCGACGGCACGTCGGCTGGCGGCGCCTGTGGAGCACGTGCCACCGCGCCGGCGCGGAGCGCGCAACTCGCAAGGATCACGGTCAGCGCGGCAGCAACGAGCACGGAGGCGACGAGCACCGGTCGAATTTCCCGACCGCTCGAACTCGCGCGTTCAGCGTGCTTCGGGGTGGTGACGAACATCCAATTCAAGCCCATGCGCACCCCCACGCTGAATAATCACCGTCAGCGTAAGCCTGTTAGCAGCTGGTGGTTACCGAATGCGCCATCCCGTTTCGGCTACTCCCGCGCGAAGACGCACACGACGAGGCGAGGGCTGTTCGCGAACCTGTCGACGAGACGCGCAACCGAAAGACCGGACTGGTGCGCGGCGGCCGTCTCGGCGGGCCCGCCACATGGCAGTCCGACGGCGCGCTCGAATAGCGGATCGCACACGACGACGAGGTAATCCGCGGAACTTGGAGTCACGACATTCGCGCCGGCGCGTTGGAGCGGAAACGCGAGGGAGGTTCCAGCCTTCGCAACGCCCGTGATTGCAACCGGTTGCCCCCCGACGTGAACTCGGATCCGGTCGGCAGCCGCCGCTGCCGCTGGCCATCCGCCCCCGGGAGAGGTCAACGGCGGCATGGCGAGAAGCGCGAGAGCGAGGCAACTCGCGATGATCGCGACGCAGGCAAACCGGCCGACCGTGACCGCAGTCGACCACAGGTGTGCTGTCGCGACGCCGACGGCTGCCAGCAGGATCGGGTCGAGCCACGCGTGGTACTGGTCGGTCGGCAATCCCGGTGTCATGATGCCGAGGCTTGGCGAGATCACCGAGAGCGCGGCCACCGCCCAGACGATGGTTGCGACCGACCAGCGGCCGTATTGCCTTGCGATGCAGGAGGTTCCGAGTGCGGCGACCGCGACGGCCACCGAGACGGTGAACAAGGCGGCAAACCCGGCCAGGGGCGCCGAGAGTACGAATCCCGACAGCGGCGATGCCAGGACCCGCCAGGCGATCACAGGTAGCGCGGCGAGCGACGAACCCGCCGGCGTCGGCAGGGAGCGTCCCCTTCCGGACACGACGAAGTCGACGATCGCCCTGATCTCGGAGAAGTCATGACGCAATTCGTGGGCGAGCAGCGGTAGATAACTGATGACGACGACGGCCGCCGCGCCGAGCAGTGGCATCAACACGTGCCGCCGCTGCCCACCCGGGCGCCGCGCGACGTCGGCCAACGCCATGCCGATCAGCGGGGGTGCGGCGAGTAGCGACGACAGATGACCCTGCATGGCCAGCGCCATGCCCACGGCGGCGAAGATCCACCACCGCGCATGCCGCGTCCGCCAGGCCTGCCAGCCCGCGGCCACGGCTAGGGCAGTTGCTGGTCCGACGATGTTCGAATTCCACACGAAGGTCGACGCGGTGATCGCCGAGGCGCTGACCGCCATCAGCAGACCCGCGAGGTGGCCCGCGAGCGGTCCGCCCACGATGCGCCCCAGCCACCACGTGGCGGCCACCCCAGCCATCCCGACGATGGCCAACGTCGCCACGGCAGCCACCGGGTTGGCATCGGTGAGGTAAGCGCCCGGCGCCAACAGCCAGTAATACGCGACGCCATGGTGTGCCGTCCCCAGCGAGCCCATGGGTCCGAGGTCGGGAATCTGGCCGTCGCGAACCCAGTGCAGCATGGTGAGCAGTTGATCGCCCTGGTCGTCGTCCCACTCACCGCGGCCGGGCAAGCCCGGCAGTCGCAGGACGGCGGCGACAGCGAGGATCAGGGCCAGTCCCAGCCCATCGCGTCGTGTAGCCGTCACCCGGACAAATTAGGTCACAGCGTGATCAAAGGTGGGACCATCGCGGTGGGCGCTTCTCCAGGAACGCCGTTATGCCCTCGCGGGCCTCCTCGGAGACGAACAACTTCGCGGACTGCGCCGTCAGTGCCTCGGCGTCGGCGTCGAACCTCGCGAGTAGCGCCGCCGTGGTCAATGCCTTCGACGCCGCCAACCCCTGCGGTGAACCCTTCGCGATGTCGGCGGTGAGTTTGGCCACGGTGGCCGCCGCGCTTTCGGCTGAGTCCGCCGCGATGGTGATCAGCCCAATGCTCTGCGCTTCCTCGGGGCCGAACTTCTCGCCAGTGACGAAGTAGCGTCCCGCGGCGCGGGCGGACATCTTCGGCAGCAGCGTCAGCGAGATGATCGAAGGAGCCACCCCGATCCGAGCCTCGGTGAGTGCGAAGGTGCTCGATGGCCCCGCCACCACGATGTCGCACGCGCCGACCAGACCGAGCCCACCCGCCCGCACGTGGCCGTCCACCACGCCGATGATCGGCAGCGGCGACGCCACGATCGCGCGCAGCAGGTCGGTCATCTCCCTGGCTCTGTCCAGCGCGAGGTCGCCAGGGTCCGAGGTCCCTGCAGCCGATCCGGCCTCGCCCAGGTCGGCGCCCGCGCAGAAGGTGCCGCCGGTGTGCCCGAGCACCACGCACCGGACGTGGGGATCCGCGGTCGCCCTGGCAAGCCCTTCGTGCAGTTGCCGAACCAGGACCGTCGACAACGCGTTGCGGTTGTGCGGTGAGTCGAGCGTCAGGCGGGCGACGGCACCCTCTGCCGAGTATGCGACGAGCGTGGCCATCAGTACGACCGGGGCAAGCCCAGCGACGTCTGCGCGATGAAGTTGAGGATCATCTCGCGGCTGACGGGCGCAATCCGGGCCAGGCGTGACGCCGTCAGCACCGAGGCGATGCCGTACTCCTTGGTCAACCCGTTGCCGCCCAACGACTGGACGGCTTGGTCGACCGCGCGCACCGAAGCCTCGCCCGCCGCGTACTTGGCCATGTTCGCGGCTTCGGCCGCACCGAAGTCGTCACCACCGTCGTACAACGTGGCGGCCTTCTGCATCATCAGCTTGGCGAGCTCGATCTCGATGTAGTTCTGCGCCAGCGGATGCGAGATGCCTTGGTGCGCACCGATCGGCGTCTTCCAAACCTGACGGGTCTTGACGTAGTCGGTGGCCTTGTTGATCGCGAACCGGCCCATCCCGACCGCGCTGGCCGCGCCCATGATGCGTTCGGGGTTGAGGCCGGCGAACAGCTGCGCGATCGCGGCGTCCTCCGCGCCGACGAGTGCGTCCGATGGCAGTCGGACGTCGTCGAGGAAGAGCTGGAACTGGTTCTCCGGGCTGACGATCTCCATGTCGATCTTCGTCCACGACATGCCGGGGGTGTCGGTCGGAACGACGAACAACGCGGGCTTGAGATTGCCCGTCTTCGCTTCCTCGGTGCGGCCGACGACCAGTACCGCTTGCGCCTGGTCGACGCCGGAGATGTAGACCTTCTGGCCGGACAGAATCCAGTCGTCGCCGTCGCGGCGGGCGGTCGTGGTGATCCGGTGCGAGTTGGATCCGGCGTCGGGCTCGGTGATGGCGAAGGCCATGGTGATCGAGCCGTCGGCGATGCCCGGTAGCCATCGCTTCTTCTGGTCCTCGGTGCCGAACTTACTGATGATCGTGCCGTTGATCGCGGGCGAGACGACCATCAGCAGAAGAGCGCACCCCGCGGCCGACATCTCCTCCATGACGATCGAGAGTTCGTACATGCCGGCCCCGCCGCCGCCGTACTCCTCAGGGAGGTTGACGCCGATGAAACCGAGTTTGCCTGCCTCGCTCCATAATTCGGTGGTGTGCTGGCCGCTACGGGCCTTCTCCAGGTAGTAGTCCGGCCCATAGCTGGCGGACATGGCCGCGACGGCCTTGCGTAGTTCCCGCTGTTCGTCGGTCTCGGTGAAGCTCATCATTCTCCTTGATTCGGTCCGAAATCACTCGATGCGGGCCAGGACGGCGCCGACGTCGACCTGTTGGCCGGCCGTCACGTTGAGTTCGGCGAGCACGCCGGCCGTCGGGGCGGCGATGGTGTGCTCCATCTTCATGGCCTCCAACCAGATCAGCGGCTGACCCACCTTGACCCGGTCTCCGACCGCCGCGGCGATCTTGGTCACCGAACCGGGCATGGGTGCCAGCAGCGACCCTTGCGCGACGGCGGAGTCGGGATCGGGGAAGCGGGGTTGGGCGGTCAGGCGGACGGGCCCCAGTGGGGAGTCCACGAACACGTCTTGAGATTCGGGGGAGCCGTACCGTGCGACGTCGAACGGCTGCTCAACGCCCTTGGCGGCCAGCACGACCCGACTCGGCGTCGAGCTCACCAGCGTCACGGCCTGGTCCCCGTCGAGTTCGAGCCCGCCGCGGCCGAACCGGTACCGCACCTCGTGTTCCGCGCCGGCAGCGTCGACGTAACGCTTGACCTGGAAACCGGACGCGAGGTTGCGCCAGCCACTTGGCAGGCCGCCGAGTACGCCTGCGACGCGGCGGTTCTCGGCTGCGTCGGCGAGGGCGGCCGCCACCGCAGACAGTGTTGGCGCCGCGGCATCGGCCAACGGGGCGGCCAAGTCGGCCAGTCCATGGGTGTCGAAGAACGCGGTGTCCGTGGCACCGTCGAGGAACGCGGGATGCCGCAGAACGTTCACCAGCAGGTCGCGGTTGGTCGTGATGCCGTGCAGGCGGGTGCGTGCCAGCGCGTCGGCCAGGAGGGCTGCGGCCTGCGAGCGCGTCGGTGCGAAGGAGATGACCTTGGCCAGCATCGGGTCGTAGAACACCGACACCGTCGAGCCGTCCAGCACGCCGGAGTCGACCCGCACGCCGGCCCGGCCGAGCAGCCCGAACTCGGTCAGCGTCGACGGAACCTCGAATCGGTGGATGGGCCCGGCCTGCGGCTGCCAATCCTTGGCCGGGTCCTCCGCATAGAGCCGGGCCTCGATCGAATGTCCGCTAGTGGCAGGCGGTTCCGCGTCGAGCCGAGCGCCCTCGGCGACCCGCAGCTGCAACTCGACGAGATCGAGGCCGGTGGTCTCCTCGGTGACGGGGTGTTCCACCTGCAGCCGGGTGTTCATCTCCAGGAAGAAGAAGTCCCCGTCATCGGAGGCCATGAACTCGACGGTCCCCGCTCCGGTGTAGCGGATCGCCTCGGCGGCGAGCCGGGCGGCCTCGAACAGCTTGGCGCGCATGCCGGGAACACGTTCGACCAGCGGCGACGGGGCTTCTTCGATGATCTTCTGGTGGCGGCGCTGAATCGAGCACTCGCGTTCGCCGACCGCCCACACCGTGCCGTGGGCGTCGGCCATCACCTGCACCTCGACGTGATGGCCTCCCGCCAGATAGCGCTCGCAGAACACCGTCGGGTCGCCGAATGCGGACTGGGCCTCCCGGCGGGCGGCTTCGGCCTGTTTGGGAAGTTCGGCGAGTTCGCGGACGACCCGCATGCCGCGGCCACCACCACCGGCCGACGCCTTGATCAGCACCGGCAGCTGGGCAGCCGTGACCGTCTCGGGGTCGAGCTCGTCGAGTACCGGAACGCCGGCCGCGGCCATCATCTTCTTGGCCTCGATCTTGCTGCCCATCGCCTGGACGGCAGCGACCGGAGGACCGATCCACGTCAGCCCGGCATCCTGCACCGCCGCAGCGAATTCGGCGTTCTCGGAGAGGAATCCGTATCCGGGGTGGATGGCATCGGCACCGCTTGCCCGCGCCGCCGCGACCAGCTGCGCGGCGTCGAGATAGCCGTTGCGGCCGTCCAGTCGCACGCGGACGTCGGCCTCGGCGACGTGCGGGGCCTGCGCGTCGGGATCGGTGTAGACGGCGACGGTGCCGACACCGAGACGGCGGCACGTGGCGAACACGCGGCGGGCGATCTCCCCGCGGTTGGCGACCAGTACTCTCGAAATCATCTCTCCACCTCCGCGATTTGCGTGTTCTTACCCGCGCTCACCGCGGCTACGAACACACAAATCGCACTGTTGGGGGACATCTTGGCGCTCACATCCGGAAGACGCCGAAGTTCGACGTCCCCTCGATCGGGCCGTTGGCGATGGCGGACAGGCACATTCCCAACACGGTGCGGGTGTCGCGTGGATCGATGACACCGTCGTCGAACATCCGGCCGGACAAGAACATCGGTAGCGACTCGGCTTCGATCTGAGCCTCGATCGCGGCGCGGAGGGCGGCGTCGGCGTCCTCATCGACCTGCTGGCCCCTTGCCTCGGCGGCAGCACGGCTGACGATCGAGATGACGCCGGCCAGTTGGGCGCCGCCCATCACGGCCGACTTCGCGCTGGGCCAGGCGAACAGGAAGCGCGGGTCGTAGGCTCGCCCGCACATGCCGTAATGCCCTGCGCCGTAGGATGCTCCGAGCAGCAGCGAGATGTGCGGGACGGTCGAGTTGGACACGGCGTTGATCATCATCGAGCCGTGCTTGATCATGCCGCCTTCCTCATATGCCTTACCCACCATGTAGCCGGTCGTGTTGTGCAGGAACAACAGTGGCGTGTTGGAACGGTTCGCCAGCTGGATGAACTGGGTCGCCTTCTGCGACTCCTCGCTGAACAGCACACCGCGCGCATTGGCGAGAATGCCGATCGGGTAGCCGTGCAAGGTCGCCCACCCCGTGACCAGCGAACCGCCGTAGAGCGGTTTGAACTCGTCGAACTCCGAGCCGTCGACGACGCGGGCGATGACGTCGCGCGGATCGAACGGCACCCGTAGGTCGGCAGGCACTAGGCCGATCAACTCGTCGGCGTCGAACAGCGGCTCGGTCACCGGGCCCGGCTTGGGTCCGGTCTTCTGCCAGTTGAGCCTTGCCACGATACGGCGTCCGATGCGAATGGCGTCAAGTTCGTCGAAGGCGAGGTAGTCGGCCAAACCCGAAGTGCGGGCATGCATCTCGGCGCCGCCAAGGGATTCGTCGTCGGACTCCTCGCCGGTGGCCATCTTCACCAGTGGTGGCCCGGCGAGGAACACCTTCGAGCGTTCTTTGATCATCACGACGTGGTCGGACATGCCTGGGACGTAGGCTCCGCCCGCGGTGGAGTTGCCGAACACCAGGGCGATGGTGGGGATGCCCGCCGCGGACAGTCTGGTCAGGTCCCGGAACATCTGACCGCCGGGGATGAAGACTTCCTTCTGCGTCGGCAGATCCGCCCCGCCCGACTCGACGAGCGAAATCACCGGCAACCGGTTCTCCCTGGCGATCTGGTTCGCGCGCAAGATCTTCCGCAGTGTCCACGGGTTGCTGGTGCCACCCTTTACGGTGGGGTCGTTGCCGACGATCAGGCACTCGACGCCTTCGACGACGCCGATCCCCGTGACGACGCTGGCGCCGACGTGGAAGTCGCTGCCCCAGGCGGCGAGTGGGCTCAATTCGAGGAACGGCGAATCCGGGTCGATCAGTAGTTCGATGCGTTCGCGTGGGGTCAGCTTGCCGCGGGCGTGATGGCGCTCGACCGACTTGGCGCTACCGCCGGCCAGCGCCTTGGCGTGTTCGGCGTCGAGTTCGGTGAGCTTGGCGGTCATCGCCGTGGCCGCGTCGGTGAACGCCGCCCCCCTGACGTCGACCAGTGACTTCAACGGTGTGCTCACGACTGGTATCCAAGCGTCTTGGCGGCCAGCCCGGTGAGGATTTCCGTGGTTCCCCCGCCGATGCCGAGGATGCGCATGTCGCGGTACTGCCGTTCGACCTCGGACTCGGCCATATAGCCCATGCCGCCGAACAGTTGGACGGCCTGATTGGCCACCCACTCGCCCGACTCGACCGCGGTGTTCTTGGCGTGACAGACCTCGGTGATCAGGTTGGTGTCGCCGGCGAGTTGCCGCTCGACGAGGTACCGCGTGTACACCCGAGCAACGTCCACCCGGCGCGCCATCTCGGCGAGCGTGTTCTGCACCTGCTGGCGCGAGATCAACGGCCGGCCAAAGGTTTCCCTGTGGCGGCACCATTCGACGGTCAGGTCCAGACACCGCTGCGCGCTGGAGTACGCCTGCGCCGCCAGCCCGACTCGCTCGCTGACGAACGCCCCGGCGATCTGCAGGAAGCCACTGTTCTCGGCGCCTATCAGGTTGGTCGCGGGCACCCGCACGTCGGTGTAGGACAGCTCGGCGGTGTCCGACGACCGCCAGCCCATCTTCTCCAGCTTGCGGCTGACTTCGAAGCCGGGCGTGCCCTTGTCGACGACGATCAGCGAGACCCCTGCCGCGCCGGGTCCGCCCGTCCGCGCGGCGGTCACGACATAATCGGCCCGCACGCCGGAGGTGATGTAGGTCTTGGCGCCGTTGATGAGGTAGTCGTCTCCGTCGCGGACTGCCTTCGTGGTGAGGTGCCCGACGTCCGACCCGCCGCCCGGCTCGGTGATGGCCAGCGAGCCGATCTTCTCGCCGCGCAGGGTCGGCCGGACGTAGGTCTCGATCAGCCGCTCGTCGCCAGAGGCGATCATGTGGGGCACGGCGATGCCGCAGGTGAACAGCGAGGCGAAGACGCCACCAGGGGCACCTGCCTGGTGCATCTCCTCGCAGATGACGACCGCGTCGGCGCCGTCGCCGCCACCACCACCGACGGATTCGGGCATGCCCGCCCCGAGAAGCCCCGCCTCGCCGGCCTTCAAGTGGAGGTCGCGCGGGATGTCGCCGGTGCGCTCCCACTCGGCGACGTTCGGCAGGATCTCCCGGTCGACGAACGTCCGCACGGTCTTGCGGAGCTGTTCGCGTTCGGGGGTATTCCAGATGCTCACGGGATCAATGCCTCCGGGATGTCGACGTGCCGGGACCGCAGCCATTCGCCGAGACCCTTGGCCTGGGGGTCGAAGCGGGCCTGATGGGCCACCCCCTTGCCGAGGATGTCCTCGATGACGAAGTTCACCGCGCGCAGGTTGGATAGCAGGTATCGGGACACGGGCAGATCCCTTGTCTCTGGCAACAATTCACGAAGTTTCTCGACGGTGAGCGCATGGGCCAGCCAGCGCCACTGCTCGTCGGTGCGAACCCACACGCCGACGTTGGCGTTGCCGCCCTTGTCGCCGCTACGGGCCCCCGCGATGTGGCCCAGCGGCATCCGCCTGGTCTCGCCGAAGGGGAGCGGTTGGGGCAGTGCGAAGGGACCGACGGGCTCGAGCACCTTGGTTTCGGTGGCCGCGGGAATCTCCCTGCGGGTTCCGTCGGCATGCACGGCGACGTGCGGCACCTCGGTGGCGTCGACGTAGCCGGGCGTGAAGACCCCGTACACCTGGCCATCGCCTGGCGGCGCGGTGGTGGTGAAGCCCGGATAGCTGGCCAAGGCCAATTCGACTGCGGCCGAGGAGAAGTGGCGGCCCACGTTCTTGGGGTCCGGGTCGCGCACCACGCACCGCAGGAGCGCGCTGGCGGCCTCTTCGGTATCGGCGTCCGGATGGTCGGTACGCGCTAGCGTCCACTCCAATTCGGCGGGCTTCACGGTCAGGCCAGCTTCCAGCTGGCGCCGGACCAGGTCGGCCTTGGCCTCGATGTCAAGGCCGGTCAGCACGAACGTCATCGCGTTTCGGAATCCACCAACGGTGTTGACCGACACCTTGAGGGTCGGTGGCGGAGGTTCGCCGCGCACGTCGCTGATGCGCACCCGGTCGGGCCCGTCGGCCGTGAGCGCAAGGCTGTCTACCCGCAGGGTGACGTCGGGGTTGGCGTAGCGCTCCCCACCGATTTCGTAGAGCAGCTGCGCGGTGACGGTGTCGACGCTGACCAGGCCGCCGGTGCCGGGATGCTTCGTGATCACCGACGAGCCGTCGGCGTCGATCTCGGCGATCGGAAAGCCCGGGTAGGCGAGGTCGGGGATTTCGGTGAAGAAGGCGTAGTTGCCGCCGGTCGCCTGAGTGCCGCACTCGATGACGTGGCCTGCGGCGACCGCGCCGGCGAGAGCGTCGTAGTCGGTTGGTTTCCAGCCGAAGTGCGCGGCCGCGGGCCCGACGATCACCGACGCATCAGTGACCCTGCCGGTGACGACGACGTGGGCTCCCGCATTGAGACAGTCGACGATGCCCCAGGCGCCGAGGTAGGCGTTGGCGGAAAGGGGAGTTCCGAAACCCAGCTCCGCAGCCCGCCCGACGAGGTCGTCGCCCTCGACGTGGGCGACGTTGACGGCCAGGCCAAGCCGCTCGGCCAGCGCGCGCACGGCGGCGGCCAGACCCGCCGGGTTGAGACCGCCCGCATTGGCGACGATCTTCACGCCGTTGTCGAGCGCGGTCCCGAGGCTCTCCTCGAGCTGGGTCAGGAAGGTCTTGGCGTAACCACGCTCTGGTGACTTGGCGCGGTCGCGGGCCAGGATCAGCATGGTGAGTTCGGCCAGGTAGTCGCCGGTGACGTAGTCAAGCTCGCCGCCGGTCACCATCTCCCGCATGGCGGCGTGCCGGTCGCCGTAGAAGCCCGAGCAGTTGCCTATTCGAACTGGCGCCAATTCAAGCTCCCATCGTCGTCGATGTTCAACCAACCGGTAGGCCGGTAGGTTAGCCGGTACCTCCGGTTCCACGTCAAGGGGACGCGGCGATTGCCATCGTCATCGGCGCCGAAAAGGGACCAGGCTGACCAGGTTGGGTCCTATAGTTCGCGACATGGACGCCCTGACTACCTTCCGCGCCCTACTAGCAGGTGGAGCGCTTGCGGGCGCCCTCGCCGTCGGTGGCGCCGCCCCCGCTTCTGCCGCCACGTCCGGGATGGCCGTCGACTTCCCGGTGGGCACGTGTGTCGACTACCGCAACGATCACTTGTCGTTGGACGACGACGATCTGCGGTACGTCACCGTAGTGTCGTGCAACGACCCCGGTCGCGACTACCGGGTGACGGCACTCGTCGAGCACGCCAACCAGTGCGACCCGGTGACCAACCGGATGTATACGACCCGCGACTTGGTCGTGGTGTGCATGGTGCAGGACGGCGTGGTTCCCGCTCCGCCCGTTTATGCAGGCTGAGCCACCCCGGTCAAGATCAATCACCGTATCCGTCAATCGCATTTTCCAGAGCCCTCAAAAGCCGCTCTACCTGCGACTTGTTTGAACCGCTACGAACGCGTTCAGGGAGGTATGCTACGGAGCATCGCACCGCACCCCCCTGTTCATACCTAGGAGAATTCGTGAAATCCACCCTCATCGTCGCTGGCCTCATCGGTTTCGCTAGCGCCGGCGGCTTTGCGTTGGCCGCACCCGCGTCGGCAAGCTGTGCGACGGGGTTCACGTCGATTCCGTGCACGATCGTGACCAATGTCGCCGCAGCGCCTGCCACCACCGCCGGCAGCCTGGCAGCGGCGCCGGGGCAGCTGGTCGGCGGCCTCACTTCCGCCCCGCTGCAGTTCGCGGGCGTCGACTCGTCGTGCCCCCTGGACGGTGACGGCAACAGCACTGCGCCTTGCGGAATTACGGCGGCGCCGGGGCAGTTCCTTGGGGCTGGTGTCAACCAAATCGTGACCGCCCCTGTCGCAATCGCCGGCGGCCTCCTGGCAGCGCCGGGACAACTGGCTGCCAGCCTCGCGGCAGCGCCAGGACAGTTCGCCAGCGCCATCCAGAATGGTGGAACGGCTCCCTAAGGCGGGATCCGCCAGAACATCCAACGAGTCCGGAGACGTGTGACGTCTCCGGACTCGTTGTCTTTCGTCCGACCCCGCGCGGGGCCCCGCTCCGCCTGTTTTTGGAGCCTGAGCAGCACACCGGCTATCCTGATGGGCAATTGCCGACGCCCATGCGTGCGCGGCATCCCCAAAGCAAGAATCTCAAGAGGAGAAGCTCCACCATGGCTGTGCCCAAGCGGAGAATGTCGCGGTCGAACACCCGTAGTCGGCGGTCGCAGTGGAAGACCGAGGCGGTCGGCCTGGTCAACGTCAACGTGGCGGGTCAGCAGCACAAAGTGCCGCGCCGTCTGCTGAAGGCCGCTCGTCTCGGCCTGATCGACCTCGACCGCCGCTAACCCAGGTAAGTAGTCGCTCCGGCGGCGCGCCTCTCAGGCCCGTCTCAGGCGCGGGGTTGAAACTGTGGCTGTGCGCATACTCGTGGTTGACGACGATCGCGCTGTGCGCGAATCACTGCGCCGGTCACTCGCCTTCAATGGATATTCGGTGGTCCTGGCCCAGGATGGCCTCGAAGCCCTGGATCTGATCGCCAGCGACCGGCCCGACGCCCTGGTGCTCGACGTGATGATGCCGAGGCTGGACGGGCTCGAAGTGTGCAGGCAGCTGCGCAGCACGGGTGACGACCTGCCCATCCTGGTCCTCACGGCCCGTGACTCGGTGTCGGAGCGGGTCGCAGGCCTAGACGCCGGCGCCGACGACTATCTGCCCAAGCCCTTCGCCCTCGAAGAGTTGCTGGCGCGGATGCGTGCCCTGCTGAGGCGACGCGTCCTGCCCGACGACCGTGATTCCGCGGCGATGACGTTCTCGGATCTCAGCCTCGACCCGGTGACGCGTGAGGTCACCCGCGGCGACCGCCAGATCAGCCTCACCCGTACCGAGTTCTCACTGTTGGAGATGTTGATCGCCAACCCGCGCCGCGTGCTGACCCGCAGTCGCATCCTCGAAGAAGTGTGGGGTTTCGACTTCCCGACGTCCGGCAACGCCCTCGAGGTCTACGTCGGCTACCTGCGCCGCAAGACCGAAGCGGAAGGGGAGCATCGGCTCATTCACACCGTCCGCGGCGTCGGCTACGTGCTGCGTGAGACCCCGCCCTGATGGCTTCGGCCCACTCGCCGTTCTGGTGGCGTTCCCGTGAGCGGCGGGCCGTCGACGTTCGGACTCACGTCACGCACGACGCCAGTTCGGTGTCGCTTCGCTGGCGGGTGATGCTGCTCGCGATGTCGATGGTGGCGATGGTGGTGGTCCTGATGGCCCTCGCCGTCTATGCGGTGGTGTCCCGCGCGCTCTACGACGACATCGACAACCAGCTGCAGATCCGCGCACGGCTGCTGATCGAGAGCGGACTGCTGGCCGTCGACCCCGGCAAGGCGATCGAGGGCACGGCCTACTCCGACGTCAACGCCATGTTCGTGATGCCGGGGCGGTCCATCTACACGGCCAACCAGGAGGGGCAGACGCTTCCGCTCGGTGATCCGGAGAAGAGCGTCATCCAGGGCACGCTTCGAATGTCGTTGCGGACCGTCAACTTTCAGCGCGTGCTGGCCGTACACCTGCCCAGTGGCGATTCCCTGCTCATCTCGAAGAGTCTCGACCCGACCGGCAAGGTGATCAAGAGGTTGGGAACCATCCTGCTGATCGTCGGTGGACTGGGGATGGCGGTCGCCGCCATCGCCGGCGGCACGGTTGCGCGCACCGGGCTGCGGCCCGTGGCGCGGCTGACCGACGCCGCGGAGCGCGTCGCCAGGACGGACGACCTTCGCCCGATCCCGGTACACGGCAGTGACGAACTCGCCCGTCTCACCGAGGCGTTCAACATGATGCTCCGCGCACTGACCGAGTCCCGGGAACGGCAGTCCCGTCTCGTCACCGATGCTGGCCACGAGTTGCGAACGCCACTGACCTCGTTGCGTACCAACGTGGAGTTGCTGATGGCATCGATGGCACCCGGTGCGCCGAGTATCCCCGAGGAGGAGATGGCCGGACTGCGCACCGACGTCCTCGGGCAGATCGAGGAACTGTCCACACTGGTCGGCGATCTGGTCGACCTCACCAGGGACGACGCCGGTGTGACGATTCACGAACCCGTTGACGTTTCCGAGGTCCTTGACCGAAGTCTTGAGCGAGTTCGCAGGCGCCGTAACGACATCGAGTTCGATGTGCGGGCCATCCATTGGCAGGTGTATGGCGACGAGACCGGTTTGTCGAGGGCGGTGCTCAACCTGCTCGACAACGCCGCGAAGTGGAGTCCCGCCGCGGGCCGGGTCGCGGTGCGGATGACGCAGATCGATTCGATGCACGCGGAGTTGGTGGTGTCGGACTTCGGGCCCGGCATTCCACCCGCCGAGCGCGCGCTCGTCTTCGAGCGGTTCTACCGGTCGGCGACGGCCAGGGCGATGACCGGCTCCGGTCTCGGTCTGGCGATCGTCAAACAGGTCGTCGTGAAACACGGTGGGACACTTTGGATTGACGACACGGTGCCCGGCGGTAATCCGTCGGGGACGTCGATTCATCTGGTTCTGCCGGGCAGGCTGCTGACCGACGGCGGCGTCGGAATGGCCGCGACACGCGAGGGCGCTGCGGTGGACGGGGTGCCCGGCAGCACCGAGAATGGGTGATCTGGGGTGGATTGGCGAGAAGTCTGGGCAAGTCCCGAACGATCTCTAAGTGGATTCTCAGCCCCGGGGGGCACAGTCGAGGCCAGCCCTTCGTTGTTCCTGACAGAGCGTCGACGCAAACTACTCGAAAGAAGAGCACACAGTCGCAATGACGAACGATCCGAGGTACTCGCCGCCACCGCCGCCCGGGCATCGGCCAGGGGCGCACGAGGGTGCTGCGCCGGGCTACCCGGGCCAGCACCGGACGGGTCCTTACCCGCAGCAGTCATACGACTGGCGATACGCCACGCAACCCCCCCAGTCGTACCGCGGCCCGCAGGATCCGTATCGCCCCGGCAATCCGACGCGAATGATGCCCATGCCGCCGACGGCTCCCCAGAAGCGTTCGAGCGCGGGCCGGTTGATGGTGGGTGCGCTGGCGATCGCCGTCGTGTCCGCTGGCATCGGCGGCGGCGTCGCCACACTCGTCGAGCCGGGCCGGCCCGCGCTGAATTCGTTGACCGCAGGTGCCACGCCGAGCGAGCCCGCGGCGAGCCTTCCCGCCGGCTCGGTCGAGCAGGTGGCAGCCAAGGTGGTCCCCAGCGTGGTCAAACTCGAGACCGACATGGGCAAGCAGTCCGAGGAGGGCTCGGGCATCATCCTGTCCACCGATGGCCTCATCCTCACGAACAACCACGTGGTGGCGGCCGCCAACGGCGGACCGGGTGCGCCCACCGGCGGCGTCCAGACCAAGGTCACCTTCGCCAACGGCGCCACCACCACCTTCAAGGTGGTCGGCACCGACCCAAGTAGCGACATCGCCGTCGTACAGGCAGCGGGTGCCTCCGGACTGACCCCGATCACGCTGGGGTCGTCGGGCAATCTCCGCGTCGGCCAGGACGTCGTGGCCATCGGCTCGCCCCTTGGACTCGAGGGCACCGTCACCACTGGCATCGTCAGCGCGTTGAATCGGCCGGTGGCCGCGGGCGGCGACGCACAGAACCAGAACACCGTCCTGGACGCCATCCAGACCGACGCCGCGATCAACCCCGGTAACTCCGGTGGGGCGCTGGTGAACATGAACGGCGAACTCGTCGGGGTGAACTCCGCAATAGCCACTCTCGGTGGGGATTCGGGGCAGTCGCAGAGCGGCTCGATCGGACTGGGCTTCGCCATCCCCGTCGACCAGGCCAAGCGCATCGCCGACGAATTGATCCAGAGCGGTACCGCGTCGCATGCCTCGCTCGGTGTTCAGGTGGGCAATGACGCCGGCGTGGACGGGGCCAAGATCGTCGACGTCACCGCAGGCGGCGCCGCCGCAGCTGCGGGCCTGCCGAGCGGCGTCGTCGTGACCAAGGTCGACGACAGGGTGATCGGCAGCGCCGACGCTCTGGTGGCGGCCGTGCGGTCGAGGGCGCCTGGTGACAAGGTCACGCTGACCTACCTCGACCCATCGGGTAAGCCGCAGACGGTGGACGTCACGCTCGGCAAGGCACAGCAGTGACGCTCGCGCCGGGACGCCCGGAGCTCAGGATGGCCGCGACGCCGTCGGTGCCGGGATATACGGTTGCATTCATGGAACAGCCAGGTGAATTGGTGGGCCGCGCGCTGGTCGTCGTCGTCGACGACCGGACGGCGCACGGAGATGAAGAGGACCACAGCGGTCCGCTGGTCGCTGAGCTGCTGGGGGAGATGGGTTTCGTCGTCGACGGCGCCGTGGTCGTCTCCGCCGACGAGATCGAGATCCGCAATGCGCTCAACACGGCCGTCATCGGCGGTGTCGACTTGGTGATCTCGGTCGGCGGCACCGGCGTGACCCCCCGCGACGTCACGCCAGAAGCCACCCGAACGATTCTGGACCGCGAGCTTCTCGGCATCTCCGAAGCTCTGCGTGCGTCGGGGCTGTCGGCAGGCATCGTCGATGCGGGTGTGTCGCGTGGACTGGCCGGAATTTCGGGCAGCACCCTGGTCGTGAACATCGCCGGATCGCGGGCTGCGGTCCGGGACGGAATGGCGACGCTGGGCCCGCTGGCAGTCCAAATAATCGACCAGCTATCCAGCTTGGAGATTTAACCCCTTGCCATCTTCGGCATCCTTCGGCAGCTGCCAGCCACGCTCAGCGGGGCAATTGGCGCTGCCGTCAGTTGCGCGTGGGCTTCGCCAAATTGTGTTACGGCGGAGTGAACAGCTACCAAGGGCCATGTGTGATCTTCGTCACACGAAGACGCGATCGTGACCCATCCATCGCCGTCAGACGGCCATTCAGTTAACAAGATTTTCGGTGATTCTCTTCCTGAAACCACGAAGGATGAGTGGGACGATCACCCCTCCGACGGTGATGCCGAGCGCGACGACTGGTTGCGGGCGAACGTGCCGCCGCACCACGGCTGAGCTGTCATTTCGCACCGAACGCGGGAAACATCAACGGACTGAACAAGTCTCCCCACTTGTCCTGATGTGCGGGCGGTCACTGGCTCCGTAGCGCCCTCGCGGGGTTCACGCACCCCGCGGCCTGCCGGTGGAACCCACCGGGCAAACTCCCCGGCATGCGGCGGGCAGCGAGCCGAGCAGATGTGTACGCGTTGCCCGGTGGATGCCTCACCGTTATGTTTCTGCTGTCAACGATGAGCATTACGTAAGAACAACATGTGAGCTTTCTAATTCCACTCACATGAAGCACTTGCGGGGTGTCAGGCTTAGCGGTAGAGCCGGGCACTCACAGGAAACGGCGGAACACAGAGTCCGTCACGACAAGCTAGGGAGAACATGAAGGCAATCAGTCGGGTGCTGGTCGCGTTGATCGCGGCCCTCGCTGCTCTCTTCACGAGCACGGGCACCTCTCACGCAGGTTTGGACAACGAGCTAAGCCTGGTCGATGGCCAGGACCGGACCCTGACGGTCCAACAGTGGGACACCTTCCTCAACGGTGTGTTCCCGCTTGACCGCAACCGTCTGACCCGTGAGTGGTTCCATTCGGGTCGGGCCAAGTTCATCGTCGCCGGACCCGGCGCCGATGCGTTCGAGGGCACGCTGGAGCTGGGCTACCAGATCGGCTTCCCGTGGTCGCTGGGCGTTGGCATCAACTTCAGCTACACCACCCCGAACTTCCTGCTTGACGATGCGACGCCGGCGAACCCGCTGCAGATCATCACCCCGAACCTGCTTCCGGGTGTGTCCATCAGCGCCGACCTCGGCAACGGCCCGGGCATCCAGGAAGT
>NZ_JAVRQA010000100.1:0-5766 GCF_032161845.1 Mycobacterium sp.
CGCCATGGCGCACCTCACCGACATGGTCGTCGACCTCAGCCTCAGCCCAGGGTTCCAGAGGGCCGGTCTGACGCCAATCTCACGACCGCTGGCACTCATCCTTCTCGGTGGGCTGCGGGAGCTGACGGCGCTGCTTGTCGAGGACGGCCAGGACGTGCGGGCCATCGTCGAGCCGGCCGGCGCCGCGGCGCGCGCAATCCTTGGGCTGCCGGCTAACCCAAGATGAGGCGTGCCGACTTCTCGAGGCGCTGCGCGATCTCTTGGTAGGACACGTATCCCATGCCGGCCCGCACCAGCGCGCCGGAGTACAACATCTCCAGCGAGTCGATGACGTCCTCGTCGACCTCCGGACCCAGGGCCGCGGCCAACCGGGCCCTGATGTCGAGGCCGATCCGCTGCCGCAGCACCTCGACGTCGGGATCCCTGCCAAGTAGCGCGCTCGTCACCGCTCCGGCGAACTCCGGCTCGCCAGCGACCAGAAGCGAGACGTGCTGCAGCACGTCGATGACCCGGACGGCGCGGTCGGCGGACCCGTGTGGCGCCGGTGGCGCACCGGCCAGGCGGCGCCAGAACACCTCGGCGACGAGGTGCTCCTTCGACGAGAAGTAGGTGTAGGCGGTGGCCGATCCGACGCCGGCCTCGGCAGCCACGCGCCGCACGGTCAAACCTGCGAATCCATCCCGATTGAGTAAGTCGACCGCGGCTCTACCGAGGCGATCCACGGTGTCGGCCTGCTTGGCGGTCAGACGG
Organism: Mycobacterium sp.; assembly: GCF_032161845.1. Classification (GTDB taxonomy): domain Bacteria; phylum Actinomycetota; class Actinomycetes; order Mycobacteriales; family Mycobacteriaceae; genus Mycobacterium. The sequence goes on from NZ_JAVRQA010000100.1 coordinate 751, forward strand.
CGCCGAGTCGACTCCAAGACCGGATCGGACACATGTCCGGACGCTACTACAACTGCCTTTGACCAGCAACGGTAAGTTGGCCGTCATGAGCACTACCGAGACTGCCCTGCCGCCCTCCGCCGCGCGACTCTTCGCACTCGCCGAGCAGGTCATCGGCTTCATGCCCGCCGACGAAGGCCGTGCGTTGTACGACGCGGCAACCACGTACCTGCGCGATGGCGTCGGCGTCGAAATCGGCACGTACTGCGGCAAGTCGACGGTGATGCTCGGCGCCGCCGCACAGCAGACCGGAGGTGTGCTGTACACGATCGACCATCACCACGGCTCCGAAGAACACCAGCCGGGTTGGGAGTATCACGACACCTCCATGGTCGACGACGTGACGGGACTCTTCGACACCCTGCCGACGTTGCGCCACACCCTCGACGCCGCCGGGCTCGACGATAACGTCGTCGCCGTCGTCGGCAAGTCGTCGTTGGTGGCCCGGTCGTGGCGAACTCCGTTGCAGCTCTTGTTCATTGACGGCGGACACACCGACGCCGCGGCGCAGCAAGACTTCGACGGCTGGGCACGGTGGGTCGCGGTCGGTGGCGCGCTGGTCATCCACGACGTGTTCCCCGATCCGAACGACGGCGGGCAGGCTCCCTACCGGGTGTACCGACGCGCACTGGACACCGGAGCGTTCCGGGAGGTGTCGGCGATGGGCTCGATGCGCATTCTGGAGCGACTGTCCGGCACGCCCGGCGAAGCACTCGACTAGTCACGCGCGGGCGGCGGCTCGCTCGACGTCCACGAGTTGCTCGCCGCGGCGCTCGTCGTCGTAGGCCCGACGACCGCCGCGGAGGCCGAACAGCCGTTTCGAGACGAGCAGGTAGATCACGGCGGCGACGTTGATCGAGAAGGTCACGACGCGGGTCAGCGTGATGCCCTTGGTCAGGTCGTGGATCTCGAGCGGCAGGAAGACCGACGTCGCGATCACTGCGAAGTACTCACCCCACCGGGTGAGCAACCACAAGCCGACACCTTCGACGAGTTCCAGCAGCGCGTAGGCGATCAAGGCGAAGGTCAGCAGCACCAGCGTCGACGGTTTCGCCGCCAACGCCCGCTCCAACTCATGGATCGCCGTCATCTGATCGACCTTGATGCCGGAGCTGCGCAGCAGCGGCAGGTCCCTGTCGAGCGCAGCCTGGATGGACCCCTGCGCGCCGTGGAACTTCCAGACCGCCCACGCGGCGAAGGCGATCAGCAGCGCGCGAATCCAGCGCTCCACCGCGAGCGCGCGCACGATGATGGCCTGGCGCAGCGCCTTGCCGCGGATGACGAGCGGCGCATCCTCCGCCGCCCCTCGCCCATGTGGGGGCCCCGTGACGAAGTCGCCGCAGCGCAGGCAACGCCAAACCTCGCCGAGCCCGGTCGTCCCGCTCAACCTGGCCGCCAGCGCATCCTCGTCGGGGGCGTAGGTGACGTGACCCCGGCGCGCGCAGGTACGCAGCTCCCACCGGTTGTGGTTCCGAGGTTCGGGCATGGTCCTGGGCTCTCCTTGCTGGCCGCGAGCTGATCATTCAATGCCGGCGTCGAACATCGCAAGTCGCCGGTGCCGTACGAGCAGTGACTGACCCATTCAGCGACCGTTCAGCCGACTCCAAGTAAAGTACCGGGTTGTGACGCTAAGCCGTTTAACGGCAGGCGAATTCAGCACCAAGGTCACGCGTATCAAGCGTCCATCGGGGCCCGTTGACGGTATATTGCGACTGCGCCGACGAAGAGGGGTTCCCGATGCTTGAGCCAACCGCCGGCGGCGACATTCCCGACACCGGCATCCCTGCTGCCATTGCGGCTGACATGTCGATGGCAGAGCAGCACGACTGGCATCGCGCTTACCTTCGTCGCCACCCCGTGTCGAGACGGAACTTTCTGGGTGGAGCGGCCGCGGCCGCCGCCGTCGCTGCCATGGGCGTATCACCGTTCGGTGGTCGCGCGTACGCAGCGGGGGCGCCGCTGGCAGTCGCGAATCGCCGAGTGGGATTCGGCACCGACGGCTCGACGCAACTGCGGTTATCCGCCCAGCTGTCACGAAATCCGAATGCCACCAGAATCTTCGTCGACCACGGACCGACTCCGGACCTGGGTGCCAGTGTCGAAGCGGAGATCCGCAATCTGGTGACCCAGATTCCCGACGGGGATGGCGGAGTGCTCGGAGCCGAACAGTTCTACGCGCACGTTCCCGTCGGGGGTCTCGCCGGCCACACGCCGCACTTCTATCGGTGGCGGACTGAGGATGGTTTCACCACCGACGTCCTCTCGGCAGCGACCGCGATGCCGAACTCGCGAGATGCGATGGGCCCGTTCCGGTTCACCATGATAGGGGACCAGGGCACCGATCAGACTCCCGTGCTTCCGCCTGGCCTCCCACCCGGCGTCTACGACGACGCCTACTACCAGCCAGACAACGACCCCACGGCACCGCACACGACGAACCTGATGAACCAGATCATCGCGGCGCGGCCCGACTTTCACGTGCTCGCCGGCGACATCGCCTACGCGGACCCCTCTGGCGCGGGGAAGCCCGCGAGCTTCGTGGGGCCGGGAGGCAAGCTCAGGGCTGGCTTCGACAAGTTCAATCCGTATGTATGGGACGTGTACTTCGGTCTCATCGAACCCAGTGCGTCGACAACCCCGTGGATGTTCGCGACCGGCAATCACGACATGGAGGCGGCGTACCCGACCCACGGTTACGGCGGACATCTGGCGCGGCTGGACTTTCCGGGCAACGGTCCAGCGGGGTGCCCGTCGGTGTACACGTTCGTCTACGGCAACGTGGCCGTGCTCTCCTTGGACGCCAACGACGTCAGCTACGAGATCACAGCCAACACCGGCTACTCCGGTGGGCGCCAAGAGTCTTGGGTGGCAAAGACATTGGCGGCACATCGCGCCAATCCGGCGGTCGACTTCATCGTCTGCTTCTTTCACCACTGTGCGTATTCCACCACTGCTCAACACGCCAGTGATGGTGGCGTGCGGGCGGCCTGGTCCGACCTGTTCGACCGCTATCGGGTAGACCTGGCGCTCCAGGGCCACAACCACCTATTCGAACGCACCGATCCGATCCGGGCCAACACGCCGACGACGGTCGCAGGCGACAACGCGATCGTCTATCCGGAGACCGATGGCACCGTTTACTACACGGTCGGGAGCGGAGGGCGCCCACGCTACGACCTACAGCCCGGCGAGCACGAGAGCTACCGCGGCAACGAGATCGCCGACACATTCGTGCCGAACAGCTACGTCTGGACCGCTCACGGAGACAAGCAGGCCGAATCGGTCGGGTGGTCACGGGTGCGGTTTCGCAACTACGCCTTCATCCGCGTCGACGTGCGCCCGGGAGCGCTGGTCAGCGAGATGGACGTGGTTGCCGTCGACGAATACGGTCGCGAGTTCGACAAGGTGACCTACCGCCGCGAGGTGCGCGCCTAGTTCGGCCGGCGACCGGATGCCGAACAGGCGCAGTCGAACTCACCCTCGAGGCCACGCGGCAGATCGTCGGCGCGGAAGATGCCGCTACCCGCCGTCGTCGACGACAGCGCGTCGGCCGCCAGGATCATCGCTGCGCCGGTCCACGTGGTGCGTTCCACGGGCCACCGCTTACCGTCGGAGAAGACCAGACCCGTCCAGTACGAGCCGTCGTGCTCGCGGAGGTGCTGCATCGCAGTGAATTGCTCACGAGCCCTTGCGGAATCGCCGATCGCGTCGAGCGCCATCACCAGCTCGCAGGTTTCCGCACCGGTCACCCACGGCCTGTGGTCGACACAGCGGATGCCGAGGCCCGGCACGACGAACCGATCCCAGCGCTCGTCGATCCGCGCCATGGCGGCTTCTCCCCGTACCGCCCCGCCAAGCACCGGGTAGTACCACTCCATCGCGTGGTCGTCCTTGAGGTTGAACGCCTCGGGATGCTCGGCGATCGCGTGGCCGAGGCTGCCGACGGCCACCTCCCACTCCGGCTGTGACTCGCCGATGTAGTTCGCCAACGCCAGTGCGCAGCGGATGCTGTGATAGATGCTGGCGCAGCCGGTCAGCAACGCCTCGGGCAGGATCCCGGCATCGCTTCTGGCCCAGGCGATCTCACCGCCGTCGAGTTGCATGGTCAAGACGAAGTCGATGGCGCTGCTAACCACCGGCCACATCATCTCGGCAAAGCCGCGGTCGCCGGTGATCAGCACGTGGTGCCACACGCCCGTCGCGACGTACGCGCAGAAGTTGCTGTCGCTATTGCCATCTTCGAGCACGCCGTTGCGCATCTGGATCGGCATCGAGCCATCTGCCCGTTGCACGTTGCGACACCACTCGAAGGCGACGCGCGCGGGCTCCCACAATCCGGCCGCGCTCAACGCCATGGCGTTCTCGACGTGGTCCCACGGGTCGGTGTGTCCGCCGACGAACCACGGCAACGCGCCCGACGGCTCCTGCGTCGCGGCGATCGACACCGCCGTATGACGGCATTGCTCCGGCGTCAGAACGCCTGGCACACCAGGAATCTCATGACGCCGCACCGGTCAGGCCGCCTGGCTTGGGGAATTGGCTGGCTTTTGGAAATACAAAGCGACACTCTTGCCGATCAGCGGGTTGAGCAGCGACTCCGCGTTGCGGGTCAGCCAAGGTCGCGACATCATGTCCCAGACCAGCATCTTGTGATACGCGGTGACGACCGGGTGGTCCGGCTTGTCCACGCCCACGGCACATTTCAGCCACCAGAACGGTGAGTGCAGCGCGTGCGCATGGTGCCGATGGTCGAACCGCATTCCCCTGCCGGCGATCTTGTCGAGGAGTTCGTCAGCGCGGTAAATCCGGATGTGCCCACCCTCGTTGGCGTGATTCTCGTCCGACAAGACCCAGCAGACCTTCTCAGGCAACCAGCGCGGCACCGTAACGGCAAGTCGGCCACCGGGTTTGAGCACGCGGATCAACTCGTCGATCGCCTGCTCGTCCGCCGGGACGTGTTCGAGGATCTCGGAGGCG
>NZ_JAVRQA010000101.1:0-2945 GCF_032161845.1 Mycobacterium sp.
AGGCACGGTATGTCGAGATCGCGGGCGCGGCGCACGCCGCCCATCAGAAGTGCCCGGATACGGTAAGGCGGGTCGTCGGCGAGTTCCTGGCCGAAGTCGACATTGAGAGAGTGGGGAAACATGGCGCGGTCAACTGAGGTGAAGCCGAAGAAGGACCAGCAGCCCGCCGAGGCGCACGAACCGAGCTGGCAGCGGGACAGTGTCGACCGGTCGCTGCGCAACGCCCGCGCACGCGCCCAAGCGCGCAGTGACCGTTTCGTCGCGGCGGCGGTTGAGCTCCTCGGGGAGCGAGACGAAAGCGACTTCACCATCCAGGACGTCGTCGACAAGTCCAACATGTCGCAGCGCACGTACTATACGTTCTTCGACGGCAAGGACAGCCTGCTGCTTGCGGTCTACGAGACGATCCTGCGCACCACGGCGCTGCCGATGCTGCGTGAGCGGTGTGAGGGCATCGCCGATCCGGTGTTGCGGCTCAAGGTGCTGTTGGAAGCGATATCGGAGATCACGGCGATGCCGCCCCGGCTGGCTCGTGGGCTCAGCGTCTTGCATCTGCGACTGACCGAATCGCGGCCGAACGATCTCACCCGCGCCCTGGAGCCGCTGCACTCCTTGATCGTCGAACTGCTCAAAGACGTCGCCGACGCCGGCCTGCTCCGGGAGGACGTCCCGCTCGCCACCCAAGCCGCCCTGCTACAGGAACTGCTGCTGGCGACCTCGCACTCGGCGGTGTTGTCCGGTGGGCGATCGACCACCATCGATGACCTGTGGGCGTTCTGCTCGGCGGCCATCCTCCGCCCGCCGGACTGACAGTCACCGCCACTCTCAGGTGACAGCACCACTGATCTTGAGATCGATGAGCTCGTCGTCGGACTTGCCGAGGCTACGCAGGATCTCGTCGGTGTGCTCGGCGAATTGCGGGGCTCGGGTGATTTGCGCCGGTGTCTCGTCGAACTGAACTGGGTTGGCTATCAGTTCCCTGGTGGTGCCGTCGGTGTCGAGCACTTCGGCGATCAGCCCATTGGCCCGCATAGCCGGGTCCTGGCCTACTTCCCACGGGTCCTGGGCGACGGCCCATTGGCCTTCCATGCCGGCGAACCGGGCGATCCACTCGGTGAGGGGCCGCGCGGCCAATACCTCCTGCACGAGCTCCGCCGCCTCCGCGGCATTGCCCATCAATGCCGGGGTGGTAGCGAACCGCTCGTCGGTGATGAGGTCCTCCCGGTCGATGTGCCGACAGAACTCGGGCCAGTAGCGTCCCGGCTGGAGCATCGCCAGGACGAGCCAACGGTCGTCGGCGGTTCGGTAGTTGCCTACCAGCGGGTTCGTGCGGGCCGAGTTGCCGGGTGCGCGTCGCGCCGGTGGGCCACCCTCCAGGAGCGCGAAGCCCACCGAAAGTGCGTTCGCCCAGGCGCCGACACCCAGCAACGACACGTCGATGACCGAGGTCTCGCCGGTGCGTTCGCGGGCGAACAGTGCGCCGGCGATACCGCCGGCGATCGTCATCCCGCCCAGCGAGTCGCCGTAGGCTCCGGCGGGCATCACACACAGGCCGTCGTAGTCCACCGGGGTGGTCCCCAGCGCGCTGCCTGCCCTCGCCCAGAAGGCGGTGCTGTCATAGCCGCCCTTCTCACTATCGGGACCGGCGGCGCCGTAACCGGATCCGCGGACGTAGATGATCTCCGGATTGATCTTGCGAACGTCCTCGAGTTCGATGCCCAACCGGCGGCGTGCCCGGGGGAGGAAGTTGGTCAGGAACACGTCGCTGGTGCGGATCAGTTCGTGCAAGACCTCCAGGGCCTCGGGCTGCTCCAATGCCAGGCCGATGCTGCGTTTGCCCCGGTTGGGGTGCTCCATCAAGGGGGCGAAGGATCCGCTGCCGACCGGCATGCCCATCAGAGCGCTCAGGCCACGCTGGGCGTCACCGGTTTCGGCGTGTTCGACCTTGATCACGTCGGCGCCCCAGTCGGCCAGGACCGCACCCGCGGCCGGCACGAAGGTGAACTGCGCGACCTCCAGCACCCGGACGCCGTCCATCGGTCGAATCACGTTGTCTCCCTTTTGTCTCGGTAATGGCGCGATGGGAACTCGTCCGCTTTCGGTGGCGGGTCAGCTGCTGGCCGGACGGACATGGACCACGTCCATCATGACGTCGCGAGGCCGGGTGATGACGTCGTGCAGCACATCGGCGACGGTGGCCGGGGCGAGGAGTTGGGTGCCGCTCATGCGGGTCGGGTAGCCGTCGGCTTCCCATAGCGGCCAAGCCTTTTCGAGGTCGGCCGGGCTGAAGTTCTCGTGGATCCCGGTGTCTGCGACCGCGCCGAGGACGACGAGGGTCACGCGGATGCATTCGCGGCGCAGTTCCTTGCCCATGGCCTTGGTGAAGCCGTTGAGGCCGTTCTTGGTGGCGGCGTAGAGCGTCATCATCGGCATGTCGTCGAGGGTGATCTCGGAGGAGATGTTCATGATGTCGCCGCCGCCGGCCTTGCGTAGCAGCGGAATCGCCGAGCGCGTGGTGTAGATGGGCGCCACCAGGTTGGTGTTGACCGTCACGGCGATGTCCTCGTCGCTGGCTTCTTCGATCAGCCGGATCCGACTGGCGCCTGCGGAGTTGATCAGGACGTCGATGCGGCCGAACTGCGCCGCGATCTGATCGAAGGCTGCACGCACGTCGTGACTGTCGGTCACGTCCGTCACGATGGGGACCGCACTGGGCCCGATGATCTCGACCACCTCATCGAGCAGCAATTTGCGGCGAGCCAGCAGCACGACGGTCGCGCCATCCTGCGCGAGGCGAATCGCGGTGGCCCGGCCGACGCCCATCGATGCACCGGCGACCACCGCGATTCGGCCCTCCATACCTTTCGACATCACACTCCTAATGTCTCTGTGTGCGGACCTAACGAAATGAACGGATCATGTTGCATTTCCAGCGCACCTGTTCC